>NZ_CP106793.1:1928333-2261666 GCF_025642135.1 Streptomyces cynarae | reverse complement strand
GCGCAGGCGGTCGGTCTCGGCGCCGCCATCGACTATCTGAACTCGATCGGCATGGACAAGATCCTCGCCCACGAGCACGCGCTCACCGAGTACGCGGTGAAGCGGCTGAGCGAGGTTCCCGACCTGAAGATCATCGGCCCCACCACGGCCGAGGACCGGGGCGCCGCGATCTCCTTCACGCTCGGCGACATCCACCCGCACGACGTGGGCCAGGTCCTCGACGAGCAGGGCATCGCGGTCCGTGTCGGCCACCACTGCGCCCGCCCGGTGTGCCTCAGGTACGGAATTCCTGCGACCACGCGAGCGTCGTTCTATCTGTACTCCACGCCGGCCGAGATCGACGCACTGGTCGAGGGCCTGGAGCACGTACGGAACTTCTTCGGCTGAAGGGCGTGAGCTGAAACGTGAAGCTGGACTCCATGTACCAGGAAGTCATCCTGGACCACTACAAGAACCCGCACGGGCGGGGCTTGCGGGATGGCGACGCCGAGGTGCACCACGTGAACCCGACGTGCGGCGACGAGATCACCCTTCGCGTGAAGTACGACGGCACGACGATCAAGGACGTCTCGTACGAGGGCCAGGGCTGCTCCATCAGCCAGGCCTCGGCCTCCGTACTGAACGAGCTGCTCGTCGGCAAGGAACTGGCCGAGGCGCAGAAGATCCAGGAGACCTTCCTGGAGCTGATGCAGTCCAAGGGCAGGACCGAGCCCGACGACGCGATGGAGGACGTCCTGGAGGACGCGGTCGCGTTCGCCGGGGTGTCCAAGTACCCGGCGCGGGTGAAGTGCGCCCTCCTGAGCTGGATGGCGTGGAAGGACGCGACGGCCCAGGCGCTGGGCGGAGCCGAGGCCGAAAGGAAGACGGCATGAGCGACACCGTGGAGATGAAGCCGGTCTCGGAGGAGGAGCTCCGCGAGGCCCTGATGGACGTCGTCGACCCCGAGCTGGGCATCGACGTCGTCAACCTGGGGCTGATCTACGGCATCCACATCGACGAGGCGGCGAACATCGCCACCGTCGACATGACCCTGACCTCGGCGGCCTGCCCGCTGACGGACGTGATCGAGGACCAGGCCAAGTCCGCCACGGACGGCCTCGTCAACGAGCTGCGCATCAACTGGGTCTGGATGCCGCCGTGGGGCCCCGACAAGATCACGGATGACGGCCGCGAGCAGCTGCGGGCGCTCGGGTTCAACGTCTGAGATCCCCGAGGCGCGAGCCACTAGCGGAGAAACGGCGAGGTCCGATGGGGCCTCGCCGTTTCGCATGCCCGGACCGGTTCAGGCGAGTCCGTCCACCAGACGGAACGCCGAGTCCGCCCGGTACAGGTCGCCGGCCTGGTACGGGTCCAGCTTGAGCTGGAAGTTCTGGTGGCGCAGGAAGCGGCCGGGGTAGTTGACCGACTCCAGCATGACCGCTCCGTAGTACGACGACGGGCGGGGGCAGAAGGTGGCGTCCTGCCGGAACAGGGAGGAGCCGTCGTCGGGCTCGTCGCGCAGGAGGAAGTTCCGGTGGCGCAGGTAGGTGCCGTCGGTCGTGGCGAAGGAGTAACAGGAGGCGTCCGCAAGGCCGTTGACGACCTTGAAGTTGGCGTCGCGGCGGGCCGGGGCGGAGCCGATCGGGTCGAGCTTCACGTAGTCGCCGCTGATGTGCCAGTACCGGTCGCGGTAGTTGACCGAGCGGACCGAGCTCCAGGTGGCGGACGGCGTGGACTTCGGGGGCTTGGGGGCGGTCGGCTTCGAGGCGTGAGAGGCGGGCTCTGCCCCGGCCGAGTGCTGGGCGGGCTCGGGAGAGGGCGAGTCCGCCTGGGTGGCCGGGGACGCCTTGCCGGACGTCAGGCCGCTCTTCCCGCTGGGCGCCGCCACGGGGGAGGGGGGCAGCGAGAAGTCGGGCACGTCCGGGTCGCCCAGCGCGACGGCCGTGTCCTGCGCGCGCTTCGGTGACGGGGAGTCACTTGTCCTGCCCAGTACGGAGATCGCTATCGCGCTGGTGGAGAAGACGGCCACGGCGAGCAGCCCTGCCGCCCAGAGTCTGCGGGATCCCGGTGTCCGGGCTTCGCCCGGGACATTGCCCGTCTCCCACACCGGGGAAGGGGCGGGCCGGGCCGGAGCGGGTGGGGGGTTGGTGTCTGGCATGCGCGGTTCCCTCGGCGTCGCCGTACGGCGGACGCGGAATCGTCAGAAAGCGGGTTGTGGCACAACGGGAGAAAGCGGGGAAGACAGAGGCCGACCCGGGCCACGGGCACGCGGAACGGCGGCGACCGTGAAAGCCGGGTGATCGAACGGTGAAACTGTAGTGGACATGACGGGTTCTCAGCACCCGTTTGAGAGCGGTTTCTCGATGGCGCGCCCAGCGTCCCCATTTTGTGCGCGCATCGATGTGTACGGGCGTACACATCGATGCGTACACTCGTCCACATGGGATACGCGTTCCTCTCCGGGGCCATCGCGGCCGAAGTCGCGGCCACGACCGCCATGAAGTACAGCGACGGGTTCAGCAGGCTCGGGCCCTCGCTGGTGACCCTCCTCGGCTATGTCGTCTCCTTCCTGCTGCTGGCACAGACCCTGAAGACCCTGTCGATCGGCACCGCGTACGCGATCTGGTCCGGCGCCGGAACCGCCACCGTCGCCATGATCGGCCTGGTGCTCTTCGGGGAGGGGCTGGGCCTTGCGAAGATCGCCGGCATCGCGCTGATCGTCGGCGGGGTGGTGGTCCTGAACCTGGGAGGTGCGCACTGATGCCCCGCCGCTACGACCCCGAGCGGCGCCGGCGGATCATCGACGCGGCGATCCGGGTGGTGGGGAAGAAGGGCATCGCCGGGCTGAGCCACCGCTCGGTCGCCGCCGAGGCCGACGTGCCGCTCGGCTCCACGACGTACCACTTCAAAACCCTGGACGAGCTGATGGTCGCCGCGCTGCGGCAGGCGAACGAGGGGTTCGCCAGGACGCTCACCGAGAGCGGCCTGCTGGAGAACACCGAGGGCGACCTCGCGGCGGGCCTCGCCCGGCTGCTGGGTAAGTGGCTGGACGGCGACCGCGCGGGCGTCGAGCTGGAGTACGAGCTGTATCTCGCGGCCCTGCGCCGTCCGGCGCTGCGGCCCGTCGCCGCCGAGTGGGCGGAGCAGACCGCCGAGTGGCTGGCGCGGCGTACGGATCCGGCCACGGCCCGGGCACTGCTCGCCCTGCTGGACGGGATCTGTCTACAGGTACTGCTGACGGGGGCGCCGTACGACGAGGAGTACGCGCGGGAGGCCCTGGCCCGGGTCATCCCCTGATCCGTGCCCGACTCCGACGGCGAGGCCGACCGGCACCTGAGACGCCCCCCGCACCGGTTCGCCCCTGCGCGCCCGGCCACGTTAGGTTTCCCCTATGACCGACACGACTGCTCCCCGTACCACCGGTGCCGTGGCCGCCGGCCTCGCCACCGTCGCCGCCGACGGCACCGTTCTCGACACCTGGTTCCCCGCTCCCGAGCTGACCGACGAGCCCGGCCCGTCCGGCACCGAGCGGCTGTCCGCCGAGAAGGCCGTGGAGCTGCTCGGTGAAGGCGCCGCCAAGGCGATCGGCCCGGACGCCCGCCGGGGCGTCGAGGTGGTCGCGGTGCGCACGGTCATCGCCTCGCTCGACGAGAAGCCGATCGACACGCACGACGTCTATCTGCGCCTCCACCTGCTCTCCCACCGCCTGGTCAAGCCGCACGGCCAGAACCTGGAGGGCATCTTCGGGCTCCTCGCCAACGTCGCCTGGACCTCGCTCGGCCCGGTCGCCGTCGACGACGTCGAGAAGGTGCGCCTGAACGCCCGCGCCGAGGGCCTGCACCTCCAGGTGACCTCCATCGACAAGTTCCCGCGCATGACGGACTACGTCGCCCCCAAGGGCGTCCGCATCGCCGACGCCGACCGGGTCCGCCTCGGTGCGCACCTCGCCGAGGGCACGACCGTCATGCACGAGGGCTTCGTGAACTTCAACGCCGGCACGCTCGGCACCTCCATGGTCGAGGGCCGCATCTCCGCGGGCGTCGTGGTCGGCGACGGCTCGGACATCGGCGGCGGTGCCTCCACCATGGGCACGCTGTCCGGCGGCGGCAACGTGATCATCTCCATCGGCGAGCGCTGCCTGATCGGCGCGGAGGCGGGCGTCGGCATCGCCCTCGGCGACGAGTGCGTCGTCGAGGCAGGCCTGTACGTCACCGCCGGCACCCGGGTCACCCTGCCCGACGGCCAGATCGTCAAGGCCCGTGAGCTCAACGGCGCCTCCAACATCCTCTTCCGCCGCAACTCCGTCACCGGCAAGGTCGAGGCCCGGCCGAACAACGCGGTCTGGGGCGGCCTGAACGAGATCCTGCACAGCCACAACTGACCAACGGCGGCCGTGACCTGCGGCCGCCTCATCGATCAACGCCCTGAGCTGCCGAGGTGTGGCAGTCGTCGGCCTTGGTCATCGTTGAGCGCCCTTCCACGGCCCGAGGACGGCCCGGGAGGGCGCTCGTGTCGCTCATGTCCTGCCCCGGACGACAGTGGGCGGCGCCAGGTTCTGGCCTGCGGCCGCCTCCGGGCTGTTCATCGCGGAAGTCCACCGATCGGTTGGGAGATGCCGTGCCCCTGCAGATGAAGTTGGTCGCGATAACCCTCGACTGCCCTGATCCGCCGGCTTTGGCGGCGTTCTACCAGCAGGCCACCGGTCTCGAACCCCACCCGAAGTCGGACGCCGACTTCGCCGGTCTCAACCATGAAGACGGACTCTTCATCGGTTTTCAACGCGTCGACGACTACCGGGCTCCGCGCTGGCCTGAACAAACCGTTCCCCAGCAGCTTCACATCTGCTTCAAGGTCGATGACTTGGACGAAGCCGAAGCCCGCCTGCTGGAGCTGGGCGCGGGCAAGCCGGACCACCAGCCTCACGAGGCTGCCAGGGCGCGGGTTCTCACCGATCCGGCTGGACATCCTTTCTGCATCACCCGGAGCTGACCGGGCATCCAGAGGGGTCGGAAGGGGCACGGCGGTCCCGCTCGGCAGCGGGGACCGGTACGCCGTCGAGGACCTGCTGCGGAACGCTCTGTGGTGATCAGGCCGTCACCAGCCGCTCGTACGCCGCCAGCAGTCCGTCGACCGTCTCGCGGCCGGCGGGCCGCAGCGGCGCGCGGACCGGGCCCGCGGGCCGGCCGAGCGCCCCCAGCAGGCCCTTGGCGGTCACCGTGCCGGGCAGGCCGGCGGCCATCATCAGGTCGATGAGCGGGGTGGCCTGTTGTTGGAGCCGGGCCGCACGAGCCGTGTCCCCCGCGTCGAACGCGTCCAGAACCGACCGGAGCCGGCGCGGGACGGCGTTCGCGACCGTGCTGACGTAACCGGCGGCGCCGACCGCGTAGAGGGCGAGGTTGTGCTCGTCGCAGCCGGCGTAGTACGCCAACTCGGTCCGCGCCAGCACCTTCTGGGTGCCGAGGAAGTCGTACGCGCAGTCCTTGACCGCCACGATCCGCGGATGCGCCGCGAGCCGGATCATCGTCTCCGGCTCGATGCGGGTGCCGGTGCGGCCCGGGATGTCGTAGAGCATGAGCGGCAGTGCCGAGGCGTCGGCGATCTCGCGGAAGTGGGCCTCTACCGCGTCCTGCGGCGGGCGGCTGTAGTACGGCGTGACCACCAGCAGCCCGTCCGCGCCCGCCTTTTCGGCCTCCAGTGCCAGTTCCACGGTGTGCCGGGTGTCCGAGGTGCCGACACCCGCGACGATGGACGCCCGCTCGCCGACCGCCTCCCGTACCGCCCGTACCAGCGCGGACTTCTCGGCGTCGGTGGTGGTCGGGGACTCTCCCGTGGTGCCCGACAGCACCAGGCCGTCGCAGCCCTCGCTCACGAGCAGGTCGGCGAGCCGCTGTGCGCCGTCGAGGTCGAGTGCGCCGGCCTCGGTGAAGGGGGTGATCATGGCGCACAGCGCGCGGCCGAAGGGACGGGCGGTGAGGAGTGTGGTCGTCATGGGAGTAGTCTCGGCATCTCAACCGTGAAGCTCCACTTAATTCTCCTACAGGATATTGATTAGGGATGCTTGAGTGGGGGGGCTTCCAGTGGAGCGAGCCCTTGGGGCGCGGAGTGCACGGGAGGGGCCCACGCGGTGCGCGGTGCGGGACCGTCGGCGACCAGGCACTGGTGCCAAATCGGGCCGCGTGGGTCACCATGGCCGGGACGGTAACCAACAGCCGGGAGGCGTCATGAAGCTGGGCAAGGCACTCGCCACCGGGGTCGCCGAGGAGCGCCCGCAGGTGCATGAGGAACAGGCCGACCTCCGGGTCGCCGACGTCGCCGACATCGCGGAGCCCGTCGAGGAGGCACCCGCCCCCGAAGAGGTTCCGGTCGCGCGATGAGACTGCGGCTCCCCGAGGAACGACCGACGGAGCCGCCGACCGGATACAAGATCGCCCACCCGGTGCTGTCCCAGGACGGCACCCGGGCCGGGTTCACCGGTGTGTCGCTGGGCGGCGCGCTGCCCTACGCGGTCCTCGACGAGGCCCGGTGCGTCTACGGCCTGCGGCACCGCGCGCCGCACCGCCGCTGCGACTGCGGCTTCCACTGCGTCCACGACCGCGCGGAGGCGGAGGCGCTGCTGTGCACCGGGGAGCACCGGGCGGCCGTGCTGCTCGAGGTCGCGGTCCTCGGCGCGTACATCCGCTTCGAACGCGGCTTCCGGTACGCGCGCCAGCGGGTGCGGACGATGACGGTCGGCGCCTGCGCGTGCGGAGCGCCGCCGCGGCGCTGGCCGACGCCGGCTGGGGGCGGCCGGGCTGGCGCGTCCTCCAGGCGTCGTGCGCCGGGTGCGTACGCGGCCGTACGTCCCTGTCGCTCGCGGCGTTCGCCCGGCTCGCGGGGGAGGGGCTGCGGGTTCGGGCCGCATCGGGGGCCGAGGCCCCACCGGCCGATCTCGGCGTGTCCGAGCTGGTCGCCGAGGCGGCCCTGCTCCAGGCCCGGCTCGACTGGTTCCAGAGCCGACTGGCGCGTCTGGAGAACGGCGGACCCAAGCGGTGACCGGGACTCTCTGGTGGCGGGGCCGGCTGGACGGGGTGTTCAGCCGGCCCCGAGCCCGAGGGACGGCTACGGCCGGAACCGCAGCACCTGCGGGTCGTGGTCGCTGATCTGGTCGTGGAACTCCGAGTTGACGTGCACGCTGTCGTAGTCCAGGTCGCAGCCGCGGCGGATCGACGGGCTGACCAGGATCTGGTCCAGGACCTGCTCGTTGCCCTGGTAGTCGTACGTGTACCGCTCGCTCCTCGGCAGCGACTTGATCGCCGACCACAGCTCGCCGTCACCCTCGAGGATCTTCGCGGTGCCGGAGAACTCGAAGTCGTTCATGTCGCCGAGCGCGATGACGTCTGCGTTCTTCTGCGTGTCGAGGATGTCCTTGACGAAGGTGTTCACCTCGGTGGCCTGCAGGTGGCGCTGCACCTCCGAGCTGCGCGTCGGCGGCTGGTACTGCGCGTGCAGCGACTGGTCGCCGCCCTTGGAGGTGAGGTGGTTGGCGATCACGAAGACCGTCCGGCCGCGGAAGACGAACTCGCCGACCAGCGGCTTGCGGCTGGACTTCCATGCGTCGCTGGCCGGGTCGATACGACCGGGCGACACCGTCAGCTGCGCCTTGCCGTGCACCTTGGTGACGCCCACGGCGGTCGTGGAGTCGCCGCCCGGCCGGTCGGTGAAGGAGACCCGCTGCGGGTTGAACAGGAAGACCTGGCGGATGTTGCCGCCGGGCTCGCCGCCGTCCTGGTCGTTGACCGGGTCGATCGAGCGCCAGTCGTACTTCGGGCCGCCCGCCGCGACGATCGCGTCGATCAGCGTGTTCACCGTCTGGCTCGCGTCGACCGTGCCGTCGTCCTTGGCGCCGTTGTCGTCCTGGATCTCCTCCAGGGACACGATGTCCGGCGACTGCAGGTTGTTCACGATCGCGGAGGCGTGGGCCGCGAACGTGGTGTCCGACGGGTCCAGGTTCTCCACGTTGTAGGTCGCCACGGCAAGCTCGCCGCGCTCCTGCTTGCGGGTGGTCTCCCGCTGCAGCCCGCCGCTCTCGAGAGTGCCCAGCCGGCCGGCGACCAGGGTGTAACCCCCGAACTGGTTGTAGTCCAGCGGACCGGTCGTGGTGCCGGCGAGCGTGTCATCGACGTTCGCCTGCGGGAAGTCGGCGGTCGAGCCGAGGGACTGGATCTGCAGCCGTCCGGTGTTCTGGGAGTCGTAGGAGCCGTAGACCGTGCCGCCGCGGCGGTTGGCGTGCTCGTGCGGCTTCACCGTGACCCACAGCTCGCTGTACGGGTCGGTGGCGGTGACCACGCGGGCATCGGCGACCTGGACGTTCATGCCCTCCAGGGACTCGTAGTAGTCCAGGGCGTACGTCGACGGCCGAAGCGTCAGACCGTTGATCGAGCCGTTCGCGGCCGGGTCGCCCGCCGGGGCGTACTCGGCGGGGACGGAGTCCTCGTCGATCACGACCGGCGCCGGGACGGTGTTGCCGCTGGAACGGACCGTCACCGTCGGCTTGGTGATCTCCGTGACCGACTGGTTGCCGGACGAGGTGCCGCCCGGGACGTACTCCGATACCGTGCCCGTCACCGTCACCGCGTCGCCGACCGCGACCTTCGGGGTGGAGCTGGTGAAGACGAAGACGCCCTCACTGGTGGCCGGGTCGTCGTCCGGGGTGGGGTCCTGCATCCAGAACCCTCTCGACGAGCCGTAGGTCCGCACACCCGTGACGATTCCGGCCACGTCCGTGACCTTCTGGCCCGCGAGCGGTGATATCCGGGTGGTGCCCTGGATGTCGTGGATGCGCACGGTGTCCGCGTGCGCGGGAGAGGTGAGGACCACCCCGGACACGGCGGAGCAGACGGCGGCGACGGTGAGCGCGGCGAGCCGCGCGGAAGACTTGCTCGGCAACGGAATCCCTCCGGGGAGATACGTGGGCGCCGGGACGAAGTGGAGCGTGGAACCGGGGGCCGCGACCGGTGGGGCGGTGGCGACGCGCGTAGCAGGCGACGGACGGCACCGAACCTCAGTGAACAGCTGTCCCCCGACTTCTACGCGCGTCAATCTCCTGTGTTCTCAGGCCAGTTGTCAAGGTTTCGGCCATGTACGGCCTCCGGCCAGGAGATGAACCGGGCGGCATGGGTGGAAATCCGTCTAGGCTGAGCAGTGTGTTTCGGGGCGCCCCTCGGCCACCACGTACGTCCCCCAAGGAGACCCAGCCGATGTCACACAGCTCCCTCCTGCCGCCGGTCCGGCTGCGTTCCGAGGCGGAGCTCGCACGGGACGCGCTCGCCACACCGCTGCTCTCCCGCGCTGCCCGGCTCGCCCGCTGGGCCGGACCGGACACACGCGTCGGCCCCGGGGGCGAGTTGGTCGAGGAGCAGCTGCCCGCCGCGGCCGAGGTCCTCGGGCTGACCGGCGAGGGCGCCGTCGCCGACGCGAGCGAGGCCTGGCGGGTCGCCGTCGACGCCGGCCTCGTCCAGGTCGTGGACCTGGAGGCGGGGACGGTCACCACCGGCGCCGACCTGGCATTGCTCACCTCCGGCAGCCCGGGCGACGTGCTCGGCGTCTGGCTGGGCGCGCTGGAGGCCGTGCTCGCCGACGCGAGCGTGCCCGAGCTGGACGGGCTCGCCGACGCCATGGGGGAGGACGGCGGGATCGACCTGTCCTCCCTCGACTGGGACCCGGAGGCGGAGGCCGAGTTCCTCGACGGAGTGCTCGGCAACCTCTACGTGCTGACGGTCAGTGAGGGGGGACCCGGCGACAGCGCGGTGCCGCTGCCTGCCCTCGCCGCGTCGATGATCGTGCCCGACGACATGGGCGAACCCACCGACGACGTCCTGGAGCAGGTCTCGGACGCCATGATGCGGCTGGACGACCAGTTCCGGATCCTCGAGCCCATCGGGCTCGTCGACTTCCAGCCGGTCGACGAGGCGTTGATGACCGACGCCGAGGACGAGTCCACGGCGGGCGTCGACGTGGCGGACGTGAGCCGGTACGGGATGGTACGGCTGACGCCGCTCGGGCTGTACGGGATGCGGACCAGGCTGCAGGAGGCCGGGATGACGGCGCCCGCGGTGGGGGAGCTGGCCGACAAGGGCGCGGACGCCCTGCTCGACGGCACGTCGGGGTTCCCGCCCGCGGCCGCACAGGCGGAGACGGAGCAGTGGCTGGCACGCCGGGAACCGCTGACGGCGGCGCGGGATCTGCTGGCCGCCGCACGGGGCTCGGACGCCGGAGCGCCCCTGCGCCGGCTCCGCTGCCAACAGGCGCTGTCCCTCGTCGGACTTCAGGCGGAGCCCGCGCTGCGCGAGGTGCTGGACGACGCCGAACTGGGCGGCCTGGCACGGGTTTGGCTCACCGAGCGCGGGGCGGCGGACGTGCCGGCACCGCCGGAGTCGATGGTGTTCTGGCTGACCATCGACACGGTGGCCGCGCAGCTGGCGGCCGAGGGCAACTCGGAGGAACTGCAGGGCCTGGTGGAGGGCCTGGCGGCCCAGCACAGCGGCTTCTTCGCGACGGCGTGGCGGGTGGACCATCCGGCCACTCCGGACGTCCTGGAGGCGATGGGGCGTCTGCACCCGGACAAGAAGGTGGCGAAGGAGGCGAGGAAGGCGGCGTTCAAGGCGCGGTCGCAGCAGGGGGGTTGACCGTCGGCGCCGTGGCCTCGCTCGGTGGGTGACGGGGCGGGACGTTGCCGTGGCATTGCCCGGTCTTGGTGTGTGCCCTGCCCGCCCAGAGCTGTGCTTTGCGGATTCATGGAAAAACGTGCCCAGCCGTCGGCTGCCGTTCAACGGGAGTTCAGGCACGGGCGCGACTGTTTCGCCGACCCGAGGTCCGCCACCCTCCACGGCACGCCCACCGTCACAGGAGACACCATGTCGCTCACCCGCAGGGACTTCGCCAGAAAATCCGCGATCACCGGTGCCGGAGTCGCACTGGCGGGCAGCGTCGGCGCCCTCGCCACCGCTCCCAACGCCCTTGCCTCCACGGAGACCGACAGCGAAGGCGCGGAAGCGGCCGGCGCGCACGGCGGAGTCGGCTACGGGCCGCTGGTCCCCGACCCTGACGGCATCCTCGCCCTGCCCGCCGGGTTCTCGTACCGCGTCATCACCTACAGCGGCAGGACCAAGCTGGAGTCCGGCGAGTTCACCCCGTCCAACCACGACGGCACCTCCACCTTCACCGGCCCCCGCGGCGCCACCCTCCTCGTCAACAACCACGAGCTCAAGGGCCCCCGCTCCCAGTGGAAGTACCCGGTACCGCTCACCGAGGGCCTCGTCTACGACCCGGCCGCGTCCGGCGGCTGCACCGTCGTCGAGGTCCGCCAAGACCATGTCGCCGAGTGGGTCGGCATCGCCGGCACCTCCACCAACTGCGCCGGTGGCAACACCCCCTGGGGGACCTGGCTGACCTGCGAGGAGACCGAGGACAAGGCCGGCCAGAACGGCATGACCAAGGACCACGGGTACGTCTTCGAGGTCGACCCCGAGGACCGCCGCGCCAACCGCGGCCCCAAGCCCATCAAGGCCCTCGGCCGCTACGCCCACGAGGCCGTCGTGGTCGACCCCAAGCGCGGCCACCTGTACCTGACGGAGGACGCGTCCGGCCCGAACGGCCTGCTCTACCGGTGGACCCCGCCGGAGGGCTTCAAGCACGGCCGCGGCAAGCTGCGTACCCTCGCGGACGAAGCGGGCGTGCTGCAGGCCTTCAAGTGCTTCGACTCCGGCGGCAAGTTCGTCGACGACCTGTCCCGCGCCACGAAGATCGGCACGGTGTACGGCGTCGACTGGGTGACCGTCCCCGACCGCGACGCCAAGACGACCTCGATCCGCAAGCAGTTCACCGACGGCCAGGTCACCCGCGCCCGCAAGCTCGAGGGCATGTGGTGGGGCGACGGCGGCGCCTACATCGTGTCCTCCTACGCACGCGAGGAGAGCCCCGTCCAACATGACGGCCAGGTCTGGTTCTACGACCCGAAGCGCCGCACCCTCACCCTGAAGGTCCTGCTCGGGGTGAACCCCGACCCGGCCGAGGACGGCGGCTTCGACGGCCCCGACAACATCACCGTCTCGCCGTACGGCGGCCTGGTCATCGCCGAGGACGGCGAGGGCGTCCAGCACCTCTTCGGCGCCACCGACAGCGGCCGCACGTACCCCATCGCCCGCAACGAACTGAACATCGGCACCGAGGACGAGCCGGAGTACAGCGAATTCACCGGCGTCACCTTCTCGCCCGACGGCAGGACCCTGTACGCCAACATCCAGGAGCCCGGCATCATGCTGGCCGTCACGGGGCCCTGGAAGCGGCAGAAGCGCGACTGACGGCGGCAACTCCCGGCGCAATTTAATTCGTTCGCCCGGCCCGCGGTACTCCTCCTAGAGTGATGCACGTCCAGGTGCGAAGGCAGGACCTACTTCCACTGATAATGGGGCGGCCGCGGGTTCGAGTCCCGCCACCGGTACAACAGGCCGGTGTAGCTCAGGGGCAGAGCACCAACGTCGGTTCCGCCGACCTCGATCTCTGGACACCACAACTTCACGCACCTCCCGGTGCGCGGGCTGCGGCTACTTCTTCTCTCCAAAGAATCCGATGCCGCCGCCGACTTGATCTCGGGAGGCGCAGCACATGGTGGATGCCCGGTGCGCAGGCAGCGGATACTTCAGGGACCTGGTCAAGAAATTGGTGCGGGTTCGAATCCCGTCATCGGCTCCGGGCCGATGTGGCGGAACTGGAAGACGCGCCAGGTTACAGTCCCGTCGCCGATCCCTGATCTCGGACACCCTCCTTTCTGCGCCTCTCTCCGAAACCGAAAAGAATTCGGGGGAATTCACCATGGCGCGATTCAACACCAGAACCGCCCGCGCGCAGCCCACTTCGCGCGTCACCTCCACCGGCCGCGTGCTCCGCACGTACGAGGGCGGCCGTGGCCGAGAGCGCGACGCGCGCTCCGAACTTTTTCTGCTCGCGGTCTCGAACTTCGTGTCGCAGCAGACCTTCTACGAGACCGGCACGGACCGCGACGACCGGTTCGCCGCGCTCGTACGCGAACTCGCCGTCACCGACCCCTCGTGGACCGCCGGCCTGCTCGGCTGGCTCCGTGGCGAGGGCAACCTGCGCACGGCGTCCCTCGTGGGCGCCGCCGAGTACGTGAAGGCACGGCTCGACGCGTGCGCGGTCGACGGTCCCTCGAACCGGCAGGTCGTGGACTGCGTGCTGCGGCGCCCCGACGAGCCCGGCGAGCTGCTCGCGTACTGGACGGCCACATACGGCCGCGCCGTCCCCAAGCCCGTCAAGCGTGGTGTCGCCGACGCCGTACGACGCCTCTACACCGGCAAGGCACTGCTGAAGTACGACACCGCATCGAAGGGCTACCGCTTCGGCGACATCCTCAACCTGGTGCACGCCGCGCCGGACCCCGGCAAGCCGTGGCAGGGCGACCTGTTCCAGTACGCGCTGGACCGCCGGCACAACCCGGATGCCGCCGTTCCACCCGTCTCGATCCCCGTGCTCGGCGCGCACCGTGAGCTGATGGCGCTGCCGGTCGCCGAGCGCCGGGCGGTCGTCACGGCTCCCGGCGGCGCCGAGCGGCTGGCCGCCGCAGGCATCACCTGGGAGGCGCTGGCGGGCTGGCTCCAGGGCCCGATGGACAAGGCGGCCTGGGAGGCCGTGATCCCGTCGATGGGCCAGATGGCACTGGTGAGGAACCTGCGGAACTTCGACGAGGCCGGTGTGTCCGACGAGGTGGCTGCCCAGGTCGCCGCGCGCCTCGGCGACCCGGCGGAGGTCAAGCGGTCGCGGCAGTTCCCGTTCCGCTACCTCGCCGCCCACCAGCACGCGCCGTCGCTGCGCTGGTCGTACCCGCTGGAGCAGGCGCTCGGCCACTCGCTGGCCAACGTGCCCGCGCTGCCCGGACGCACGCTGGTGCTCGTGGACCGATCGGGTTCGATGTTCTACTCCCGGCTGTCGGACCGCTCCGAGCTGAACCGTGCCGACGCGGCGGCGATCTTCGGTACGGCGCTCGCGCTGCGGGCGGCGGACGCGGATCTCGTCGAGTTCGGCACGACCAGCAAGCGGCTGAGGTTCCGCAAGGGCGAGTCGGTGCTGAAGGTCCTCGGCCGCTTCGGCGACCTGGGCGGTACCGACACCACCAGCGCGATCCGCTCGCACTACCGGGGGCAGGACCGGGTGCTGATCGTCACCGACGAGCAGTACGGCTACAACGGGCACGGCGACCCGACCGGGCAGGTCCCGGCGCACATTCCGGTCTACACCTGGAACCTGGCCGGATACCGGGTGGGCCACGGCCCGTCCGGGACGGGCAACAGGCACACCTTCGGCGGCCTGTCGGACGCGGCCTTCCGGATGGTGCCGCTGCTGGAAGCCGCCCGGGACGCCGACTGGCCGTGGGCGGAGGTCTGAGCGCCGCTCGATGAGCCTGGCCCGCACCTTCACGGGGGTGCGGGCCGCACCCTTGTTCGCGCGCCTGTTGATATCTAACATTTCAGTCCATGGAGGCCCTTCGACCCGTGCCCCGCACCCTGCTGCGGGACCGTGCCTACGAAGCCATCCGGGACGCCATCGTGGCCGGGGAGATCGAACCCGGGGCGGTGGTGCGCGACACCGAGTTCGCCGAGCGGCTCGGGCTGTCGCGGGCGCCCGTGCGGGAGGCTTTCTCGCGGCTCGTGGACGAGGGGCTGCTGGAGAGCAAGCCGCAGAGCTACACGCGGGTGACCCCGGTCGTCGCCGACGACGTACGGGACGCGGCGGCCGTCGTGGGCGCCATGCACGAGCTGGCCACGAGGGTCGCCGTGCCCCGGTTGCGGGCAGCGGACGTGGCGGAGATGCGCGCGGCCAACGAGCGGTTCGCGGGTGCCGTACGCGCCGGTGACGTGGACGCCGCCCTGCGCGCCGACGACGAGTTGCACGACGTGCTGGTCCGGGTCTGCGGCAATCGAGCGGCCGCCGCCACCATCGCCCGCTGCATGCCGCTCATCCGCCGCCTGGAGCGCCGGCGCTTCGGCGAGGGCGGCACTTGCCGATCCGCCGGGCTGCACGAGCGGCTCATCGAGGCCTGTGCGGACGGTGACGTGGACGGGGCGGTTCACGTCACCGCGGAGATCTGGCGCACTCTCGCAGACCTGGCCGACGAAACCGACCGAACCGACGAAGAGGCCCGCTGATCCCGGGAGGTCCCATGTCCCTGTCCACGTACGAGCGTTTCCCCCTGCTCTTCGGGCCCTCCCCGGTCCACCCGCTTCAGCGGCTCACCGCCCACCTCGGCGGTGCCTCCGTGTGGGCCAAGCGGGAGGACTGCAACTCCGGCATCGCGTACGGCGGGAATAAGACCCGCAAGCTGGAGTACCTCGTCGCCGACGCGCTCGCGCAGGGCTGCGACACGCTGGTCTCGATCGGCGGGGTGCAGTCCAACCACACCCGGCAGGTCGCCGCGGTCGCCGCCCACGTAGGACTCAAGTGCGTGCTGGTCCAGGAGAGTTGGGTGGACTGGCCCGACTCCGTGTACGACAAGGTCGGCAACATCCTCGTCAGCCGGCTCGCCGGGGCCGACGTTCGGCTGGTCAGGGCCGGGTTCGGGATCGGATTCAAGGAGAGCTGGGAGCAGGCGCTGCGGGAGGTCGAGGAGGCGGGCGGCAAGCCGTACGCCATCCCGGCCGGTGCCTCCGACCACCCGCTCGGCGGCCTCGGATTCGCGAACTGGGCGTACGAGGTCGCCGAGCAGGAGCGGGAGTCGGGCGTCTTCTTCGACACCGTGATCGTGTGTTCCGTGACGGGCTCCACCCAGGCCGGCATGATCGCCGGGTTCCGCGCGCTGGAGGAGGCGGGCGGGCGTCCGCGCCGTGTGATCGGCATCGACGCGTCCGCGGAGCCCACCCGCACACGGGAGCAGATCGCCAGGATCGCCCGCGCCACCGGAGAGCTCATCGGTGTGGAGAAGGAGTTGACGGAGGCGGACGTCGAGTTGGACGAGCGGTACCACGCGGGTACCTACGGCATCCCCGACGAGAGGACGCTGGAGGCGATGCGGCTCGCCGCACGCACGGAGGGGATGGTCACCGATCCCGTCTACGAGGGGAAGTCGATGGCCGGGCTCGTCGATCTGGTCTCGCGCGGGGAGATCGGTCGGGACTCCACCGTCCTCTATGCCCACCTGGGCGGACAACCCGCGCTGAACGCGTACAGCGCGCTCTTCTAGCCCGTCATCCATCCCGACGGCCGCTGAGCATGGCGGCCACGGCAGGCAGTCGCCCCATCGCGTGAGCCACTGCGAGGCCGTCCATGTAGTCGCGCACGTGCACGATCAAGCCGTGCCGGACCCGCATCACCAGAAGGCCCGGGAAGGCGAACGGCTCACCGGTGGTGGCCACGGTCCCGGTGACGATCTGCTCCACGATGATCACCTCGGGGTCGGTGGACTCGTGGACGGCCACCTCATGGATCCGCCGCGGCTGCGCCGGACTCGCGCCCCAGGCGGCCCTGTACCCCGCGCGTACCTCTTCGCGTCCGTGATAGCGCGCGGGCATGCCCGGGAAGAGGAACGGCAATTCATGGACGGCATCGACCGAGTACAGGTCGGCCAGATCGTCAGCCGACCTGTCGACCATGGCACTCCGGTAGCGGGCGAGAACGTCTCGGGGGCCGAGGGCGGCCGAGGCAGCGGGGGGCATACGGTGGGACTCCGTTCACTCGGCCGAGGCTCGGATAACCGGGGACTGTCTCCGGTTCAAGTGCCGGATAAGATACGGAGAGAGCCCCCGGTTCGCAAGGAGTAGCTGGATGGCGCAGGTCAGGCCCATGCGAGCGGACGCACGGCGCAACTACGAGCGGTTGCTGAAGGTGGCGGCCGAGGCTTTCGCCGAGCATGGCGAGAACGCGTCGCTCGACGACATCGCGAAGCGGGCGGGGGTCGGGTCGGGCACGCTGTACCGGCACTTCCCGAACCGTCAGGCGCTGCTGGAGGCCGCGTACGTCGACCGGATCGAGGCGATCGCGACCCGGGCCGGCGAGATCGCGAAGGCGCTTCCGCCGGGCGAGGCGCTGGTGGAGTGGCTGCACGAGCTGTGCGTCGGGACGATCCAGGTGCGCGGGATGAAGGTCCTGCTGGGCTCGGCCGTCACGGACGGCAGCTCCGCCGCGGTCACGGCCTGCGGCACCTCGATGAAGGAAGCGGCGTCACGACTGGTGGAGGCGGCGCAGCGGGAGGGGACCCTGCGGGCCGACGTCGAGCCGATCGAGGTGCTGCGACTCGCCCACGGCATCGCCATCGCCTCGGAACTGGCGAACGGTCAGGGCGCCTACATCCGCCGCTACCTGTCGCTGCTGACGGAGGGGTTGCGGCCGTAGACCCCCGGCTGCCTCACCCGCGGGCGCCCGCCGAGGGGCACCCGCGAGTGTGGTGGCTGCCGTACGACCGGCTACAGTGCCTCGGCCGCCGGCTTGACCATGTTCCGTACCGTGCGGGCCTTGACGAAGTCGCCCATCGCGGTCATGTCCCACTCGCCGGAGAACTGGCGGACGAGCTTGGCCATCATCACGCCCGTCTGCGGCTCCGCACCCGTGAGGTCGAAACGCACCAGCTCCTGGTCGGTGGCGGCGTCCACGAGGCGGCAGTACGCCTTGGCGACCTCCGTGAACTTCTGGCCGGAGAACGAGTTCACGGTGAAGACCAGGCCCGTGACCTCCTGGGGCAGGCGTCCGAGGTCGACGGCGATGACCTCGTCGTCGCCTCCGCCCTCTCCCGTGAGATTGTCCCCGGAGTGCTTGATCGCGCCGTTGAGGATGGTCAGCTTGCCGAAGTAGCAGCTGTCGATGTGGTTGCGCTGCGGGCCGTACGCGATGACGGAGGCGTCCAGGTCGATGTCCTTGCCGTGGAAGGCGGGCTCCCAGCCGAGGCCCATCCTGACCTGGGAGAGCAGCGGGCGGCCGGCTTTGACGAGGGACACGGTCTGGTTCTTCTGGAGGCTGACACGGCCCTTGTCGAGGTTGATCTTTCCGGCGCCGGGGGCCGGGGTGGGCGGTGCCGCCGGAGCGACGGGTGCCGGCGGAGCGACGGGTACCGGGGGAATGGTCTGCGGCGGGGCGACGGGCTGCGGCGGCGCGGCCGGTTCCTCCACCGTGACGCCGAAGTCGGTCGCGATGCCCGCGAGGCCGTTGGCGTAGCCCTGCCCCACGGCACGCGCCTTCCACGCGCCGCCCCGCAGATAGACCTCCATGACCACCAGCGCGGTCTCGGTGCCGAGCTGCGGCGGCGTGAAGGTGGCCAGCACGCTGTTGTCGTCCGCGTTGCGGAGGGTGGCCGTCGGCTCGATGCCCTGGAAGGTCTGGCCGGCGGCGTCGGGGCTCGCGGTGACGACGATCTTCTCGATGCCCGGGGGGAGGGAGGCGGTGTCGACTGTGATCGAGTCGGGGTTCGTGCCGCCGCCGGAGCGGTAGGTGACACCCGGGCCCATCGGCTGGTTGTAGAAGATGAAGTCGTCGTCGGAGCGGACCTTGCCGTCGGCGGTGAGCAGCAGGGCCGACACGTCGAGCCGCACCGGGGCGGCGACGTCGACGGTCACGCGGGGGACGCCGAGGGCGAGGTTCGAGCCGGGGGTCATAGCTGTCATGCCAGGGGTAACGAGCGAGGCCGCTTTACCGTTCCCTTACCCGACGCCCCACCGCACGGCCCCAGCCCCCGCCGCCCCTACCCGTCCCCCAACGTCGGGGGGCTGATCTTTCCGCCGGTCGGCATCAGCGAGCCCGTCTGGGGGTTTCCCTGCTCGAAGAGCTTGGGGGAGTTCGAGGACGAGGCCCTTCAGGCCGAAGGGGGGTCTGGGGGCGCAGCCCCCAGGGACGGGAAGGGCAGGGGCGGCGGGGCGAGGACCATCCACGCCGCACCCCTACGGCACCACCACGATCTTCCGCCCCACTCCCGCCGCGAACTGCTCCAGCGCCTGCGGGTACCGCTCCAGAGGCAGGCGATCGCTGATGAAGACCTCGGGGTTCAACACCCCGTTCGCGAACAGCTCCGCCGCCCGTTCGAAGCTGTGCAGCACCGCCATCGAACCCGTGATCGTGAGCTCCTGGTTGTAGATCCGGTACGGATCGATCGTGACCCGCGTCGCATAGTCCGCCACCCCGAACTGCAGAAACGTCCCCGCCTTGGCCACCCGCTCCAGGCCGTCCTGGATCGCCGCCGCGTTGCCCGTGGCGTCCACGACCACGTCCCAGCCCTGCGGTCGGTCCAGTTCGTCCGCGTTCGCCGCCGAGCCCGAGACACCCAGCCGCCGTGCCGTCTCCAGCCGCGCCGCGTTGACGTCCACCACGTCCACGCTGGCCGCTCCCGTCCTCTTGGCCAGCTCCAGCATCATCAGGCCCATCGTTCCCGAGCCGTAGATCAGGACGTGCGCCCCCAGCCGGGACCGCAGGACGTCGTAGCCGCGCACCGCGCACGACAGCGGCTCCACCAACGCCGCGTCCTGGGTGCGGACGTGCTCCGGGAGCTTCACGCAGTTCGCCACCGGCGCGACCGCGTACTGCGCGGCCCCGCCGGCCGTCGTCACACCGATCGCCGCCCATCGTTCGCACAGGTTGTTGTGGCCCGTACGGCAGTACCGGCACTCGTGGCAGTACAGGGACGGGTCCACGGCGACCCGGTCGCCGACCGCCAGCTCCGTGACCTGCGTACCCACTCCGACGACCTCGCCCGCGAACTCGTGCCCGGGCACGATCGGCAGCTTGGGCGCGAATTCGCCCTGGAGGATGTGCAGATCGGTCCCGCACAGACCGCAGGCCGCGACCTCCACGACCACCTCGCGCGGCCCGGGCGTCGGGTCCGGGACCTCGGAGACGACTGCGCGGCCCACGGACTCGATGACGGCGGCCTTCATTTCACGGCTCCCAACGACAGGCCCTGGACCAGTTTGTCCTGGGCGGCGAACCCCGCCGCGAGCACCGGCAGGGAGATGACGAGCGACGCGGCGCACACCTTCGCCAGGAACAGGCCCTGGCTGGTGATGAAGCCGGTCAGGAAGACGGGGGCCGTCTCGGCCACCACGCCGGTGAGCACCCGGGCGAAGAGCAGCTCGTTCCAGCTGAAGATGAAGCAGATCAACGCCGTTGCCGCGATTCCCGGCAGCGCGATCGGGGCCACCACCCGCGTAAGGACCGTCGGCAGGCGCGCCCCGTCCACCCGAGCCGCCTCGATCACCGCGACCGGCACCTCGGCGAGGAACGACTGCATCATCCACACCGCGATCGGCAGGTTCATGGACGTGTAGAGGATGACGAGCAGCCAGATGTTGTCGAGCATCCCGGCGTTCTTCGCGAACAGGTAGACGGGCAGCAGGCCCGCCACCACCGGCAGCATCTTGGTGGACAGGAAGAAGAACAGGACGTCCGTCCACTTCTCCACCCGGCGGATGGACAGGGCGTACGCGGCGGGGAGGGCCAGCAGGAGCACGCACAGGGTCGAGACCACCGACGCCATGGTCGAGTTGATCAACGCCGGCCAGGGGCTCGCGCCGCCGCCCGCGCCGAAGAAGTCCCGGTAGCTGTCCAGGGTCAGGGCGGCCCCGAAGGACGGCGGGTTCGTCGCGGCGTCCGCCTCGGAGTGGAACGACGTCAGGGCCATCCAGGCGATGGGCAGGAAGAACAGCAGACCGACCAGCCAGGCCAGCAGGCCGAGCCCGACTCCGCGGCGACGGCGGGGGCGTACGGTGGCGGTGCGTGCGGCGACGGCGCTCATGCGCGGGACACCTCCTCGCGGAACAGGGACGACACCACGCGCAGGGCGAAGGTCGCGATGATGATCGAACCGATGACGACCAGGACGCCGGCGGCGGAGGCGAGGCCGTTCTCGTGGGCCTGGTAGAAGCTCTGGTAGACGGTGTAGGGGAGGTTCGCGGTGCCCAGGCCGCCCGAGGTGAGCGTGAAGACGGCGTCGAAGTTCTGCACGATGTAGATCGAGCCCAGCAGGGCGCCGAGTTCCAGGTAGCGGCGCAGATGGGGGAGCGTGAGGTGGCGGAAGATCTGCCAGTCGCTCGCGCCGTCGACCCGCGCGGCCTCGAGCTGCTCGTGGTCACGGCTCTGCAGGCCCGCCAGCAGGATCAGCATC
This sequence comes from Streptomyces cynarae, assembly GCF_025642135.1. NCBI lineage: Bacteria > Bacillati > Actinomycetota > Actinomycetes > Kitasatosporales > Streptomycetaceae > Streptomyces > Streptomyces cynarae. Next base: position 2,240,560 of record NZ_CP106793.1, on the reverse strand, counting down.
ATGAACGGCGTCCACTGCCAGATCAGCGAGGCCTCGACCGCCAGCAGGGGGGTGTTGGAGATCCAGTCTGGCTGGGGGCCGCCCACATAGTGCAACAAACCATTGAACAGGCCGTATTCAGGGTTGTAGAGCACGTGTTTCCAGAGCAGTGCGGCTGCCACCGGCACCACCAGGAACGGGGCGATCAGCATCGTGCGAACCACGCCGCGGCCCCGGAACTTCCGGTTGAGCAGCAACGCGATGCCGAGACCCACGACCAGGCTGACAAGAACCACCGTGGCCGTCAGCAGGACCGTCGTCCACACCGAGTGACGCAGGTCCGGGTCTGTGAGGACTTGGCGGTAGTTGTCGACGCCCGTGAAGTGGCGGTCCTTCGGGTAGAGCGCGTTCCAGTCGAAGAACGAGATCACCAGCGTGGCCACGAACGGCAGCTGGGTCACCACGATCATGAAGACCAGGGCGGGCAGCAGAGGCGCTCGGGTGGCCCACGCCCGCATACGGTTCGGCGGCCGGGTCGCCGGCCGCGCGGTGGCGGCGGCGACCCGGGCGGAGGTGGTGATGGTCATGACCCCTCGTACTTCTTGGCGACGGCCTCGGCGAGCGCTTGCGACTTCTTCAGCGCGCTGTCCACGGACTCCCGGCCCGCGATGGCGGAGCTGATCTCCTGCGAGACCTTGGTGCCCAGATCGGTGAACTCGGGGATGTCGACGAACTGGATGCCGGGCGCGGGGCGGGGCTGCACGCCCGGGTCGTTCGGCTTGGCACTGGCTATGGCGTCGCGGGTGACGTCCGCGAAGGCGGCCGCCTCCTTGCGGTACTCCGGGATGTCATAGGTCGACGACCGCTTGCCGGCCGGCACATTGGCCCAGCCTGCCTTCTCGCCCACCAGCTTCTCGTAGTCCTTGCCGGACGCCCATGAGATGAACTTCCAGGCGTCGCCGGCGTTCTTCGACGCCTTCTGGATGCCCCACGCCCAGGTGTAGAGCCAGCCGGAGCTGTCGGTCTTCTCCACCGGGGCCGGGACGTAGCCGATCTTGCCCTTGACCGGGGATCCGGCGGCCTCCAGCGAACCCGCGCCGGAGGTGGCGTCGTACCACATCGCCGTCTTGCCCTGCGTCATGTCGTTCAGGCACTCGGCGAAGCCGGACTGAGGCGCGCCGGACTCGCCGTGCTTGCGCACCAGATCCACGTAGAACTGCGTGGCCTGCTTGAACTCCGGGGAGTCCAGCCGTGCTTTCCAGTCCTTGTCGAACCAGGTGCCTCCGAAGGTGTTGACGACGGTGGTCAGCGGAGCCATCACCTCGCCCCACCCGGGCAGCCCGCGCAGACAGATGCCCTTCATGCCGGGCTCGGCGCCGTCCGCCTTGGCGGCCAGGTCGGCGACCTGCTGCCAGGTGGGCTTGGCCGGCATGGTCAGGCCCTTCTTCTGGAATACGTCCTTGCGGTACATCAAGAAGGAGGACTCGCCGTAGAAGGGCTCGCCGTAGAGCTTGCCGTCCGCGGCGGTGAGGGCCTGCCGCATCGGGGCGAGGATGTCCTGCTGGTCGAAGCCGCTGTCGCTCTTGACGTACGAGTCGAGCGCGTGGAGCCAGCCGTTCTTGGCGTAGATCGGGATCTCGTAGTTGCTGAGGGTGGCGACGTCGTACTGGCCCGCCTGGTTGGCGAAGTCCTGGCTGATCTTGTCGCGGACGTCGTTCTCCGGCAGCACGGTGAAGTTCACCTTGATCCCGGTCTTCTTCGTGAAGTTGTCGGAGGTGAGCTTCTGCAGCTCCACCATCTGCGGGTTGTTCACCATCAGGACGTTGATGGCATGGGCCGATCCGCCGCCCACGCCGCCCGCGCCGCCGGCTCCCGAGCAGCCGGCGAGCAGCGGGGTGATCAGCGTTCCTACGGCGGCCACGGCAAACAGGGCGCGGGGTGTTCGTCGGCTCTGGCTTCGCATGGGGTACTCCTGAACCAATGGGGAGGTAAGGGGCATACGCGGGCGTGGGTGTGCCCCTGGGGGGACTGTGTTCGTTTTCAGACGCGGATGACCTGCGGGCCCTGTAGTGAGTAGCGGTGGGCTTCGGAGGTGGGCAGCAGCGTGCTCGTGACGATCGCCTCGAGTTCGCCGATCTCGGCGAACCGGCAGAAGCTGACCGCCCCGAACTTGGTGTGCACCCCCGCGAACACCGTGCGCCGGGAGGCGCGGACCGCCTGCGCCTTGACCTCGCTGACCGCGGGGTCGGGGGTGGTCAGGCCGTGTTCGCGGGAGATGCCGTTGGCGCCGATGTACGCCAGGTCGATGACGAAACCGGCCAGCATCTTCGTCGTCCAGTGGTCGACGGTGGCGAGCGTGCCGTGCCGCACCCGGCCGCCCAGCAGCAGGACGGTGGTGTTCTCGGCCTCCGCGAGCGCGCCCGCGGTGGCCAGGGACGCGGTGACCACGGTCAGCGGCCGGTCCCGCGGCAGCGCCTCGGCGATGAGCTGCGGAGTGAACCCCTCGTCGACGAAGACGGTCTCGGCGTCCCCGAGCAGGTCGGCCGCGGCGGACGCGATCCGGCGCTTCTCGGGTACGTGGCTGGTGGCGCGGAAGGCGAGGGTCGTCTCGAAACCGGCGCTCTCCACGGGGTAGGCCCCGCCGTGGGTGCGGCGGACCAGGCCGTGGTCCTCCAGGGCGCGCAAGTCGCGTCGTACGGTCTCCTTCGCCACTCCCAGCTCCGCGGCGAGTGTGGTGACGTCGACCGAGCCCGTGCGACGGGCGGCTCTGACGATCTCGCGCTGGCGTTCCTCCGCGGTCCTGTCCGTCATCGCCGACACCTGTCTTTCGTGCTCTTGCGCTCGTTCGCCTCCGGGGTGCCTGACCGGTGGTGCCCGTTCGGGCCCGGCAGGGCTCATGGGGGAAGTTCTACAGCGGGGGCGCGGCGGTGACCAGGCCTGTTGCGTGCCCGTGTGTGCCCGACCCTGCCCGCTTGGCCGGATGTGTGCCCGCGTCGGACCTGGGGCGGAGCGCTGTGCCGGGTGAGATCGGGCAGCTTCCGTGCCCGAAAAGCGGCGCGGGCGGGCCCGTTCGGTGCCCGCCCGCCCTTGGAGTGCGTCGTCTCAGTACGGCCAGATGGGCGGGTCCGTGACGAAGTGGCCGCCCAGGTGTGCGTGCGCCGGGTTGTCCGGGTCCAGCCCGCCCTGCTCGGCGATGAGCTTCTCGGCGTACGGCTCGGAGTCGTCCTGCGGTTCGTAGCCGAGGGCCCGCGCGGTGGTCAGGTCCCACCACAGGCGGGTGTTGGCCGAGGAGCCGTAGACGACGGTGTGGCCGACGTCCTCGGCGGTCAGGGCGGCATGGAAGAGGCGGGCGCCGTCCTCGGGGCTCATCCAGACGGAGAGCATGCGGACGCTGGTGGGCTCCGGGAAGCAGGAGCCGATGCGCACCGACACGGTCTCCAGGCCGTGCTTGTCCCAGTAGAACTGGGCCAGGTCCTCGCCGAAGGACTTGGACAGTCCGTAGAAGGTGTCGGGGCGGCGCGGGGTGTCGATCGGAATCAGCGGGTCGTCGCCCTGGGGGCGCGGGGTGAAGCCGACCGCGTGGTTGGAGGAGGCGAACACGATCCGGCGTACGCCTTCCTCGCGCGCCGCCTCGTACACGTTGTACGTGCCCTCGATGTTCGCCTTCAGGATCTTCTCGAACGTGGACTCCAGGGAGATGCCCGCGAGGTGGATGATCGCGTCGACGCCCCGTACGGCCTCGCGCACGGCGTCCTTGTCCGCGAGATCCGCGGTGATCGCGCCCGGCTCGCCCTCGATCGGCAGCAGGTCGAGGAGGCGCAGTCGGTAGCCGTACTGGGGCAGCAGTCCCCGCATCAGGGTGCCGAGTCCGCCGGCGGCGCCGGTGAGCAGAACGGTGCGGGGAGCGGGCATCCTCGGTCTCCTTGAGATCAACGGCCGCATTCATGCACAGGATTCACATTCGTGGACACGCTAAGGAGCGTCGACCCGACCCGTCAAGTGTGGCGCGGAAGTGCGGAATCCACCTCTGACTTGCCCGATTGCGTGCTTGACCCGCCCCGAGGTGGCCCCATAGCGTGGATTCGTTCAGAAATATGGACGCGGATCAGAAACGTGCACCTGTCCGGGATGTGGTCACCTGTCCGGGGTGTGGTCCACTTGGGAGCGCGCGTCGGTCCGCGTAGGAGCGCCTGTTCAAGGGAGAGCCCGTGACGTCAGCCCTTCTCGCCGCTCGACTCGGCATCCCGAGCGGGCCGCTGTTCTTCCCCGTCACCGCGTACGGGCCCGACGGCACCCTCGCGCTCGACGTCTACCGCGCCCATGTGCGGGGAGGGGTCGAGGCGGGCGCCGCCGCCGTGTTCGCGTGCTGCGGCACGGGTGAGTTCCACGCGCTGACGCCCGAGGAATTCGAGGCCTGCGTACGGGTGGCCGTCGAGGCGACCGACGGACGGGTTCCGGTCGTGGCGGGCGCCGGCTACGGGACCGCGCTCGCCGTGCGCTACGCCAAGCTCGCGGAGGCCGCCGGGGCGGACGGGCTGCTCGCCATGCCTCCCTACCTCGTGGTCGCGGGCCAGGAGGGGCTGCTGCGGCACTACCGGGAGCTGGCCGCCGCGACCTCGCTGCCGACCGTCGTCTACCAGCGCGACAACGCCGTGTTCACGCCCGGGACGGTGGTGGAACTCGCCCGTACGGACGGTGTCATCGGCCTCAAGGACGGGCTCGGCGACCTGGATCTGATGCAGCGCATCGTCAGCGCCGTGCGCAGCGAGGTCCCGGGCGACTTCCTCTACTTCAACGGCCTGCCGACCGCCGAGCAGACCCAGCTCGCCTACCGCGGCATCGGTGTCACGCTGTACTCGTCCGCCGTGTTCTGCTTCGCCCCGGAGATCGCCCTCGCCTTCCACCGCGCGCTCACCTCCGGCGACGACACCACCGTGAACCGGCTCCTCGACGGCTTCTACCGCCCGTTCGTCGAACTGCGCTCCCGCGGCCGCGGCTACGCCGTGTCCCTCGTCAAGGCGGGCGTACGGCTGCGCGGCCTCGACGTCGGCGAGGTGCGGCCGCCCCTGCACGAGCCGTCCGAGGACCACGTCAAACAACTCGCCGCACTGATCGACCACGGGTACGCGCTGCTCGAGGAGGGCATGTGAAGGCGTCGGCGTTCGTCTACCCCTGGGACGTCAACGGGGACCCCGAGGCCCCCGACCGCATCGCCGCGCTGGGCGCCCGGCAGGCGACCCTCGCCTCCGCCTACCACTCCACACGCGCCCTCACGCCCCGGCATCCGCACCACCGCGTCGTGACCGCCCGCCACGCGGCCGTGCTCTACCCGGCGGACGCGCGCTGGGAGGGCCGCGCCCTGCGCCCCTGGCCGGCCGGCGACTGGGCCCCGGGCGACGCCTTCGGCGAGGCGGCCCGCGCGCTCACCGCGGCCGGGCTCGAGGTGCACACCTGGGTGGTGCTGGCGCACAACTCGCGCATGGGTGAGGAGCATCCCGGCACCTCCGTGGTCAACGCCTACGGTGACCGCTACCCCTGGGCGCCGTGCATCGCGCAGCCCGCCACGCGCGCGTACCTCGTCGACCTGGCGGCCGAGGCGGCCGTACGGCCCGGCGCGCGCGGCACCGAGCTCGAATCGCTCGGCTGGTACGGGCTGGCTCACCTGCACGCCCACGACAAGATCGGCGGCGTGACGCTCGGGGACGCCGGGCAGTACCTCATGTCCCTGTGCTTCTGCCCGAGTTGCCGTGAGGGCTACGGACGGCACGGACTGGATGCCGGTGAACTGGCCGCGGCGGTGCGGGCGGCGCTGGAGCCCGTGTGGCGCGGTGCACCCTCCGACGGGGGCTGGGCGGGCGTCGAGCAGCTCCTCGGTGAGGCGAAGGCGGCCGCCACGCGCGCGTGGCGCGACACCACCGCCCGCACGCTCCAGGAGGAGGCCGTGGCAGCGGTCCGGGCGGCCGCGCCCGAGGGCTTCCAGGTACTGCTGCACGCGGATCCGGTCCCGTACCACTGCGGCGCCAACGCGGGCGTCGACCCCGCGCACATCCTGTCCCTGGCGGACGGCGTGGTGGTGCCCTGCACGGGCGGCGCCGGCCTGCTGGCCCCTTTCGCGGAACAGAACCGGACGGGTGCCGTCCTCGCGGCCAACTTCACGGTGGTCTCCGGCATGGGCGGCAGCCCGGGGACACTCGCGCGGGACGCCCGGGGCGCCGCCGAACTGGGCGCGACCGAACTGCGGCTCTATCACGCCGGGTTGGCGTCCGACGGCGACCTCGACGCCGTACGGGACGCTCTCGCGGGGCTCTGAAGCAGCGGCGCCACCGCCACCGGCGCTACCAGGCCCAGCACCACCAGCACCGGCCGGTGGCCGACCGGTTCGACGAGCCCGGCCCCGACGGCCAGCCCGACCGCGTTCGGACCGAACAGCAGCGTGTTCGCCGTGGCGGCCGCACGGCCCAGCAGCGGGCCCGGCGTCTCCCGCTGCACCGCGGTGAACGCCGCGATCAGGACACACGGCAGTCCCGCACCGATGGCCGCGCTGCACACCAGCGTCACCGGGTCGGACGGGATCGCCCTGAACGCCACGCCGGCGGCGAACAGGGCGATGCCGCAGGCCGCGAACCGGCGTTCGCCCAGGCGGCGCAGGGCGGGGCCCGAGACCGTGCCGATCAGCACCGAACCGGTGCCCTGGACGGCGAAGAGCACCCCGGCGTACGCGGGGGAGCGGCCGAGGCCGTCCACGACCGCGTAGACCATCGCGCCGTTGAGCCCGGCGAACAGCATGGTGCTCCCGCCCGCCAGGACCAGCGGCCGCAGCCGCTCGTGCCGCCACAGATGACGCGCGCCCTCGACGGTCCGGGCGCGCCACCCGGCGGTGGGCGGCTCCGGTCCGTCCTCGTGGACCCGCAGCAGCGCGTACAGGCCGGTGGCGAGCACGAACGTGACGGCGTCCAGGAACGCCACGCAGGGGCCGCCGTACGCCGCGTAGATCCCCGCGCCGGCCAGCGGGGCGACGAGCTTCATGCCCTCCGTGGCCGTCATCCTCAGTCCGTTGAAGTCGCCGAGCAGCGAGCCGTCGACGGCGGCGGCGACCACCGCCGACTCGGCCGCGTCGTGCACGATCCCGGCCGCCCCGTAGACGAACAGGACCGCGTACAGCAGCCACAGCCCGTCCCGGGAACGGACGGTGAAGAGCGTCAGCAGGAGGGCCGCGAGGCCGAGATTCGTGGCGATCAGCAGCGGCTTGCGGCGGACGCGGTCGGCAAGCGTGCCCAGGACCGGGCCGGCCAGGACCGGCGCCCACAGGGCGAGGAGGCACAGCGCGGCCAGGCCGTCCGAGCCCGTGAGGTCCTTGACCCACACCCCGGACGCCAGCCACAGCGCCGACGTGCCGAAGCCGGACACCACCACCCCGGCCAGACAGAGCCCCGCATCGCGGTCGCGCAGCACGCGTGCCGCCGTCCATGTCGTCGTCATGCCCGGTCATCGTGGCTCTAAGGACACGGGGGCCGGATCGGGCAGGTGCCTTAGAAAAGCGCGGGTCGGGGGCCGCGCTGGACGGAAATCCGTTGGAACGCCGTCACTTGTGCCCCTGGGAGCGATACGCGGTGAGTGTCCGCCCGTCACGCACACGTTGCCCCAACTCCCTTTGTCAGAAGCATTGACGAAACACAGGACCGCTTTTACCTTCGACGCGTCGTACTTCGTACGTCATATATGAGACGCGATACGCGAGATCAGGTACGCGACATCGCATACGCGACATCCGAGAGGCGCGCATGACCTCTGTGCCCACGCCGATCCCCTCCCGCACGCAGTACGTGCTGGAGGGGATCAAACACCGCATCCTCACCGGGCAGCTGACGCCCGGCCAGGCCCTGGTGGAGACCGAACTCGCCGCACAGTTCGGGGTGTCGAAGACCCCCGTGCGCGAGGCGCTCAAGACCCTGGCCGGGACCGGGCTCGTCGTGATGAGCCAGTACAAGGGCGTCACGGTGCGCATGGTGGACGCGGACATGGCGCGCGAGGTCTACGACGTCCGGCTGCTCCTGGAGCCGGAGGCGCTGCGGCGCTCGGTGCGGCGCGGGGCCTCCCTGGACGCCGCGCGCGACGCGCTGAAGCGGGCCGACGAGGCGAGCGACACCGCCGAACGCTCCCTGGCCAACCGGGAGTTCCACCGCGCCCTGTACCTGCCGTGCGGCAACCCGCTGCTCGGCCGGATGCTCGACGAGGTCCGCGACCAGGCCGCCCTCGTCTCCGCCGTCGCCTGGGCCGCCGATCCCTCCTGGGAGCGGGAGGCCACCGAGCACCGGGAGATCCTGCGGCTCGCCCTCGGAGGCGACGCCGACGGGGCCGCGAGCGCCCTCCATGCCCACATCGCGTCGTTCGTGCGACGGGCCTTCCCCGCGACCGAAGCGGCGGAGCCGGAGGCCCAGGGAGAGGACGGTCAGGCATGACAACGACGTTCGAGACCCAGCGGACGGCATTGGCCGACGTGGTGGCGATCCCGGTGACCCCGTTCACCGAGGACGGCCGCGTGGACCAGACCGCCCACCGGGCCCTGCTGCGTCGCCTGCTCGACGGTGGGGTGAGGACCCTGACGCCCAACGGAAACACCGGCGAGTTCTACGCCCTCACCCCCGAGGAGCGGCGCCTCGTCACCGAACTGACCGTCCAGGAGGCGGGGGAGCGGGCCGCGATCCTGGTCGGGGTGGGACACGACGTGCCCACCGCCGTCGCCTCCGCGCGGCACGCCCGCGAGCTCGGCGCCCAGATGGTGATGGTCCACCAGCCCGTCCACCCGTACGTCTCGGCCGCCGGCTGGGTCGACTACCACCGCGCGATCGCCGAGGCCGTGCCCGAACTGGGCGTCGTCCCCTACATCCGCAACGCCCAGCTGTCCGGCGCGCGGCTCGCCGAGCTCGCCGACCACTGCCCGAACGTCATCGGGGTGAAGTACGCCGTCCCGGACGCCGCGAAGTTCGCGGCCTTCGCCCGCGACGCCGGTCTGGACCGGTTCGTCTGGGTGGCCGGCCTCGCCGAACCGTACGCGCCTTCCTACTTCTCGGCGGGCGCCACGGGCTTCACCTCGGGGCTCGTGAACGTCGCCCCGTCCGTCTCGCTGAACATGATCGAAGCGCTTCGATCGGGCGACTACCCGGCCGCCATGAAGGTCTGGGAACAGATCCGCCGCTTCGAGGAGCTGCGCGCGGCGAACGGCTCCGCCGACAACGTCACCGTCGTCAAGGAGGCCCTCGCCTCCCTGGGCCTGTGCCGCCGGGACGTGCGCCCGCCGAGCAGGGCGCTGCCCGAGGAGGAGCGTGCGGAGGTCGCCGCCATAGCCGCCGGGTGGTCCGTATGAAGAAGCCGGAACAGCTCAGAAGCCACCAGTGGTACGGCACCGACGGGCTGCGCTCCTTCAGCCACCGGGCCCGCACCCGTCAGCTCGGCTATCTGCCCGAGGAGCACCTGGGCAAGCCCGTCATCGCCATCCTGAACACCTGGTCCGACATCAATCCCTGTCATGTGCATCTGCGGGATCGCGCGCAGGCCGTGAAGCGGGGCGTGTGGCAGGCGGGCGGCTTCCCGCTGGAGTTCCCGGTCTCCACGCTCAGCGAGACCTTCCAGAAGCCGACCCCGATGCTGTACCGCAACCTGCTCTCGATGGAGACCGAGGAGCTGCTGCGGTCCTACCCCGTCGACGGGGCCGTGCTGATGGGCGGCTGCGACAAGTCCACGCCGGCGCTGCTCATGGGCGCCGCGAGCGTCGACCTGCCCACGATCTTCGTGCCCGCGGGGCCGATGCTGCCGGGCCACTGGCGGGGTGAGGTCCTCGGCTCCGGCACCGACATGTGGAAGTACTGGGACGACAAGCGCGCCGGCCTCATCGGCGACTGCGAGATGCAGGAGCTGGAGAGCGGCCTCGCCCGGTCGCCCGGGCACTGCATGACGATGGGGACGGCGTCCACGCTGACGGCCGCCGCCGAAGCGCTCGGTGTCACGATCCCGGGCGCATCCAGCATCCCCGCCGTCGACTCCGGGCACGACCGGATGGCCGCCGCCGCCGGCCTGAGGATCGTCGAACTGGTCCACCAGGACCGGAAGCTGTCCGACATCCTCAGCCCTGAGGCGTTCGAGGACGCGGTGACGACGGTCCTCGGGCTCGGCGGCTCCACCAATGCCGTCATCCACCTGATCGCCATGGCCGGACGGGCCGGGGTCAAGCTCACGCTCGACGACTTCGACCGCATCGCACGCACGGTCCCCGTGCTCGCCAACGTCCGGCCCGGCGGCGAGCGGTACTTGATGGAGGACTTCCACTTCGCCGGCGGCCTGCCCGGGTTCCTCTCCCGGATCCCGGACCTGCTGCACCTGGACCGGCCGACGGTGTCCCACGACACCCTGCGCGAGCAGATCGCGGGCGCGCAGGTCCACAACGACGACGTCATCCGGCCCCGCGACAACCCGGTCGCCCGCGAGGGCGGCGTCGCCGTCCTGCGCGGCAACCTCTGCCCGGACGGCGCCGTCATCAAGCACATCGCCGCCGAACCGCACCTGCTCCAGCACACGGGTCCCGCGGTCGTCTTCGACGACTACCGGACCATGCAGCGCACCATCAACGACCCGGACCTCGGCATCACCGCCGACAGCGTGCTGGTCTTGCGCAACGCGGGACCCAAGGGCGGCCCCGGGATGCCCGAGTACGGGATGCTCCCGATCCCGGACCACCTGCTCAAGCAGGGCGTGCGGGACATGGTGCGGATCTCCGACGCCCGGATGAGCGGCACGAGTTACGGCGCGTGCGTGCTGCACGTGGCGCCCGAGTCGCACATCGGCGGACCGCTCGCCCTGGTACGCACAGGGGACAGCATCACCCTCGATGTCGAGGCCCGCACCCTCCGGCTCAACGTGGACGACGCGGAGCTCAGGCGCCGCAGGGCGGAGTGGACACCGCCGCCCGTGCGCTACGAGCGCGGCTACGGCGTGCTCTACAACTCCCAGATCACCCAGGCAGACACCGGCTGCGACTTCGAGTTCCTGGCCCGGTCCGGCCAGGTCCCGGACCCGTACGCCGGCTGACACACCGCACGACCCCCGGGCCCGCCCACGCACCACCGCAGGTCCCGGGGTACCGAGCACCCCCGGTCAGCGCTGTCGAAGCGCTTCAAGCACGTGTACGTAGCAAGCGCTTCCTGCACGCGCTGTAACCAGTCCCATTGCGAACGGAGAACAGTCATGGCCCAAGCCGCAGCCGTGGCGAAACCGCCCGCGCCACCCCGGCGGCGCCGTGCCTCCGCCACGCCGCGCAGGCTCCCGTACCTGCTGATCGCCCCGGCGGCCCTGCTGATGCTGGGCTTCATCGCCTACCCGGTCCTCAGCGTCTTCTACTACAGCCTGCAGAACTACAACCCCACCAAGCCGTGGCGGAACGGCTACGCGGGCTTCGACAACTTCGTCCAGGCCTTCACCAAGGACCCGCAGTTCTGGCACACGCTGACCTTCAGCGCCAAGTGGGTCGTCGTCGAGGTCGGGCTGCAGCTGCTGTTCGGTCTGGCCCTCGCCCTCATCGTCAACCAGACCTTCGTGGGCCGGGCGCTCGGCCGGGCGCTGGTGTTCTCCCCGTGGGCCGTCTCCGGGGTGCTGACCTCCGCGATCTGGGTGCTGCTCTACAACTCCCAGACCGGCATCACCCGTTACCTCGCCGACATGGGCATCGGCTCCTACGGCACGAGCTGGCTGTCGGACACCTCCACCGTCTTCCCGGCGGCGGTCGTCGCCGACCTGTGGCGCGGCGTCCCCTTCTTCGCGATCCTCATCCTCGCCGACCTCCAGTCCGTCTCGAAGGACCTGTACGAGGCCGCCGAGGTCGACGGGGCGAGCCGCTTGAAGCAGTTCTGGCACATCACGCTGCCGCATCTGAAGGACGCCATCGTGCTGTCCACACTGCTGCGCGCGGTGTGGGAGTTCAACAACGTCGACCTGCTCTACACCCTCACCGGCGGCGGCCCGGCCGGTGAGACCACCACGCTCCCGCTGTACATCGCCAACACCAGCGTGGACGCACACAACTTCGGCTATGCGTCGGCTTTGACGACGGTGGCGTTCGTGATCCTGCTCTTCTTCTCGATGGTCTATCTGCGGCTGAGCAAGTTCGGAAGTGAGGACAAGTGATCACCGAGATCGCGCCCGCACCCGACCGCGTGGTGTCCGAGCCGGCCCGTCCGAAGGGCAGGCACCGCGCCTGGGACGAGGTCCCGCGCTGGCAGATCTACCTGCCGCTGTCCCTCTACCTGCTCTTCACCCTCGTTCCGTTCTACTGGATCCTGCTCTTCGCCCTGCGCCCGGCCGGCTCCACCTCGCTGGTTCCCTGGCCGGTCACCTTCGACCACTTCGAGAAGGTGTGGACCGAGCGGGCCTTCGGCACCTACTTCCAGAACAGCGTGCTCGTCGGCCTCGCGACCCTCGTGATGACGACGCTGGTGGCGCTCGCCGGCGGCTACGCGCTCGCCCGGTTCGACTTCCGCCTCAAGCGCGCCTTCATGCTCGCCCTCCTCTGCTCGCAGTTCGTGCCGGGCGCGCTGCTGCTGGTCCCGCTCTTCCAGATCTTCGCCAACCTGCGGATGATCAACTCACTGGGCAGCGTCATCGTCGCCGAGACCGTCTTCCAGCTGCCGCTGTCGATGATTCTGATCAGCGGCTTCATCAGGAATGTTCCGCCCTCGCTGGAGGAGGCCGCCTGGGTGGACGGCTGCAACCGCTTCGCCGCCTTCCGGATCGTCGTCCTGCCGCTGCTGCGGCCCGGCCTGATCGCCGTCGGTTCCTTCGCCTTCGTGCACGCCTGGAACCACTTCCTGTTCGCCCTGATGTTCCTGTCCGACCAGAGCAAGCAGACCATCCCGGTCGGTCTGAACACCCTGATGAGCGCGGACAGCGTCGACCTCGGGGCGCTCGCCGCGGGCGGCATCATCGCCGCCGTACCCGTCGTGATCGTGTTCGCCTTCATCCAGAAGTGGCTGATCACGGGGTTCAGCGCGGGGGCGGTGAAGGGGTGAGGGGAACCGTCGACCAGGCCGGCCGAGAGATGGCGCGCGGGGAGGATCCGATGACGACCACAGCACTGCCCGTCGTACTCGCCGGAGCCCGCGGACACGGCCGCTGGCACATGGAGAACATCCGCCGGCTCCAGCACCGGGGGGTCGTACGGCTCGCGGGCATCTGCGAGCTGACCCCGCTGACCGAGGACGAGATCCCCCGGGGACTGGGCTCACCGCGGCAGTCCGCCGACTTCGGCGCGCTCCTGGAGGCCACCGGGGCCCGGATCGCCGTCGTCTGCACACCGATCCCGACCCACACGGACCTGGCGCTGACGGCCGCCGCGAAGGGCGTCCACCTGCTGCTGGAGAAACCGCCCGCGCCCTCGTTCGCCGAGTTCCGGCGCATGGCCGACGGGGTGGCCCGGGCCGGTGTCGCCTGCCAGATCGGCTTCCAGTCGCTGGGCTCGCACGCCCTGCCCGCGATCCGGGCGCTGATGGCGCGAGGGGCGATCGGAGAGGTCGTCGGCGTCGGCGGGGCCGGTGCCTGGGCACGCGACGAGGCGTACTACCGGCGTGTCCCCTGGGCCGGCAGGCGTCGGCTGAACGGCGTCGACGTCGTCGACGGCGCGCTCACCAACCCCCTCGCCCACGCCGTCGCCACCGCCCTGGCCCTGGGCGGCTGCACCCGCGCCGAGGACGTCACCGGCATCGAGACCGAGCTGTGGCACGCCAACGCCATCGAGTCCGACGACACCTCCTGCGTCCGCGTCACCACCGCGCAGGGCCGCCCCGTCACCGTCGCCGCGACCCTGTGCGCCGAGCACCCCGACGAGCCGTACGTCCTCGTGCACGGCAGCAGCGGCCGGATCACCTTCTGGTACAAGCAGGACCGCGTGCTGCTGCAGCGGGCCGGCCACGGCCCGGAGGAGTTCGAGTACCGCAGGACGGACCTGCTGGAGAACCTCGCCCGGCACCTCACCGACGGCGACGAGCTGCTGGTCACCCCGGACTCGACCGGCGCCTTCATGAAGGTCGTGGAGGCCGTGCGGCAGGCCCCCGACCCGGCACCGCTTCCGCAGGGCGCCTGGCACCGGATCCCCGGCGAGAACCGCCGTGTCGTACCCGGCGTCGACGGCCTGGTCGCGGCAGCCGCCGACACCCTCGCCCTCTACTCCGAGCTGGACGCGCCGTGGGCGCTTCCGGCCGTGCTCCCGGAAGAGGTGAGCACCCGATGACGACCACCGACTCGCTGGTCCTGCGTGTCGCGGGTCGCCCCGTCGGCCGCTACGTCACCCGCCCCGAGCTGCCTGCCCGGCTCTCGCCGCGCCCCTACCTGCACCCGGTCACCACACTGGCGGGCACGGCCGTGACCGAGCTGAGCCCCGCCGACCACCCACACCACCTCGGCGTCGGTGTCGCCGTTCCCGACGTCGAGGGGCACAACTTCTGGGGCGGGCGTACCTTCGTCCGCGGGCAGGGGCCGACCGAGCTGGACGACCACGGCACCCAGCGCCACAGCGCCTTCCAGCTCCGCGACCCCGACGGCTTCGTGGAGGAGCTGCGGTGGGTGGCCGCGCGCAGCGAACTGCTGCGTGAGCGCCGCACCGTCGCCGCCACCGAACTCACCGACGGCGCCTGGGCGATGGACTTCACGTTCTCCCTCACCAATGTGACCTCGGGCCTGCTGTCGATCGGAAGCCCCGCCACCAACGGGCGCCCCGGCGCGGCCTACGGCGGCTTCTTCTGGCGCGCCCGCAAGGAGGCAGAGTCCCCGCGGGTCTTCACCGCCGATCGCCAGGGCGAGAGCGAGGTCCACGGCACCCGCGCCGACTGGCTGGCCCTCGGCGGCAGCACCTGGACCCTGGTCTTCGCCGCGGCCACCGACGACACCCGCCGCGACCCGTGGTTCGTGCGCGCCGAGGAGTACCCCGGCGTGGGCTCCTCCCTGGCCCACGAGGAACGGCTCACCGTCGCTCCCGGCGACACGGTCGTCCGCCGGATCGTCACCGTCGTCGCCGACGGCCGCCTCGGCCGGGACGGGGCCGCCGCCCTGGTGCGCAAGGCGGTGAGCCCATGAGCCTGACCAGCGCGGACCTGGGCGACGGCACGTACCGCAACCCGGTCCTCGACGCCGACTGGTCCGACCCGGACGTCGTCCGCGTCGGCGACGACTTCTACCTGACCGCCTCCAGCTTCGGCCGCGCGCCAGGACTGCCGCTGCTGCACTCCCGGGACCTGGTGAACTGGACCCTCGTCGGGCATGCCCTCGAACGCCTGGAGCCGGAGGACGAGTACGCCTCCCCGCGCCACGACTGCGGCGTGTGGGCACCGTCGATCCGGCACCACGACGACCGCTTCTGGATCTTCTGGGGCGACCCCGACCACGGCGTCCACCAGGTCAACGCCCCCGCGATCCGCGGCCCATGGACCCGCCCCCACCTGGTCAAGGAGGGCAAGGGCCTGATCGACCCGTGTCCGCTGTGGGACGACGAGACCGGCGACGCCTACCTCGTGCACGCCTGGGCGAAATCCCGCTCCGGTATCAAGAACCGGCTCACGGGCCACCGTATGCACCCGGACGGCACGGCGGTCCTCGACGAGGGCAAGGTGATCGTCGACGGTGACCGGATCCCCGGCTGGTTCACCCTCGAAGGGCCCAAGGTCCACCGGCACGACGGCTGGTTCTGGATCCTCGCCCCGGCCGGGGGAGTGGAGACCGGCTGGCAGGGCGCCTTCCGCTCGCGCGACTTCTTCGGACCCTACGAGGAGCGGGTCGTCCTGGAGCAGGGGGACACCGACGTCAACGGGCCGCACCAGGGCGGCTGGGTGCGCACCCCTGCCGGAGAGGACTGGTTCCTGCACTTCCAGCAGCGGGGCGCGTACGGGAGAGTGGTCCACCTCCAGCCCCTGCGCTGGGGGACGGACGGCTGGCCGGTCATCGGGGACGAGGGCGCCCCCGTCGCCGTGCACGCGAAGCCGGACCTGCCGCCGCAGCCGCCCGCCGCGCCGGCCACCGACGACGACTTCCCCGGCGGACGGTACGGCCGCCAGTGGCAGTGGACGGCCAACCCCAGAGGCGGCTGGGTCACCCGGCACTCCGCCGACGGGTTACGGCTGACCTGCGTCCGCTCCGCCGACGTCCATGACCTGCGCACCCTGCCGAACGTCCTCACCCAGCGGCTGCCGGGACGGCCCTGCGCGGTTGAGGTCGAACTGCGGCTGGCCGGTGAGGAGCCCGGGGCCCGGGCGGGGCTGGCGGTGCTCGGGGACGCGTTCAGCTGGATCGGACTGCAACGGGGGGCCGACGGGACGGTTCACCTGGTGCACCGGTTCGCCGAGCAGGTGGCCGAGACGGAGCGCGACGCGGCGTATCCGCGGTTAGTGCCCCAACAGGCAACGTTCGCCCCGTCGCGACGCCCGGCACGCTCCCCCAAGCTCTTCGAGCAGGGGGGACCCCCACTCGCCGCACCGCCCGAAAGCCCAAGTACATCCAGTACGAGGGCTTCCGGCCGGCTCGCCGAGAGCACGCACCGAACGCCGCTCCTTGACGGGCGAACGTTGCCTGCCGGGGCACTAGCACCCGAAGGGCGGGCCCGACTGCGGATCGAGATCGGCCGCGGGGCACGCTGCCGGTTCTCGTACGACCTGGGCGAGGGCTTCCTGCCGTCCGGCCAGGTCTTCTCCGCAACCCCCTGGCGCTGGGTGGGCGCCCTGCTCGGCCTCTTCGCGCTCGCCCCCGCCGGCGAGGGACACGCCGGCGCGGCCACGTTCACGCACTTCCGCATCACCTCCACCTGAAACACCTTCACCTCCCCGTCGTAACCAGAAGAAGAGAGCCGATCAATGAAGATCACCGACCGCAGAAGCAGGCGTGCCGCTCTGGCCGTCGCCGTGGGTTCCGCGCTCGCCCTCACCGCCACCGCGTGCGGCGACGACGGCAGCGGCTCCGCCGGCGACAAGGGCACCGAGGGTTCCGGCAAGGGCCAGATCACCTTCTGGGACAACAACGGCGGTGTGCGCACCGACATCTGGAAGCAGGTCATCGCCGACTTCGAGAAGAAGTACCCGGACATCAAGGTCGACTACGTCGGCATTCCGGCCGCGAGTGCCCAGTCCAAGTACGACACCGCCATCCAGGGCGGCGGCCTGCCCGACGTCGGCGGTGTCGGCACCGCGATGCTCGCCGAGGTCGCCGCGCAGGGCGCGCTGGAGCCGCTGGACAGCCGCCTGGAGAAGAGTCCGCTGGGCGGCAAGCTGAGCCAGAACCTGCTGGACAGCAGCAAGGCGGCGGGCGGCGACGGCAAGCTGTACCAGATTCCGACCTCCGCGAACAACGGCACCCTGTGGTACCGGACCGACCTGTTCAAGAAGGCGGGCCTCGACGCGCCGACCACCTGGTCCACGTTCTACGAGGCGGCGGACAAGCTGACCGACAGGAGCAAGAACGAGTTCGGCTTCACCATCCGGGGCGGCAAGGGCTCCATCGCACCGGCCTTGGACGCGATGTACAGCCAGACCGGCATCACCTCCTTCTGGAACGGCGACAAGACCACCGTCAACGACCCGAAGAACGTGGCCGCCCTCGAGAAGTACGTGGCGCTGTACAAGAAGGACACCCCGACCGCCGACGTCAACAACGACTTCACCAAGATGGTCGCCCAGTGGGACAGCGGCACCATCGGCATGCTGAGCCACAACCTCGGGTCCTACCAGGACCATGTGAAGGCGCTCGGACCGGACAAGTTCCGCGGCATTCCGAACCCGACGCTGGACGACGGGACCCGGGTGCAGGTGTCCAACCCGGTCGACGGTCTGAGCGTGTTCAAGTCCAGCAAGAACAAGGCGGCGGCCTGGAAGTTCATCGAGTTCGCCGTCTCGCACGAGGAGAACTCGAAGTTCAACGAGTCGGCGGGGCAGGTGCCGGCGAACGTGGACGCGGCGAAGGACGCGTGGATCCAGAAGGCCGAGCCGACGAAGCTCGCGGCCGAAGCGCTCAACGGCTCCGGCACCAAGATCGTGCAGCTGCCGTACTACCTGCCGGACTGGAACACGATCTCCAAGGCCGACAACGAGCCGAACTTCCAGAAGGTGCTGCTCGGGAAGATGACGGCCCGGCAGTTCCTGGACACCCTGGCGGACCAGCTGAACAAGGCCCAGGCCGAGTGGAAGAAGCAGCAACGTTAAGACCCGTTTCGGATCAGCGCTGACCCGCGCCTTTCGAGAGGGTGCGGGTCACCACCTCTCTGTGGAAAGGCACCCGCTGTGTCTCTTACTCGTAGACAGGTCACCTCCGCAGCCGTCGCCGCCGTTCCGCTCGCCCTCGCGGTGAGCGGCCCCGCGCGCGCCGCAGGCCGCCGCCACCGCACCCTCTACATCGCCGGAGACTCCACGGCCGCCCAGAAGTACGCCGACGCCGCGCCCGAGACCGGGTGGGGCATGGCGCTCCCCTTCTTTCTGCGTGAGGGCCTGGCCGTCGCCGACCACGCCGTGAACGGGCGCAGTTCCAAGAGCTTCGTCGACGAGGGGCGGCTCGCCGCCGTCCTCTCCGTGATCCGCCCCGGCGACCTCCTTCTCATCCAGTTCGGGCACAACGACGAGAAGACCGCCGACCCGGCCCGATACACCGAGCCCTGGACCACCTACCAGGACTATCTGCGCCTGTACATCGACGGTGCGCGGGCGCACGGCGCCAGGCCCGTTCTCGCCACCCCCGTCGAGCGGCGGAAGTTCGACGCGGACGGCAACGCCGTGCCGACCCACGGCGACTACCCGGCGGCGATGCGCGCCCTCGCCGAGGACGAGCGTGTCGCGCTGCTCGACATCGAGGCCCTGTCGCTGGCGCTGTGGCAGCGGCTCGGTGTCGAGGAGACCAAGAAGTACTTCAACTGGACGGCGACCGAACAGGACAACACCCACTTCAACCCGCCCGGAGCGATCGCCGTGGCCCGTCTCGTCGCGGGCGAGCTGCTGCACCGGCATGTGCTGGCGCCCCGGGACGTCCGCCGGCTCGGCGAGGAGATCCCCGAGTCCTGGATCACCTGGCCGCCGCCCGCCGCGTAACCACCCATCCATCCCAAGGAGAGCCGCACCATGCGCCCACAGAAATGGCATGGTCATGTCACAGCCACAGCCACAGCCACAGCCACAGCCACAGCCACAGCCACAGCCACAGCCACAGCCACAGCCACGGCGACCGTGCTGATCGGCTGCACCGCCCTCGTCCTGACCGTGACCGGCCCCGCCGCGCACGCCGCCCAGCCCCGCGACCTCGGCCGCCGGACCCTCGCCGCGCACGACGGCTGGGGCTCCTACGGCACCGGCACCACCGGCGGAGCGGCCGCCGACGCCGCGCACGTCTACACCGTCACCACCTGGGACCAGTTCAAGGCCGCCCTCGCCGACGGCGGCTCCGCCCCCAAGATCGTCAAGGTGAAGGGCATGATCGACGCCGACGGGCCGAGCTGTGCGTCCTTCGCGGTGCCCGGCTACGACTTCGACACCTACCTGAAGACCTACGCCCCCGAGACGTGGGGCCGCAGCAAGAACCTGGACGGCGAGCCCGACAACAGCCCCGAGGGCCTGCGCCGCGCCTCCGCCGCCGACCAGGACGCCTACATCAAGGCGAACGTCCCGGCCAACACCACCATCGTCGGCATCGGCAAGGACGCCGGCTTCAAGGGCGCAAGCCTCCAGATCAAGGGCGTGGACAACGTCATCGTCCGCAACCTGACCTTCGAGAGCCCCCTCGACTGCTTCCCGCAGTGGGACCCGACCGACACCGCCGACGGCAACTGGAACTCCGAGTACGACAGCGCGGTCGTCTACGGCTCCACCCACGTGTGGATGGACCACAACACCTTCACCGACGGCGACCACCCGGACAGCACGCTGCCGTACTACTACGGCCGGATCTACGAGCAGCACGACGGCGAGCTCGACATCGTCAAGGGCGCCGACTACGTGACCGCCTCCTGGAACGTCTTCGCCGACCACGACAAGACGATCCTCATCGGCAACAGCGACAGCGCCTCCACCGCCGCCGTCGACCGGGGCCACCTGAAGGTCACCTTCCACCACAACCTGTTCTCGAACCTGGTCGAGCGCGCCCCGCGCGTCCGCTTCGGGCAGGTCGACTCCTACAACAACCACTTCGTGGCGGGCGACGGCTACTCCTACAGCTACGGCATCGGCATGGAGTCCCAGCTCGTCGCCGAGCACAACGCGTTCACGCTGCCCGACGGGGTCAAGGCAGGCTCGATCCTGAAGAAGTGGAAGGAGGCGCCGGTCACCGCTGCCGACAACTACGTCAACGGCACGCTCACCGACCTGATCGCCGTGCACAACGCGGAGATCCCCGGCGAGACGTTGCAGTCGGGTGCCGACTGGACGCCGACCCTGCGTACCAAGGTCGACCCGGCCCGGGCGGTTCCGGGGATCGTCGACCACCGCGCGGGTGCGGGAAAGGTCTGCTGACCGTGGCGGCCACCGTGGGACGCAGAGCCCTCCTCGCCGCGAGCGCCGGCGCCGCCGTCGCGCTCGGTCTCCCGTGCCCCGCCCGGGCGGACTCCGCGTTCGGGCGGTACGGCTCGCCGTCCGCCCGCCTCACCGGGAAGACCCTGTACGTCCACCCGGGCGGCGCCGGGGACTTCACCAGCGTGCAGGCCGCCGTCACGGCCGCGAGCGGGGACGGGTACACGCTGGTCATCGCCCCGGGGACGTACCGGGAGACGGTCGTCGTGGACGCCGTCCGCACCGGCATGACCTGGATCGGCGCCTCCGGGAACGCCCGGGACGTGGTGATCGTGTACGACAACGCCAACGGGACGCCCAAGCCCGGCGGCGGCACCCACGGCACCACAGGCTCGGCCACCACCACCGTGCAGGCCGACGGGTTCACCGCCCGCCACCTCACCTTCACCAACGACTTCCTGCGCGCCGACCACCCCGAGATCACCGGCACGCAGGCCGTCGCCATCAAGGTGCAGGGCGACCGCAGCGCCTTCGAGCGGTGCCGGTTCCTCGGCCACCAGGACACTCTGTACGCCGACTCGATGGCGCTCGGCACCTTCGCCCGGCAGTACTACCGGGACTGCTACGTCGAGGGCGACGTCGACTTCGTGTTCGGCCGGGCCACCGCCGTCTTCGAGGGCTGCCACTTCCGCACTGTGAACCGGACGGACCTGGCAGCCGCCCCCTACGGCTTCGTCTTCGCCCCCTCGACCGCGGTCGCCGACCCGCGCGGCTACCTGGTCACGAGGAGCCGCATCAGCAGCGAGGCTCCGGACGCGTACTACAAGCTCGCGCGTCCGTGGGTGCCCGGATCCGACCCCACCGCCCGCCCGATGCTGACCGTCCGGGACACCCACCTCGGTGCCGGCATCGACGCGGTCGCACCGTACGCCAACATGTCCGACTCCCACCCGTGGCAGAACCAGCGGTTCGCGGAGTACCGCAACACGGGACCCGGCGCCGCGATCAGCGTCCCCGCCAATCGGCCCCAGCTCACCGCCCCGGAGGCCCGGTCGGCCACCCGCGAGGCCTACCTCGGTGACTGGACCCCCTGGTGGAAGGGGTGCTGACAATGGACCGACGCACCCTGCTGACCGCATTCGCCGGCGGTCTGCTCGCCGCCGGCACCACCCCCGCCTTCGCGTCCGCCGCACGCCGGGTCCTGCACGTACGCCCCGGCGGTTCGGTACAGGCCGCGGTGGACGCGGTCACCGGGCCCGGGTGGACGATCGTCCTCCACCCGGGTACCTACCGGGAGGTCGTGAGCGTGCCCGCCACCGCACGCGAGTTGACCCTGCGCGGCGCCACGGGCGACCCCCGGGACACCGTCATCGTCCACGACAACGCCAACGGCACCCGGAAACCGGACGGCTCCGGCACCTACGGCACGGCCGGCTCGGCCACCTTCACCTCGGCCGCGCCCGGCCTGACCGTGCGCGACCTGACCCTCGCCAACGACTGGCTGCGGGCCGACCACCCGGAGATCACGGGCACGCAGGCGGTCGCGGCGTACGTGACGGGGGACCGCTCCCTCTTCCACCGCGTCCGGCTGCTGGCCCACCAGGACACCCTGTTCGCGGACACCACCGTCCTGGCCTCCTTCGACCGGCAGTACTACCGGGACTGTTACATCGAGGGTGACGTCGACTTCGTGTTCGGCCGGGCCACCGCCGTCTTCGAACGCTGCCACTTCCACACGCTCGACCGGTACGTCGCCTTCAAGCCGGAGGGCATGGTCTTCGCACCCTCCACGGCCCGCGCCAACCCGCGTGGATTCCTCGCGGTCCGCTGCCGGGTGACCTCCGGCGCCGAGGACGGGGCGTACAAGCTGGCCCGGCCCTGGGTGCCGTCGTACGAGACGACCGCCTGGCCGTCGCTGGTGGTCCGGGACACCTGGCTCGGACCCGGCATCGACGCGGCCGCCCCCTACACCGACATGCGGGACGCCCACCCCTGGCAGTCCATGCGCTTCCGCGAGTACCGGAACACCGGACCCGGCGCCGTGATCAGCGTGCCCGACAACCGCCCCCGACTCACGGACGAGGAAGCCGCGCTCCACACGCGGGAGACCTACCTCGGCGACTTCAGGCCCCGCGTCCCCCACTGACGCACCAACCCCCCACCCCTTCCCCGAGACGAAAGGACCGCACTCCATGTCTCGTCGCACCGCTCTCACCCTGGGCGCCGCCCTGGCGTTCGGCGCAGGTCTCGCCGTGCTCCCCACCCAGGCGCAGGCCGCGACGGTCGTCGTCAGCAACTCGACCGACCTGGCGAACGCCGTCAAGACCGCCACCGCCGGCACCGTCATCCAGGTGCGCGGCGGCACCTACTATCCGACGGCGACCCTGCAGTCCACGGCCAACGGCACCTCCTCGACGCCGATCACGCTCACCGCGTACGGCTCGGAGACGGTGAAGATCGACGGCTCCAAGTTGCCGTCCGGCTCGTGGATCTTCAAACTGACCGCCGACTACTGGAACGTCTCCAACATCACCTTCCAGAACTCCCCGGACAGCGCGGTCGTCTGCCAGTCCTGCACCGGCACCAACTGGAACAACATCAAGACCATCAACGGCGGCGACTCCGGATTCACGCTCACCGGCGACGGCACCGTGAACAACACGGTGAAGAACCTCGACTCCTACGGCAACTACGACGCCGCCGACCACGGTCAGAACGCCGACGGCGTCGCCATCAAGTTCGGCTCCGGGACCGGCAACCTGGTCACCGGGGCCCGGCTCTACAACAACTCGGACGACGGCATCGACCTGTGGTCGTTCTCGTCCCCCGTCACCATCGAGCACACCTGGTCCTTCGGCAACGGCAAGAACCGCTGGAACGACCCCGCCTTCGAGGGCAACGGCAACGGCTACAAACTGGGCGGCAACGGCGTGACGGTCGCCCACGTCGTCAACAACTCCGCCGCCTGGGACAACGCGGGCAACGGCTTCACCGAGAACTCCAACACCGGTGCCATCGTCATCAACCGCACCACCGCGTACGCCAACGCCAAGTGGGGCTACTACTTCGCCACCAGCTTCGCGAAGCTCGGAAGGAACCTGGCGGTCGGCAACGGCAGCGGCCTGGTCAGCAAGGGCTCCAAGGTGACCTCGGCCGGCAACAACTGGGACTCCGGTGTCTCGACCCCGGCCTTCAGGTCCACGGACGCGTCGACCACGTACAACGCCCGCAAGTCCGACGGCTCCCTGCCTGACACGACCTTCCTGACCACGGGCAGCACCACCGTCGGCGCGACCATGAACTGACCCGGGAGGGGCACCGCATTGGGCCCGTTGGCCGGTCGGGAAGGTATCGATCGGGCAACGGGCCTCGCGCTCACGGTGGTGACGCGCGTAGAAAACCTGTCATGCATAAGCCACTTCGTATCGCGGCCCTCGTCGCCGCCTGTGCCGTCGCCGGCGGGGCCCTCTACGGCGCCGGCGCGGCCACCGCCGGTCAGTCGACGGCGAACTCCACCCACGAGCCCTACAACATCGGGCTCCTGGTGAAGGACATCGACACCTACTACGGCACCACGGCCGACGCCAACGGTGTCTACCAGGCGTCCCCGGACAGCCCGTACGCCGAGGACCTGGCGCGCATCGACGCCGACGCCAAGCACTACATCGACAAGGCCGCCCGCAAGGCGCACCACCGGGGTGAGAAGCCGGCCGTCGTCTTCGACATCGACGACACGCTGCTGCTCAGCCTCGACTACGAGAAGCGCTACAACTACACGTACAACTCGGCGACCTGGGCCGCGTACGTGAACAGGGCGGACCGCCCCGCGGTGTTCGGCAGCCCCGAACTCGTCCGGTACGCCGCGTCCAAGGGCGTCGAGGTCTTCTACAACTCGGGGCTCAGCGAGGCGCAGCGCTCCGCCGCCGTCGAGAACCTGAAGAAGGTCGGCGCCGATGTGAACCTCGACGCCGACCACATGTTCCTCAAGGACGCGGCCAACCCGCCGTCCTACCTGAGCGGCTGCGCCACCCCGGGTGCCTGGAAGTGCACGACCGTCCAGTACAAGTCCGGCACCCGCAAGCACATCGAGGACCTGGGGTACGACATCGTCGCCAACTTCGGCGACCAGTACTCCGACCTTGACGGCGGCTACGCCGACCGGACGTACAAGCTGCCCAACCCGACGTACTTCGTCAGCTAGGCCGCACCGGCTTCACCGACTGCAGGGTCGGCACCACCGGATTGATCGTGCCGTCGGCCGCGAACTCCATGCGGTCGACGGTCGTCTCCCGGTGCATGCCGTCCCCGCCGGCCTTGCCGGGGCCGTTCAGGGCGAACCGGTGGTACACGATGTACCAGTCGTCGGTGCCGGGCACGTTCACCACTGAGTGGTGGCCGGTGCCCAGGATGCCGTACTCGGGGCGCTTGGACAGGATGGTGCCCCGCTTGGTCCACGGGCCGAGCGGGGACGGGCCGGTGGCGTAGGCGACGTGGTAGTTCTCGCTGCGGGTGTCGTCCTCGGACCACATGAAGTAGTACGTGCCGTTGCGCTTGATCACGAAGGATCCCTCACGGAAGTCGCCCGTGGTGATGTCCTTCACCTGGGAGGCGACGTACGACGTCATGTCCGCGTTCAGCGGGACGACGTACGCGTGGCCGTTGCCCCAGTACAGATACGACTGGCCGTCGTCGTCCGTGAAGACCGCAGGGTCGATCATCTGGCCCTTCAGGCTCCCGCCCTTGGCGACCAGCGGTTTGCCCAGCGCGTCCTTGAACGGGCCCGCGGGCGAGTCGGCCACCGCCACGCCGATCTGCTGCTCGGCGCAGAAGTAGAAGTAGTACTTGCCGTTCTTCTCGGCGATCGTCGGCGCCCACGCGTACTTGTCCGCCCAGGAGACGTCCGGGCCGAGATCCAGGATCACGCCGTGGTCCTTCCAGTGGACCAGGTCCTTCGACGAGTACGCCTTGAAGCTGGTGCCGCTCCAGCCGTTGTAGCCGTCGCTCGTCGGGTAGATCCAGTACTGGCCGTCCAGGTAGGCGACGTCGGGGTCGGCGTTCAGGCCGGGCAGGACCGGGCTGCGGGTCGGCACCGCCTCCACCGTCCAGGTGCGCTTCGTGCCGTCGGCGGCCGTGACGCTGTACGTCTGCGGGGTGCGGAAGTCACGGCGGGTACCGGAGGGCGGGGTGATGGTCGCGCCCTCGCCCAGCCACAGCCTGGGAGCCAGGTGCCGCAGGTCCGCGTCCGGGTCCATCGGCAGGACCACCTTGCTCGACGCCTCGGTGACGACCGCGTACCCCTTCTGGCCGTGCGCCGTCGCGTCCACCACCGACGTGCCGGTCGCCGGGTAGGCGGCCAGCAGCCGGTCGTACTCGGCCTGCGTCACCGGGAGCACGGTGCCGTGACGGGGGCTCGCCGGCAGCTGGTAGTTCGTGGACGGAGTCCACTTGCCCGAGTCCAGGTCGGTCGTCTCGAACGGGACGTAGCCCCGGCCGCCGTACTCGTCGATGAACAGGTACCACTTCTTCTCGGTGTTGGACTTGAACACCGTCGGGCCCTCGCCGCGGTCCATCGCGCCGCTGCCGATGCAGTCGGCGACGAAGTCGTACTTCGTCGAGGTCAGAGACGCCGACTTCTCCGCGGTGATGAACTTCGAGCAGGGGGAGCTGGAGGACGGGTCCCGCTCGTCCTTGGTGTAGCGGTAGTAGGTGTCCTTGTACTTGACCACCGTGGAGTCGATCACCGAGTAGCCGGGGTCGTCCCACACCTTGGGCGCGCTGAAGGTGCGGAAGTCCTTCGTCGTCGCGTAGAGCATCTTGTTGTACGTCGAGCCCGTGTGGTCCGGGTCGTCGTCGGCGTACAGCTTCGAGGCCCAGAAGACCACGTACTCGCCGAGCGAGTCGTCCCAGTAGGCCTCCGGCGCCCAGGTGTTGCCCGCGTTGTCGGGCGCGACCTTCACCAGGCGCTGGTCGGTCCAGTGGACCAGGTCGGTGGACTCCCAGATCATGATCGACTTGCTGCCGTGGCGCTGGACGTAGTCCCAGCTGCCGCTGCTGTTCTTGTACATCCTGAGGTCGGTGGCGATCAGGTAGAACTTGTCACCCTTGGGGGAGCGGATGACGAAGGGGTCGCGCAGGCCCTTCTCGCCGATCGTGGACGTCAGCACCGGCTTGCCGCCGTTCAGCTCCCGCCAGTGCAGCGGGTCGTTGCCACGGCTGAGCGCGTAGCGGATCTGCTCGCCGTCGGCAGTGCCCTCGCCGGTGAAGTAGGCGAAGAGGTAGCCGGCGTACTCGGGGTGGTTCACGGGCGGTGCTCCGGAGTGTGCGGGGCTGGGCGGCGCGGCGAGCAGGCTCAGCAGGAGGGCGAGGAGGGGGACCAGGAGCGTGCGGGCGGTGCGGGGTCGCATGACACATCCTGTGGGAGTCTGATGGATTCTGTTGGCTGCACTGCCATCGGAGTGTCACCAGTGGGGGACAGAACGTCAATCGGTGCGTGAGGGGTGCGGGGGACCGAAAATTTCGATCGCTTTCGGGCCCGGTGCGGCAACCCTCTTGGCCCGCGGCGGCGACCAGTTACTGCCCTCGCCGACCGGAACCGGCGGGGGCGTTCTCGTGCGCTCCTGGTCGGCGCTTGTTACGAGTCGCCGCCCGCGCCGTCGCCTTGCGCGGCGAAGTCGCCCTTCACCGCGAGGTGTTCCCCACCCGCCGTCGCCGTCATCGTGTAGCTGTCGCCCCTGGCGTCCCGGCCGCCGCGGGCGTGGTCGTACTGCCCCGCGAACACCCACTGGCCCGCCGGGACCGTACGGCCCTGTTCGAGCACCCAGGTGTAGACGAGGAAGCCGTCCTTCTCGGCGACCGTGAAGGTGAAGTCCTGCTCCGGAAGCGACCGCCAGGAGCCCGTCGAGGACACCCCGCCGGTCTGCGCGACCTTCAGCTCGACGGTGAGCGAGGTGAGTTTCTCGCTGGTCTTCAGGGTCAGGTTGCTCTGTGCCCAGAAGTCGTTGCTGTGCGGGTCCACCGAGCCGTCCGACCACAGCGGACCGTCCTGGGCGCCGGAGGCGGCCGGCGGGGTGGTGGCGGTCGCGGGGGTCTTCGGGGACGCCGACGCCGAAGGGCTCTGTTTGCCCGGGGCGTGGGACGCGCCCTTGCCCGGGGTCGGCTCGGCCGGGCCCACCGGTGCGCGGCTCGTCGCGGACGGGGACGGGGTCGGCGTGGGCGGGACGGCGACCGTCTGCCGGGCGGGGGTGTCGTCCTTCACCGCCGAGGCGACCGCGTAGCCGCCCAGCGCGAGGACGCCCGCGACCCCGGCCGTGGCGCCCATGACCCGCACCCAGCCCCACAGCGGCGGACGCGTGGCCCGGCGGCTCGGACGGAACGGCGCGGCCATGCCGCGCTCGACGCGGGCCAGGATGCGCGCGCGGTCGGGCTCGTGCGCCTCGGCCGCCGCGTGCAGCCTGGCGCGCAGCTCGTCGTGCACGTCACGCGGCGTAGTCATCGGTCCCTCCCTCCAGTGCGCACCACCGCGGCGTGAACGCGCCGAGGCGCCTCGACGGTGCCCAGGAGCCGCTGCAATTCGGCCATCCCCTTCGACGTCTGGCTCTTCACCGTACCCACCGAGATGCCGAGCGCGAGCGCCGTGTCCTTCTCGGAGAGGTCGAAGGCGTGCCTCAGCACCACGCACGCCCGTTTGCGGAACGGCAGCCGGCGCAGGGCCTCCTGGACGTCCACGACCGCCGGGACGTCCGGGTTCTCGGTCTTCTCCTCGCGCTGCGACCAGAAGAGGGCGATCCGGCGGCGTTCGCGCACCGCGCTGCGGATCCGGGTGCGGGCCAGATTGGCGACCACCCCGCGCGCGTACGCCACCGGGTGGTCGGCGGCGCGCACCCGGTCCCAGCGGTGCCACAGCGCGAGCAGCGCGTCGGCCGCCAGATCGTCCGCGGCCTCCGCCTCACCGGTCAGCAGGTGGGCGAGCCGGGCGAGTTCGGCGTAGTGCCGCTCGAAGAAGGCGTGGAACTCCACGGAGGCGGCGTCGTCGACGACAGTGCCCACGTCCGACCTCTCCTCGCTGCGGCTCCGGCACCTCTACCGGCACCTGTGGATGTGATGTAAGTGCCATGTGGACGTCCGGAGCGCGGTCCGGGACGAGATCCGGAAGCGTAGCAGCGTTCGTACGGAGCTTCGAACGTCGTATGGCGGGCCGAATTCTCCGATTCCGTAACACGGTGAAAACCTGAAACGGGTTCACCACGGGAACAATCCAGCCAGCATCCCGCACCGGTTCAACAGGCAACAAGGAGTACTGCCATGCCCGACACACAGAAGGTGGCCGGCCGGTCAAGTGCCGCGCCCCCGGCGGCCAACGGCCTCGACCGGTTCTTCCGGATCTCCGAAGGGGGCACCACCTTCGGCCGTGAGATACGCGGCGGCCTCGCCACGTTCTTCACGATGGCCTACATCCTTGTCCTGAATCCGATCATCCTGGGTAGCGCCAAGGACAAGTTCGGTCACCAACTGGACACCGGCCAACTGGTCACGGCCACCGCGCTGGTGGCCTGTGTGATGACGATCATCATGGGTGTCGGCGGCAATCTGCCGCTCGCCATCGCCGCCGGCCTCGGACTCAACGCTGTCGTCGCCTTCCAACTCGCTCCCCTGATGAGCTGGGCCGACGCCATGGGCCTCGTCGTCATCGAGGGCGTCCTGATCTGCGTCCTGGTGCTCACCGGACTGCGCGAAGCGATCATGAATGCGATCCCGCAGCAGCTGAAGCAGGCCATCGGCGTCGGCATCGGTCTGTTCATCGCGTTCATCGGCTTCGTCGACGCCGGGTTCGTCAGCCGCATCCCGGACGCCGCGAACACCACCGTGCCGGTGCAACTGGGCGCCGTGGGGCACCTGACCGGCTGGCCCGTCCTGGTCTTCTGCCTCGGCGTGCTGCTCACCATCGCGCTGCTCGCCCGCAGGGTGAAGGGCGCCATCCTGATCAGCATCGTGACCATGACGGTCGTCGCGATCGTCATCAACGCCGTCGCCGACATCAAGAGTTGGGGCCTGACCACCCCGAAGCTCCCCGACAAGGTCGTGGCGGCCCCCGACTTCGGGCTCGTCGGTCACTTCAGCCTGTTCGGCGCCTTCGGCGAAACGAGCGCCATCACCGTCGTCCTGCTGATCTTCACGCTGATCCTGTCGGACTTCTTCGACGCCATGGGCACCATCGTCGGCATCAGCGCGGAGGCCGGGCTGCTCGACGAGCAGGGCCAGGTGCCGGGCATCGGCCGGGTGCTGTTCATCGACGGCGCCGCCGCGATCGCCGGCGGCGTGGGCTCCGCCTCCTCCAACACCGCGTACATCGAGTCCGCCGCCGGCGTCGGCGAGGGCGCGCGCACCGGGTTCGCCAACCTGGTCACCGGCGGCCTCTTCGGCCTCGCGCTGTTCCTCACGCCGCTGCTGACCATCGTGCCGCTCCAGGCGGCGGCGCCCGCCCTGATCGCGGTCGGATTCCTGATGATGACGCACGTCAAGCACATCGACTGGGACCGGTACGAGATCGCCATCCCGGCGTTCCTCACCATCGCCGCGATGCCGTTCACGTACTCGATCACCGACGGCATCGGTGCCGGATTCCTGTCGTACGTCGTGATCAAGACGGTCCTCGGCAAGGCCAAGGAGGTCAACTGGCTGCTGTGGGGCGTCTCCGCGCTGTTCCTGGTGTACTTCGCGATCGATCCGGTGGAGCAGATCCTCGGCGTGCGGTAGTTCCCGCGGAACGCCGCATTCGACTGCGACTGCGACTGCGACTGTGACTGGGCCGCGGGCCGGACCCCGGCCGGGACAGCACCGGCCGGGGGCTTCACGGCGCTCGGCTCAGCTCTTGAGCGCGGCCTGCATCATGGCCTTGGCCACCGGCGCCGCCAGTCCGTTGCCGCTCACCTCGGAACGCGCCGCGTCCGACTGCTCGACCACCACCGCGACCGCGACCTCCTTGCCCGTCGCGTCGGACTTGCCGTACGCCGTGAACCAGGCGTACGGCACCTGGCTGTTGTTCTCGCCGTGCTGCGCGGTACCGGTCTTGCCGCCCACGGTGACGCCCGGGATCTGCGCGTTGGTACCCGTGCCCTTCTCGACGACCGTCTGCATGGCGGACTCCAGCTGGGCCGCGGTCGAGGAGCTGACGATCCGCTTCGTGGACGTGTCGTTGTCGTAGTTCTTCAGCACATCGCCGCCGCTGTCGGTGATCTGCGACACCATGTGCGGGCTGACCAGCTCACCGCCGTTGGCCAGGGCGGCGGACACCATGGCCATCTGGAGCGGGGTCGCGGTCACGTCGAACTGGCCGATACCGGACAGGGCCGTCTGCGCCTGGTCCATCTTCGAGGGGTACACGCTCGGGTACGCCCGCACCGGCACGTCCAGCTGGTCGTCGTTGAAGCCGAACTTCTCGGCCATCGCCTTCACCTTGTCCTGGCCGAGGTCGACGGCCATCTTCGCGAAGACGTTGTTGCACGAGTATTCCAGGGCCACCCGGATCGAGGCGTTCTCGCAGGGCGCGGAGGGGTTCTCGTTGGACAACTCGTCGGTCGACAGCGGCAGCCGGTACGGGTTCGGGCTGACCGTCTTCTGGTCCACCGACGAATAGAGCCCGTCCTCCAGCGCGGCCGCCGCCACCACCAGCTTGAACGTCGATCCCGGCGGCAGGGGCTGGCGCAGCGCGCGGTTGGTGAGCGGCTTGTCCGGATCGGCGTTGAGCTGCTTCCAGGCGGCCCCGGCGGTGTTGGCGTCGGTCAGCGACGACGGGTCGTAGGACGGGGTCGAGACGACAGCGAGGATGCGGCCGGTCTTCGGGTCGATCGCGACGGCGGCGCCCTTCTTGTCGCCGAGTGCGTCGTACGCCGCCTTCTGCACGTCCGGGTCGATGGTCGTCACCACGTTGCCCGGTTCGGCCCGCTGGTTGGTGACCGTGTCCATGACGGTCTTCAGACGGGGATCAGTGCCGTCGAGCAGCTCCTGGTAGATGCCTTCGAGTTGGGTGGGCGCGTAGCTCTGCGAGGCGTAGCCCGTCACCGCGGCGTACAGCCTGCCGTCGGTGTAGGTGCGCTTGTACGCGAGGTCGCCGCCGGTCGTCCGGGCCGAGCCGGTGACCGACCTTCCGGCCACGATGATGTTCCCCAGCGGCTGCGAGTACGTCTCGATCGCGCCTCGCCGGTTGTCCTTGTCGTCCGCGAGCGCCTTGCCGTCGTAGAACTGCACCCAGGTGGCCCTGACCAGCAGAGCGAACACCAGTGCCAGCACGAAGACGGAGGCGCGCCTGATCGTCTTGTTCATCGCGCCAGGAAGACGAACGGGACGGGCCGGATCGTTCCCGAACGCCCCATTTCTCATCCCGCGCTCATGAACGGCTCAGGCGTCCAGCGTCAGCACGACCTCGTCGATCTCCTCGTCCCGCGCCCACGCGTAGCCCCTCGCTCGCGCGCTCTCACGGAACCCGCACTTCTCCAGCACGCGCAGCGACCCCGCGTTGCCCACCGCCGCCCGTGCGTACAGCGGGCGTTCCGGCACCTGAGCCGGCAGCGCCCGCAGCGCGGCCGTCGCCACGCCACGCCCCCAGTACCCGCGGTCGATCCAGTACGTCACGTCGCGCTCGCCCGGTTCCCCGTACTCCCCCAAGCTGCTTCGAGCAGGGGGTACCCCCAGCCGCGCTCCCCACCACGTCGCCGTCCGCCAGGACCGTGCGGGCGAGGACGTCGGACGAGGACCGTATCTTCTTCCAGTGGGCGTCGAAGACGTCCGGGTCGGCCGGGTCCCCGGGGGCGAAGCGGCCATCCGGACCGCCGCGGGATCGCTCATCTGCCGCTAGAACACCTGCAGGTCGCCGTCGTGGACCTCGCGGAGCACGACCTCCATGGTTCACAGCCTCCGGGTGGCGAGCGTCAGACGGTCCCTCGCGTCGAACAGGGCGTCCTTGATCATCTGTTCGTGGGCCGGGGTCAGGCGGGCCACCGGGACCGAGCAGCTGATCGCGTCGCGGGCCGGGGTGCGGTAGGGGATCGCGACCCCGAAGCAGCGCAACCCCAGCGTGTTCTCCTCCCGGTCCACGGCGAAGCCCTGCTCGCGGACCTGGTGCAGCTCCTCGATCAGCTTCTCACGGTCCGTGAGGGTGTGTTCGGTCAGCGCCGGGAGCGTCTCCGGGAGCATCTTGCGGACCTGCTCGTCCGTGTACGTGCTCAGCAGCGCCTTGCCCAGCGACGTCGAGTGCGCGGGCAGCCGGCGCCCCACCCGCGTGAAGGGCCGCAGGTAGTGCTGCGACTGGCGGGTCGCCAGGTACACCACGTTCGTGCCGTCGAGGCGCGCCAGGTGGATCGTCTCCGTCGTGTCGTCCGACAGCCGGTCCAGGGTCGGGCGGGCCGCCGCCACCACCTCGTCGCCGTCGATGTACGACGTGCCGACCAGCAGAGCGCGCACCCCGATGCCGTACCGCGTGCCCGTCGCGTCCGTCTCCACCCAGCCCAGCTCCACGAGCGTGCGCAGCAGCATGTACAGGCTGGACTTGGGGTATCCGACGGCCTCCTGCACGGAGGCCAGCGAGTGCATGCCGGGGCGGCCGGCGAAGTACTCGAGCAATTCGACCGTCCGCACCGCGGACTTGACCTGCGCCCCGCCGCCTGTCTCGCCTGCCGACATCGCCCTTGACCCCTTCGTTCGCCGGGAAATAGTCTCCGAGCAGCATATTCATCATCAGAGACAGCGTTCAGTATATCGAACGACTCTGATGGATGGCGTACGAACTGCGGCATGACATCTGGAGGGACCCGCGGTGGCAGCAGCACCAGTCTGGAGTGTCGACCCCCGAACCGGGAAGCAGCGTGAACAGGTTGCGGTGGAGGCCACAGCTGAGGAGGTGGACGCCGCCGTCCGGGCCGCCCACGACGCGCGTGGCTCCCTCGCCGACCGGACGGTCCGCTCGGCGTTCCTGCGTGCCGCCGCCGACGAGCTGGAGGCGGCCAAGGACCACCTCGTCGAGGCGGCGGACGCGGAGACCGCCCTCGGTCCGGTCCGGCTGAGCGGCGAGCTCGCCCGCACCTGCTACCAGCTGCGTGCCTTTGCGGACATCGTCGACGAGGGCGCCTTCCTCGACGTCGTGATCAACCACCCCGACGACACGGCGACCCCCCCGATCCCCGACCTGCGCCGCTACAAGGTCCCGCTGGGCGTCGTCGCCGTGTACTCGGCCTCCAACTTCCCCTTCGCCTTCTCGGTGGCCGGCGGCGACACCGCGAGCGCGCTCGCCGCGGGCTGCCCCGTCGTCGTCAAGGCCCACCCCGACCACCCGGCCCTGTCCGAACTGGTCGCGGCGGCCCTGCGCCGCGCCGCCGAGCGGCACGACATCCCGAAGGGCGTGCTCGGTCTCGTGCACGGTTTCCAGGCGGGCATCGAACTGATCAAGCACCCGCTGGTCGCCGCCGCCGGGTTCACCGGCTCCGTTCGCGGCGGCCGTGCCCTCTTCGACGCGGCGGCCGCCCGCCCCGTCCCGATCCCGTTCCACGGTGAACTCGGCTCGCTCAACCCGGTGGTCGTCACCGAGGCCGCCGCCGCCGAGCGCGCCGAGACGATCGGCGCGGGTCTCGCGGGCTCCATGACGCTGGGCGTCGGCCAGTTCTGCGTCAAGCCCGGCCTGGTCCTGGCCCCCACGGGAGCGGCGGGCGACCGCCTGGTGAAGTCCCTGACCGAGGCGGTCAGCGACACCGACGCCGGCGTCCTGCTCGACCACCGCATGCGGGACAACTTCGTCGCCGGGGTCGCCGAGCGCGCGGCCCTCCCCGATGTGGAGTCCCCGGTCACCGCCGGCCCGGGCGGCGAGCACACCGTGAGCGCGGGCTTCCTCACCGTCCCGGCCGAGAAGCTCACGACGGAGGGCGAGTACGACCTGCTTCTCGAGGAGTGCTTCGGCCCGATCACGGTCGTCGCCCGCTACGAGGACGAGGACGAGGCCAAGCGCGTCCTGGGCCGGCTCCCCGGCAACCTCACCGCGACGGTGCACCTGTCGAGTGAGGAGGCGGCGGGGGAGGGCCGTGGCGCGGAGATCCTTCAGGAGCTGACCCCGCTGGCAGGGCGCGTACTTGTCAACGGCTGGCCCACCGGGGTGGCGGTCGCGCCCGCTCAGCACCACGGTGGTCCGTACCCGGCGACCACGTCCACGTCCACGTCGGTCGGCGGTACGGCGATCGAGCGGTGGCTGCGGCCCGTGGCGTACCAGAACGCTCCGGAGGCCCTGCTCCCGCCGGAGCTGCGGGACGACAACCCGCTGGGTCTGCCGCGGCGGTTCAACGGCCGTCTGGAGCGGTGACCGTTTCATTGCGGTTCGTGCCGTAGGGGCGTTGCGGGGTGCGGCGCCTCCGTGGTCGGTCGCGGCCGAGCCGCGCGAGGCGTCAGATCCCCGCACCCCCGAAAACCACTGCCCCCTACCTCGGCACCTGGGACACTCTGGCAATGGACCTCGAACTTCCCGAACTCCCTTTCCTCCTTCGTACGTACGGGCCCGAAGGCCACTGGTCGTACGAGGACGGGGTGCTCACCGGCTGGGCCGGGGCCCGGCAGGATCGCTTCGTGCCGCCCACGGGTGAGTCCCTGGACGCCGCCTCCGACGCACCCCGGCTGCTCGGGGCGCCGGAAGGGGACTTCCAGCTGATCGCCCGCGTCACCGTCGGCTTCGCCGCGGCCTTCGACGCCGGTGTGCTGTACGTCCACGTCGGCGAGCGGGCGTGGGCGAAGCTGTGCCTGGAGTACTCGCCGGACGTGCCCACCGTGTGCACCGTGGTGACGCGGGGCCACTCCGACGATGCCAACTCCTTCACCGTGGAGGGCAGTTCGGTCTGGCTCCGGATCAGCCGGACCGGCCGCGCCTTCGCCTTCCACGCCTCCCGGGACGGGAAGCGGTGGACGTTCGTCCGGTTGTTCACCCTGGGCGACGAGAAGGAGACGGACGCGGCGCTGGTCGGCTTCATGGCCCAGTCCCCGATGGGCGAGGGCTGCGTGGTGACGTACGACGGGATCGAGTACCGCCCGCACTGGCCGCAGGACCTGCGGGACGGTTCATGAGGAACCGGCCGGGCGCCGCAGGCGCAGCGTGGCCACGGCCGTCGTGGTGAACAGCACCGCCGACACCGCGAGCCCCCACCGCATCCCGGCCTCGAAGCCCCCGCCCACCAGCGCACCGAACACGGCGATGGCCAGGCCCCCGGCCACCTGACGGGCCGAGTTCAGCACGCCCGCCGCGAGGCCCGCACGGTCCGGGGGAACCGCCTCCATCATCGTCGCCGTCAGCGGCGGCACCGTGAGGGCGCATCCCAGGGCCGTCGGGACCAGCAGGACGGCCACCGCGGCGGACGGTGTCGACGTGTCGACACACAGCAGGAGCAGCAGCCCCGCCACCGCCAGCCACTGCCCCAGCAGCATCGGCAGCCGGGCGCCGTACCGGCCCGCCAGCTTGCCCGACGCGATGTTGGTCACCGAGATCAGCCCCGTCATCGGAAGGAACATCAGCCCGGCGGACAGTGCGGAGCGCCCCTGTATCTGCTGGAAGAACAAGGAGAAGAGGAACACCACACCGTAGAACGCCACGCTGCACGCCGCCCCCGCCGCGACGGCCACGCGGACGTACCGGCTGCGGAAGAGCCCGAGCGGTAGGACGGGGTGTGCCTGCCGGGTCTCGATCCGTACGAACGCCGCACCCGCGACGATGGCGGCCGCGAACGCCACCAGGCCCGTGGTGCCACCCTCGATCACCGCGGACGTCAGCGCGGCGAGGGCCACGACCGCCGTGAGTTGACCGGGGACGTCCAAGGGCGCCGGCCGTGGCTGCGAGCGCGGTGTGCGGAGCAGCGACAGCAGCGCCAGTGCGCCCACCGGCAGATTGATGAAGAAGATCCAGCGCCAGTCCCACGCCGTCGTCAGCGCCCCGCCGGCCACCGGGCCCAGGGCGACCGCCACCGAACCGCCCGCCGCCCACACTGCCACAGCGCGCGCCCGCCGCGCCGCGTCCGGGTACGCCTGCCGCACGAGCGCGAGGGAGGCCGGCAGGACCACGGCCGCCGCCGCGCCCTGAACCACCCGCGCCCCGATCAGCATCGCCAGGTTCGGTGCTCCTCCGCATGCTGCAGACGCCAGGGTGAACACGGCGATGCCCGCCCCGAAGGCCCGGCTCGCCCCGGCCCGGTCCGCGAAGGCCCCCGTCGACAGCATCAGCGCCGCGAACGCCAGCGTGTAGGCGTCGACGACCCACTGGAGCCCCGACAGACCGGACTTCAGCTCGGTCCCGATCGCCGGGAGCGCCACGTTCACCACGGAGGCGTCGAGCGTGGTGACCGCGAAGCCGAGAAGGGCGGCGGTCAGGGTGAGCGCGGCCGAGGTCGGTCGCAACTGCCGCTCGGTACCGCCTGGGGGCTGAGTCTTCGTCATCGTGCGGTCGGTCGACATGTCTTCACTGTGCGGATCTCCGGCGGCGTACAGTAGTGGCCCGAATGCCATACGTCCGGAGGTTTTGGCCATGGCCGAGGAGCAAGGGGTCCGCCGGGTCGCCGTCATCGCGGCGTCCCCCGTCTCGATGTTCAACCTTGCCATCCCCGAGCTGCTGTTCACTAAGACCGAGGTCGACGGACGCCCCGGCTACGAGGTGGTCATCTGCGCCCCGGAGCCCGGTCCCGTCCCCACCACCGGCGGCCTTGACCTGTGCGTGCGCCACGGCCTCGAGGCCCTGCGAGAGGCTGACACGGTGCTTGTCGCGGGCACCGGGTCGGCGCACGCGCCGGACCCGCGGGTCGTGGCCGTCCTGCGCGAGGCGGCCGCCGCGAACAAGCGCATCGCCTCCATCTGCACCGGTGCCTTCCTGCTCGCCGAGGCGGGCCTGCTCGCGGGCCGCCGCGCCACGACGTACTGGGAGCACGCCGATGAACTGCGCGCACGGTACCCGGAGGTGGACCTCAAGGGAGACGTTCTGTACGTCCAGGACGGCCAGGTCCTGACGTCGTCCGGATACGCCGCCGGAATCGACCTGTGCCTGCACATCATCCGCACCGACTACGGCGCCGCCGTCGCCAACCGGGTCGCCCGGCTGGCCCTGGTCGCCCCCGTGCGCCCCGGCGGCCAGACCCAGTTCACCCAGACGCCGCTGCCACCCGAACGGGGCAACGCCTGTTCCGACACCCGCGGCTGGGCCATGCGCAACCTCGACAAGCCGCTCACGCTCACCGACCTGGCCCGGCACGCGGGCGTCAGCGTGCGCACCCTCACCCGCCGCTTCCACGCCGAGAGCGGGGTCAGCCCGCTGCAGTGGCTGCTCCACCAGCGCATCGAGCGGGCCAAGGAACTCCTGGAGACGACCACTCTGCCCATGGACCGGATCGCCGAGGCCTCGGGCCTCGGCACAGCCGACTCGCTGCGCGCTCATCTCGTCCGCCGGACGGGCCTGACGCCGAGCGCCTACCGCGCCCAGTTCAGCCGCCTCGGAACCGCCCCGGCCGCTGTCACGTCCTCCGTTGCATGATCCAAGAGCGTGTGACCGGAAGCCGGGTGATCCGCACCGCCCTGTCCGCCGAGGCGCCGGCCGTGGCCGATCTGCACGTGCGGGCCAGGGCGACGTACTACCCCAAGGGGCTGCCGCAGGACGGCACCGACTGGCTCGCCGCCTGGCGGGCCGCCATCCAACGGCCTGACGGACATGTGCTGTGCGTCGTCGAACACGGGCACCTCGTCGGCGTCGCCTCCTTCCGCACGCCGGAGGGAGCCCCCGCCGACACGGTCAAGCTCTTCCAGTTCCACGTCGACCCCGGTCACTGGCGCCGCGGCATCGGCTCGCAACTCCACGCGGCCTGTGTGGAGGAGTGGCAGGCCGACGGCAAGCGGACGGCCGTCCTCGACGTGCACGTGGACAACCGGCGCGCCCAGGTCTTCTACGCCCGCCACGGCTGGGTCCCCGACCTTGAGAACCCGCCCGCCGAGGACGACCACCACGTCCACCTCCGGTACACCGTCCCCGGTGTCCCGGGGGAATGAAACGGAGCGCTTGAACGTTCACACAGCCTGCGGAGGGAGGCTCCGTACCCGTACGACCTGGAGAGAAGCCGAAGACATGCGCGTGGAGATCTGGTCCGACATCGCCTGCCCCTGGTGCTATGTCGGAAAAGCCCGCTTCGAGAAGGCGCTCCAGGCCTTCCCGCACCGGGACGAGGTCGAGGTGGTGCACCGCTCCTTCGAGCTGGACCCGCACCGCGCCAAGGACGACGTGCAGCCGGTCCTCACGATGCTCGCCAAGAAGTACGGGATGAGCGAGGCGCAGGCCCAGGCCGGTGAGCACAACCTGGGCGCCCAGGCCGCCGCCGAGGGCCTCGAGTACCGCACCACGGGCCGCGACCACGGCAACACCTTCGACATGCACCGCCTGCTGCACTTCGCCAAGGAGCAGGGCAAGCAGGACGAGCTGATCCAGATCCTGTACCGGGCGAACTTCGCCGAGGAACGGTCCCTGTTCACCGAGGGCGACGAGCGGCTGGTGGAGCTGGCCGTGGAGGCCGGGCTCGCCGCCGAGGACGTCCGCAAGGTCCTCGCCGACCCCACCGCCTACGCCGACGCCGTGCGCGCCGACGAGCGCGAGGCCGCCGAGCTGGGTGCGAACGGCGTCCCCTTCTTCGTCCTCGACCGGAAGTACGGCGTCTCCGGCGCCCAGCCGGCGGAGCTCTTCGCGCAGGCGCTGACCCAGGCGTGGGGCGAACGCTCGCCGCTGAAGCTGATCGACCAGGGTGACGCGGACGCCTGCGGCCCGGACGGCTGCGCGGTGCCGCAGCACTGAGGACCCGCAGGTCAGGCGGATGTGTAAGGGCTCCTTGATGGAACCACGCACAAATAGGCGATGGACTGGGACTTCCGCGGGCCGCACAGTGGTCCCATGGAGACCTTCGAGACCCTCGTCCGCGCCGAGTTCGCCCCGAAGAACACCTACCTGAACACCGCGAGCACCGGGCTGCTGCCGGCCCGCACGGTGGAGGCCCTGCGGACCGCCGTGGAGTCGGCCGCCGTCGGGCAGCCCACCGACATGTTCGCCGACGTGGAGGCCGCCCGCGCCTCCTTCGCCCGGTTGACCGGAGTTCCCGACCGCCGGGTGGCGGCGGGGGCCTCGGTCGCCGTCTACACCGGGCTGATCGCCGCCTCGCTGCCCGAGGGCGCCGAAGTCGTCACCGCCGAGGGCGACTTCAGCTCGGTGGTGAACCCCTTCCACATGCGCCGCGACCTGAGGGTCCGCACCGTGCCGCTGGAGCGGATCGCCGAGTCCGTGGGGCCCGGCACCGCGCTCGTCGCGGTCAGCGCGGCGCAGTCCGCCGACGGCCGGATCGCCGACCTGTCCGCCATCGGCGCGGCGGCCCGGGAGCACGGCGCCCGTACGTATGTGGACGCGTCACAGGCCGTCGGCTGGCTGGACCTCGACGCGGACGCGTACGACTATGTCGCCGCCGTCGCCTTCAAGTGGCTCTTCTGCCCGCGCGGCGTGGCCTTCCTCGTGGTCCCGGAGGACCTCGGCTCCCTCTCCCCGCTCTTCGCCGGCTGGGTCGCGGGGGAGGAGCCCTGGGGCAGCTGCTACGGACCGGTCGCCGAACTCGCCCGCTCCGCACGGAGGTTCGACGAGAGCCCGGCACTGTTCTCGTACGCGGGTGCCCGCCGCTCCCTGGAGCTACTGGAGGAGGTGGGCGTGGCCCGGGTGCGGGCCCACGACCTCGCCCTCGCCGACCGGTTCCTCAAGGGCCTCGGCGCACTCGGCCACGAACCGGTCGCCGCACCGGGCTCACCGATCGTGTCCGTGCCCGGACTCGGCCACCGGCAGGGCGAGTTGAGCCGGGCGGGCGTCGAGGTCTCGAACCGTGCGGGCAACCTGCGGGCGGCCTTCCACCTCTACAACACGCCCGCCGACGTCGATCGCCTCCTGGACGTGCTGTCCGACTGACCAGCGGCGCCTGGAGCCCCTCGCACGAAGGGCTCCAGGCACCCGGCGGTCACTTCACCGGGGTGAAGTCCCGCGCCCCGATGCTGTGATCTCCGGGGGCGACCCCCGGACCCCCGGCCGGGTTCCGGCTCACTTCACCGGGGTGAAGTCCCGCGCCCCGATGCTGTGATCTCCGGGGTGACCCCGGACCCCCGGCCGGGTTCCGGCTCACTTCACCGGGGTGAAGTCCCGCGCCCCGATGCTGTGATCTCCGGGGGCGACCCCCGGACCCCCGGCCGGGTTCCGGCTCACTTCACCGGGGTGAAGTCCCGCGCCCCGATGCTGTGATCTCCGGGGGTGACCCCCGGACCCCCGGCCGGGTTCCGGCTCACTTCACCGGGGTGAAGTCCCGCGCCCCGATGAACTCGGGACGCCGGACCGGAGCCGCGAAGGGCTCCACCGCCGCGTTCTCCACGCTGTTGAACACGATGAACACGTTGCTGCGCGGGAACGGGGTGATGTTGTCGCCCGAGCCGTGCATGCAGTTGCAGTCGAACCAGGTCGCCGAACCGGCCTTGCCTGTGAACAGCTTGATGCCGTACTCGGAGGCCATCTTCGTCAGCGCTTCGTCGGACGGGGTGCCCGCGTCCTGCATCTGCAGCGACTTCTTGTAGTTGTCCTTCGGCGTGGCGCCGGCGCAGCCGAGGAACGTCTTGTGCGACCCCGGCATGATCATCAGGCCGCCGTTGGTGTCGTAGTTCTCGGTCAGCGCGATCGAGACGGACACCGTCCGCATGTTCGGCAGACCGTCCTCGGCGTGCCAGGTCTCGAAGTCGGAGTGCCAGTAGAAGCCGCTGGCGCCGAAGCCCGGCTTGACGTTGATCCGCGACTGGTGGACGTACACGTCCGAGCCGAGGATCTGCCGCGCCCGCCCGACGACCCGCTCGTCGCGCACGAGTTTCGCGAACACCTCGCTGATCCTGTGCACCTCGAAGACGGACCGGATCTCCTTCGACTTCGGCTCCACGATCGACCGCTCGTCGGCGCGGATGTCCGGATCGGTGACGAGCCGCTCCAGCTCCTGCCGGTAGACGGCGACCTCGTCCTCGGTGATCAGCTCGTCGATGGCCAGGAAGCCGTCGCGCTCGTACGCCTGGAGGTCGGTCAGCGAGATCGGCCCCGGTGTACCCGGAGCGCCCCACACGACCGGGTCCTGGCGCGGGACCGCCACCTCGGTGGCGCCGCGGCTGGGATAGAGATCGGTGACGGCTGTGCTGGTGGTCAGGGTCATCGGTGATTCACACCTCCTCGGTGAGCAGGGGGTAGACGCCGTTCTCGTCGTGGTCCTCACGGCCGGTCACGGGCGGGTTGAAGACGCAGAGGCAGCGGAAGTCCTCCTTCACGCGCAGCGTGTGCCTCTCGTGCCCGTCCAGCAGGTACATGGTCCCGGGCGTGATCGTGTACGTCTTCCCGGTCTCGTGGTCGGTCAGCTCCGCCTCGCCCTCGACGCACACGACCGCCTCGATGTGGTTCGCGTACCACATCGACGTCTCGGTGCCCGCGTACAGGATCGTCTCGTGCAGGGAGAAGCCGACCTTCTCCCGGGCGAGGACGATGCGCTTGCTCTCCCAGGTCCCCGACGCGGCTTTCACATGCCGGTCGGTACCTTCGATGTCCTTGAACGAACGGACGATCACGGTACTGTGTGCCTCCTTCTCAGGGGTTTTCAGACGGTTTCGCGGACGGCGCGGGCGAGGATGCCCAGACCCTCGTCCAGCTCGTCGGGGGTGATGGTGAGGGCGGGCAGCAGTTTGACGACCTCGCTCTCGGGACCCGAGGTCTCCACGAGCAGCCCGAGCTCGAACGCGCGGCGCGCGATCCGCGAGGCCCGCTCCTTGTCGTGGAACTCCAGGCCCCACACGAGCCCGCGGCCGCGGTACTCCTTCACGTCGGCGCGGTTCTCGTCGGCGATCGAGGCCAGCTCGCGCTCGACCAGCTCGCCGCGGGCCCGGGTCTGCTTCTCCATCGCGGACCCGTCGGTCCAGTAGGCCTCCAGAGCGGCGGTGGCCGTGACGAACGCCGGGTTGTTGCCGCGGAAGGTGCCGTTGTGCTCGCCCGGCTCCCAGACGTCCAGCTCCGGCTTGAACAGGCACAGCGACATCGGCAGCCCGTAGCCGCTGATCGACTTGGACACGGTGACGATGTCCGGCACGATCCCGGCCTCCTCGAAGGAGAAGAAGGCGCCGGTACGGCCGCAGCCCATCTGGATGTCGTCGACGATCAGCAGCATGTCCTGCCGCTCGCACAGCTCGGCGAGGGCGCGCAGCCACTCGGGGCGCGCGACGTTGATGCCGCCCTCGCCCTGCACGGTCTCGACGATCACGGCGGCGGGTTTGTTGAGGCCGGACCCCTGGTCCTCCAGGAGCCGCTCGAACCAGAGGAAGTCCTGGACCGTGCCGTCGAAGTAGTTGTCGAAGGGCATGGGCGTGCCGTGCACCAGCGGGATGCCGGCGCCGGCGCGCTTGAAGGCGTTGCCGGTGACGGCCAGCGACCCCAGGGACATCCCGTGGAAGGCGTTGGTGAAGGACACGATGGCCTCGCGTCCCTTCACCTTGCGCGCCAGCTTCAGGGCGGACTCGACGGCGTTGGTGCCGGTCGGCCCCGGGAACATGACCTTGTAGGGCAGGTCACGCGGGCGCAGCACGACGTCCTGGAAGGTCTGCAGGAAGGAACGCTTGGCGACGGTGGACATGTCGAGCCCGTGGGTGACGCCGTCCCGCTCCAGATAGTCGATCAACGCCCGTTTCAGTACGGGGTTGTTGTGGCCGTAGTTGAGTGATCCTGCGCCGGCGAAGAAGTCGAGGTACTCGTGCCCGTCCTCGTCGTACATGCGGCTGCCCTGCGCGCGGTCGAAGACGGTGGGCCAGCCGCGGCAGTAGCTGCGCACCTCCGACTCGAGGGTCTCGAAGACGCTGAGGTCCGGCTGGGTGATGGTCACGACGAAAACGCTCCTCGGTGTGTGGGGGAGGGGGAGTCGGACTGGAGGTGGGGGTGAGGGGATCAGGCGGTGTGCTCGAGGGGCCCGATGCGGTACAGGACCTCCGGGTCGTGCGGTCCGTCCGGGAACTGGCGTGTGTCGAAGAGCACTTCACGCTCGACGGTCGCGCCGTGCCGGGCGGCGAACGAGGTGAACAGCCGCTCGGAGGCGGTGTTGCCCGGGGTGATGGTGGT
Organism: Streptomyces cynarae; assembly: GCF_025642135.1. Taxonomy (NCBI): domain Bacteria; kingdom Bacillati; phylum Actinomycetota; class Actinomycetes; order Kitasatosporales; family Streptomycetaceae; genus Streptomyces; species Streptomyces cynarae. Next base: position 2,196,883 of record NZ_CP106793.1, on the reverse strand, counting down.
CTCGACGCCGGTGACGCCGTGCTCGGCGGCGACCCGTGCCGCGACCGCGTCGAGCAGGCGGGCGGCCAGGCCGCGCCCGCGGTACGCGGCGTCCACGGCGACCTGCCACACGAGGAGGGTGTGGGGGCGCTCGGGCCGGAGGTACGCGGTGAGGAACCCGACGGGCCGCCCGTCGGGCTCGGCGCGCACCACAGCCGAGGTGCCGGCGAAGTCACGGCACCACAGCAGATAGCTGTAGGAGGAGTTCAGATCGAGGGCTTCGGAGTCCTTGGCGATACGCCAGAGAGCGGCACCGTCCGCCACCTCCGGACGGTCGATCCGTAGTCCCTCCGACACTTCCAGGAATTCCGCTGACAGGTCTGCTTGTGCGGCGGTCATGCGGATTCAATTTACCCGTGGAAATTCGAAAATGCATCGCCGGATGGGGTTACGGACGGGCGATGGATGTGATATCGCGCGGGCGCGCACCTATGCGCGAACCGGCGGTGCTTGCTGGAGAAATATACGGACATTGAAGGACGAAACATCCGTCCTGTGGAGTCGATCACACGCTGGTAACCCACACGAGATCTGCCCGAATTACCTCGGACGACGTTCGCAGAATCTTTGCGTTTAGGCCGGAGAAGAGCGGGCAGAAGAATGCGGGGAGCTACCCTGGAATGGAATTTCAGAATTACCTGGAAGAACTCTGGAGGGCAATGCCGATTTCAGGCCCCGGTCACTCCGCCGACACGTTTCCGGCAAGTTGGATAGGCGGCGACCACGGGAGTCGGCGCCCGGGGGTGGGAAGGGTGAGGGCGGCGGGGGCGAGAACCCCTCGGCCCCCGCACCCGCACCCGTTCACCGCTGGCCCCACAGTTCCCCGACCACTCCCCGAGCCCGCTCCACGTCCACATCCACCCCGAGCTCCCCCAGTGCCGCCCCCAGCGCGGCGAGACTCGCCGACACCGTCTCCGCCGTCGCGTCGGCCCCGTAGTGGTTGACCCGGATCATCTCCTTGGCCAGCGCACCCCCGCCCGCCGCCAACGGCACCCCCGGGTCGCACTCCAGCGCCCGCGCGACCAGCTCCGCCGCCACCACACCGGACGGTGCCCGCAACGTCGTGGCCACCGGCGCCGCCTCCGACGCCTCATGCACGTACGGCTCCAGACCGCCACCGAGCGCGACCGCCCCCGCGCGCGTCGCCGCCGCCGCGGACCGGTGCCGGGCCATCACCGTCTCCAGCCCGTCCGCCTCGATCCGCTCCAGGCACGCCTCGAGCGCCAGCATCTCCAGCTGCGCCGGAGCGTGCAGCAGCGCCTTCCGACCGCCGTCGATCCAGCGCTCCTTCCAGTCGAGCAGCGACAGATACGACCGCCGCGGCGCCCCCGGGTTCGCCGCCATCCGCGCCCACGCCCGCTCGCTCACCGACACCGCCGACACCCCCGCCGGCCCGCCCATCGCCTTCTGGGCCCCGATCACGCACAGGTCCACCCCCCACGCGTCCGGCAGCACAGGCTCGGCGCCGATCGAGGCCACGGCGTCCAGATAGAAGAGTGCGCGGTGCTCCCGCACCACCGCCCCGATCTCCGCCGCCGGGTTCGTGTTCCCGGTCGCCGCCTCCGCGTGCACCAGCGACACGAAGTCGATCTCCGGGTGCTCGGCGAGCGCCTGACGGACCTGCTCCGCCGTCACCGCCGTGTGGAACGGCACCGCCAGGTCGTACACCGTCGCCCCGCAGTCCCGCAGCCAGTCGCCGAAGGTCTGCCCGTACGGCCCGGTGATCACGTTCAGGGCCGTCGTCCCGGGCCCGGCGGTCCCGCGGATCGCACCCTCCAGCGGCAGCAGCGCCTCACCCTGCATGATCACGACGTCCTGCTCGGTGCACAGCAGCCGCGCCACCCGGTCCTCGATCGAGGCGAAGCGGGCGGCGCTCAGCGGGGGGAGGTCCAGGAGGGGCTGGGTCACGGCGGTGCTCTCTTCGCTCGCGGGGGGCCGACAGCCTCGGTGTTCGGTATCGGGTGTCGGTGCGGTGTCGATGTCGGTGTGGATGACGGTCTTGAGGGTAACCGGCGGCCGTCTTCACCCGTTTGCCGATCGCTTCTGAGGTCAGAAGGCCCTCCAGCCATCGGTTTGGTTTGAGGATCCCAAACTGCTCCTTATAATCGGAACCCGCTCATCCCCCCCACAGGGGAAGTCGAGATTCCCCACAGAGAGGTCCTCCGTGAACACGCTCCTCGGGCGCCGGGCCCGCATCCTGGCCGCCACCACCGCGACGGCCGGCGTGCTGCTCGTGGCCGGCTGCACCTCGAGCGGCAGCGGCGGCAGCGCCGCAAGTCGGCCGCCGGCGGGGTGGAACTCGTCAAGGCCGGTCAGCTCACCACCTGTACCCACCTGCCCTACCCGCCCTTCCAGTCGGAGATCAACGGCAAGGTGCAGGGCTTCGACGTCTCGATGATCGACCTGGTCGCCAAGGACCTCGGAGTGAAGCAGGCCGTCGTCGACACCCCCTTCGAGAACTTCAAGACCGGCGCGTTCCTCAACTCCGGCCAGTGCGACCTCGCCGCGGCCGGCATGACCATCACCGCCGAGCGCAAGAAGCACGTCGACTTCTCCGACCCGTACTTCGACGCCACCCAGGCCGTGCTGGTCGACAAGAAGAGCGGCATCACCTCTCTGGCCGACGTCAAGGCCAAGGGCAAGAAGCTCGGCACCCAGGCGCAGACCACCGGCGAGGACTACGCGAAGAAGCAGGGCTTCGACCCGATCTCCTTCGAGTCCTCCGACGCCGTCCTCAACGGCCTGCGCACCGGCCAGGTCCAGGCCGTCGTCATCGACTACCCGGTCGTCCAGGGCTGGCTCAAGGACCAGGCCAACGCCGACGCCTTCAAGTTGGCCGGCAACATCAACACCGGTGAGCAGTACGGCTTCACGGTGAAGAAGGGCAACACCAAGCTCCTCGCCGCCATCAACAAGGCGATCAAGGACGCGAAGGCCGACGGCACGTACAAGAAGCTGTACGAGCAGTGGATCGGCCCCTACAACCCGTCCGTCGCCTCGCCCTCCGCCTCATGACCGACACGACGGACACGGCCAGGGCCGACGTGCAGCCCCGTAGGAAGGGGCTGACCCGGACCCAGAAGCGCAGGGTGTCGCGCGGTGTCCAGTACGCCGTCTTCGTCGTCGCCGTGATCGCCTTCGCGGTCACGGCGGACTGGGGACGGCTGCAGAACCAGTTCGCGCAGGTGGACATCGCCCGGCAGATGTTCCCGGACGTCATCACGCTGGCGCTGAAGAACACCGTGCTGTACACCCTGTCCGGCTTCGTCGTCGGCCTGGTGCTCGGCATGCTCCTCGCACTGATGCGGCTGTCGTCCGTCGGACCGTACCGCTGGGTCGCCGGCGTCTACATCGAGATCTTCCGCGGCCTGCCCGCGCTGCTGATCTTCATCTTCGTCGGTGTCGCCGTGCCGCTCGCCTTCCCCGGCACGGAGATCATCGGCGGCACGTACGGCAAGGTCGCCCTCGCACTCGGCCTGGTGTCGGCTGCGTACATGGCGGAGACGATCCGCGCGGGCATCCAGGCCGTGCCCAAGGGCCAGATGGAGGCGGCGCGTTCGCTGGGCTTCTCGCCCGCTCGCGCGATGATCTCCATCATCGTCCCGCAGGCCTTCCGGATCATCCTCCCGCCGCTCACCAACGAACTCGTCCTGCTCTTCAAGGACTCCTCGCTGGTGCTGTTCCTCGGCGTCACACTGGAGGAGCGCGAACTGTCCAAGTTCGGCCGCGACCTGGCCAGCACGACCGCCAACTCCACGCCGATCCTGGTCGCCGGCCTTTGCTACCTGCTGGTCACGATCCCGCTCGGCTTCGTCGTCCGCCGTATGGAGGCCAAGGCCCAGGGAGCCGCCAAGTGAGCAGCACCCCCGAGATCGCGATCCGCGACCTGCACAAGTCCTTCGGTGACAACGAAGTGCTGCGCGGCATCGACCTGGAGATCGGCCAGGGCGAGGTGGTCTGCGTCATCGGCCCTTCCGGCTCCGGCAAGTCCACCCTGCTGCGCTGCGTCAACCTCCTGGAGGAACCCACCAAGGGCCAGGTATTCGTCGGCGGCACCGAGGTCACCGACCCCGATGTGGACATCGACGCCGTACGCCGCCGTATCGGCATGGTGTTCCAGCAGTTCAACCTCTTCCCGCACCTCACGGTGACCGAGAACCTCACGCTGCCGCAGCGCCGGGTCCTCAAGCGGGACAAGGCCGAGGCGGCGAAGATCGCCGCCGAGAACCTGGAGCGGGTCGGCCTGTCCGAGAAGGCGGACGCGTACCCGGCCTCCCTCTCCGGCGGCCAGCAGCAGCGCGTCGCCATCGCCCGCGCCCTCGCCATGGGCCCCGAGGTGATGCTGTTCGACGAGCCGACCTCGGCGCTCGACCCCGAGCTGGTCGGCGACGTCCTCGCCGTGATGCGCAGGCTGGCGCAGGAGGGCATGACGATGATGGTCGTCACCCACGAGATGACCTTCGCGCGCGAGGTCGCCGACCGGGTCGTCTTCATGGACGGCGGCGTGATCGTCGAGGACGGCACCCCCGAGCAGGTCATCGGCGACCCGGGCCACGAGCGCACCCGGCACTTCCTCTCCCGGCTCCTGGACCCCGCGAGGGCCGAGGTGGAGGAGGAGACCTCCGACCAGGTAGGCCGGAAGCAGTAGCAGGCGGACGCCAACTAAGGTGCAGTACATGAGCGATCACGCGGTGCTGCACGTGAGGGGACGGGTGCTCGTCGGGCCCGAGGACGTCCGCGACGAGCTGTGGGTGGTCGACGGCCGGATCTCGTACGACCGCCCCGCCGGGGCCCGCGACGTCCGTACCGTCGAGGGCTGGGCGCTGCCCGGCCTGGTCGACGCGCACTGCCACGTCGGCCTCGACGCGCACGGCCCGGTCTCCGAGGACGTCGCGGAGAAGCAGGCACTGACGGACAGGGACGCGGGCACGCTGCTGATCCGGGACGCGGGCTCCCCCTCGGACACCCGCTGGGTCGACGACCGGGACGATCTTCCCAAGATCATCCGGGCCGGGCGGCACATCGCGCGCACGCGCCGCTACATCCGCGACTACGCCTGGGAGATCGAACCGGACGACCTGGTCGCCTACGTCGCCCAGGAGGCACGGCGCGGCGACGGCTGGGTGAAGCTGGTGGGCGACTGGATCGACCGTGTGGTGGGGGACCTGTCGGCCTGCTGGCCGCGGGAGGCGGTGGAGGCGGCGATCGCGGAGGCCCACCGCCTGGGCGCGCGGGTCACAGCGCACTGCTTCGCCGAGGACTCGCTGCGGGACCTGGTCGAGGCGGGCATCGACTGCATCGAGCACGCGACGGGGCTGACGGAGGAGACGATCCCGCTGTTCGCGGAGCGGGGGGTCGCGATCGTGCCGACGCTGGTGAACATCGCGACGTTCCCGGGACTGGCGGACGGCGGCGAGTCGAAGTTCCCCCGCTGGTCGGCCCATATGCGCCGGCTGTACGAACGGCGCTACGACACGGTGCGGGCGGCATACGACGCCGGGATCCCGGTGTACGTGGGCACCGATGCCGGGGGCTCGCTGGCCCACGGCCTGGTCGCGGGTGAGGTGGCCGAGCTGGTGACCGCCGGGATCCCGCCCGTCGAGGCCCTTTCGGCAGCCACCTGGGCCGCCCGGACCTGGCTCGGGCGTCCCGCGCTGGACGAGGGAGCCCCCGCCGACCTCGTGGTGTACGAGACGGACCCGCGAGCGGACGTACGGGTCCTGGCGGTACCGCGGCGCGTCGTGCTCAACGGACGGGTGGTCGGCTAGGGCCCCGGTGTCCGGGTTCCGGATCAGCCGGCCCACGTCGGGCTGCGGATCAGTCCGGGGGCCAGGCTCGGGACCCAGACGACGGCGATGGCCAAAGCGAGGGAGACCACCCCCGCGATCCGGGCCACCACCGGACCCGCCGGGAGGAGCTTCTCGGCGCTCAGTACGGCCGCCAGGCCCACCATGGCCCACAGGTTCATCACGCCGAACGCCGCCAGCAGCGCCATGAGCGACCAGCAGCAGCCCAGGCAGAATGCGCCATGGTGGACTCCCGCGCGCACATCGCGGGACCGCCCCGGGTACGACGCGTAGCGCAGCATCAGCCCGATCGGCGAGCGGCACCGGGCGAGGCAGCGGTCCTTGAGGGGCGTGAGCTGGTAGACGCCGTTGGCCGCGAAGATGGCAGCAGCGACCGCGGTGGCGGTGGCCGCATGCGTGCCCGCCGCCCGGCCGGCGACGGCCACCAGGGCATAGGCGGGCAGCCCGGCGGCGGCCCACACCAGCAGGTAGCCGAAGGTGAAGGCGACCACGCGCCGGAACCGCTGGCTGAGGATCGTGCGCGCGTACAGGGACGCGACGGGCGCCGTGGCGGGCAGCATCATCGCCGCCGACATCACCGTCCACACGGGCAGGAAGGCCGGCAGATCCAGCCCCATCGTCCCGGGCATGCCCCCCATACCGCGCCCACGCCCCACCACCCAGGCCCAGGCGACCGCCGCCGCGAGCAGCACCAGCCAGGTGGAGCCGAGCCTGCCGCGCCGGGCGAGCGGACCGGCCGTCACGCGGACCATGCGAACGGCGCCGAGTGCCCGTTGCCGCCGGTGAAGTCCCATGACCGGCCGTACACCCCGGTGCCGGTCGCCCGGGTGGAGCGGGCGACCGTCAGCGTGCTGCTCACCGGGTGGAAGACGCCGGTCAGCCCCATCACCGGGCCGTCCGCGCCGAACTGCGGGGCGACCTGGTCCTCGATCTCGATGTCGATGGCATCGGCCACGCGCACCGCGTGACGGCGACCGTCGTCCCGGTAGTCGATGGGGACGCGCTCGACGCCGAGGAGCTCACCCACGAGGGGGACGAGCGCCGCCATCGGCCCGCCGGCCTGCCCGGAGAACACCCTGCCCAACGCCTCCGCCTGGCCGTCGTCGGCCGCCGCGTCCACATACAGCGCCACCTGCCAGCCGCCGTCGGCCATCACCCGGGGTGCGTCGACGAAGACGACGACGCTGCGGCCCGACACGTCCACGCCGTCGACATCACCGCCGTCGACGTGGAAGGCGAAGGTCACCTGGCAGCGCTCATGGTCGGCGGGCGCGGTCAGACCCGAGGTCGTGCACGGGCACACCGCGTCGCAGTTGCAGCTCTCCAGATAGGTCCCGCTCAGATTCCAGGGCATGATCGGCCTCACTGGTGCGGGCACCGGGACCGCGAGGCGCCCATCGGCACAGACCGCTGGTTCCGGTGCTGTTGCTCGGGGCTCTTCCAGCCTAGGGCCTGTCCGACATTTCCCGCCTGCCCTGCGACGCCTGGCGCGGACGCTCGCCGCAGGGCCCGCCCTTCGGGCGGACGACGGGGATTGTCAGACAGGCCCTAGCCCCCGGGGCGGGCGACAGGCCTGGCGCCCGCCGCCCCGCTCAGCCCTGTGCCAGGGCCATCGCCCGGTCCAGCGCCTGCAGGAAGCGGTTGACCGTCACCCGGTCCCGTACCGCCAGCCGCAGCCACTCCTCGTCCAGCCCCGGGAACGTGTCCCCGCGGCGCACCGCGAAGCCGAGGTCCCGCAGATGCCGCCGCACGGCAGCCGCCCGCGCCATGCGGACCAGCACGAACGGCCCCTCCGCCGGCTCCGCCACATGCAGTCCGTCCGGCCCGAACTCCCGCAGCCCCGCCACCAGATGCGCCCGGTCCGCCGCCACCCGGTGCGCCGCGTGCGCCGCCTCCGCCAGGGCCCGCGGCGACATGCAGGCCTCAGTCGCCGCGAGCGCCGGTGTCGACACGGGCCACAGCGGCTGCGCCCGCTCCAGTTGCGCGATCGTCCCGGGGTCGGCCAGGAGGTAGCCGATGCGCAGCCCCGCCAGACCCCAGGTCTTGGTCAGGCTGCGCAGGACCACCAGGCCCGGCACGTCCGTCCGGCCCGCCAGCGCCTCCCGTTCCCCGGGTACCGCGTCCATGAACGCCTCGTCGACCACCAGCACCCGCCCCGGGCGGGCCAGTTCCTCGATCACCGACGCCGGGTGCAGGACGGACGTGGGGTTCGTGGGATTCCCGATCACCACCAGGTCCGCGCCCTGCGGCACCAGGGCCGGATCCAGCCGGAAACCGTCCGCCTGCCGCAGCAGCACCCGATCCACCACGTGCCCCGCGGCCCGCAACGCCGCCTCCGGCTCCGTGAACTGCGGGTGCACCACGACCGGCCGCCGCACCTTCAGGGCGCGGGCGAGCAGCACGAACGCCTCCGCCGCCCCCGCCGTCAGCAGCACCCGCTCGGCCGGCACCCCGTGCCGCTCCGCCACCGCCGCCCGCGCCGCCCGCCCGTCCGGGTAGGCCGCGAGGCCGCCCAGCGACTCGGCGACCACCTCCCGCAGCCACGCCGGAGGCGTGTCCGCACGCACGTTCACCGCGAGGTCGGTCAGGCCCGCCCCGCCGTCACGGACCTCGGCGTCCCCGTGGTGCCGCAGGTCGTGCTGTGCTCCGTCCCGTTCAGTGCGCATGGGAGTGCGCGTGCCCCCCGTGGTGGTGTCCATGACCGTGATGGTGATGCCCGTCGTCGTCCGGGTGGAAGTGCGGCTGCTGCGGCAGCCCCACCTTGTCCTCGAAGCCGGGCAGCGCGATCCGGTACACGCACGAGTCGCAGTTCATCCGCAGATCCCCCTTCAGCGCCTCCTGGTACCGCTCCATCACCAGGTCCAGCAGCTCCGGTTCCGGCCCGATGACGCCCGCCGACCGCACCTCGACCCGCGGATGCGTCGCCGCCCAGTCCTCCGCCTGCTGCCGCACCCGGTCCGGCAGGATGCCCGTGAACAGGAAGTACGGCAGGACGACGATCCGCTTCGCACCCAGCTTCGCGCACCGGTCGAGGCCGCTCGGCACGTCCGGCGCCGCCAGCGACACGAACGCCGTCTCCACGCCCGCGTACCCGCGCCCCTCCCACAGCAGCCGCGCCGCCTTGTACACCTCGGCGTTGGCGTCGGGGTCGGTGGAGCCACGGCCCACCAGCAGCACCGTCACCTCGGCGCGCTCCTCGGGCGTCCGCGCCGCCCCGGCGAGGGCCTCGTCCAGGCGCCGCTCCAGCACCGACAGCAGCGCCGGGTGCGGGCCGAGCGGACGACCGTAGGTGTACGAGATGCCCGGGTGCCGCTCCTTCTCCCGGGCCAGCGCCGCCGGGATGTCCCCCTTGGCGTGCCCGGCGGACACCAGCATCAGCGGCACGGCGGCGAACCGGCGCACCCCGCGCTCCACCAGCTCGGTCACCGCCTCGCCCAGCGGCGGCGGCGACAGCTCGATGAAGCCGCCCGCGACGGGCAGCTCGGGGTGGCGGCGCCCCAGCTCCCGTACGAAGTCGCGGAACGCCTCGGCTCCGGCCTCGTCCCGGGTGCCGTGGCCGGCGATGAGCAGGGCGGGCGGCGGGGTGGTCACGATGTCTCCTCGAACTTCGAAACGGGGTGGTACAGCAGGGCGTTGAGCGCGGCGGCGGCGACCGCCGAACCGCCCTTCTCGGACACGTTGCTCACGGCCGGCAGGCCGCTCTGGCGCAACGCGGCCTTGGACTCGGCCGCGCCGACGAAACCGACGGGCAGACCGATGACGAGCGCGGGGGAGGCGTCCAGCTTCAGCAGCTCCTCCAGGGCGGTCGGCGCGCAGCCGATCACCCACAGGGCGCCCGGGCCGACGTCCTCGTACGCCAGCCGGATCGCGTGCGCCGAACGGGTCATGCCCGGGCCCGACCTGGCGTCCTTGAGGCGGCAGACCGTCTCGCGGCGCGTGATCCCGGCCGCGACCATCTCCACGTCCACCACCACCGGCGCCCCGGCGTGCAGCGCCGTGTGCGCCTTCTCCAACTTGCTCTCGTCCATGACGAGGTCGGTGGCGTAGTCGAGGTCGGCGGCGGAGTGGATGACGCGCTCCACCACCGCCCGGGTCAGCGGCGGGAAGTGCGAGGTGTCGAGGCGGGCGCGCAGCCGCCGGAAGGACTCCTGCTCGATCGGGTGCACCAGACGGTTCACTTCGCCTCCTCCTGCCGGTCGTCCTGCCAGCGGTATCCGCGCGGCGTCACCATGCGGCCCGCGATCTCACGGGTCGCCGTGTTGCCCACGGTCACGACCGTCATCATGTCGACCGTCGCCGGGTCCAGTTCGGCCAGGGTCGTGAGGCGACTGGACTCGTCCGGCCGTGACGCGTTGCGCACGACACCGACCGGTGTCGTCGGCTCCCGGTGCCCGGCGAGGATCGCGAGGGCCTTCGGCAGCTGCCAGTCGCGGCCCCGGGAGCGGGGGTTGTAGAAGGTGACGACCAGGTCGGCCTCGGCCGCGGCCCGTACCCGCCGCTCGATGACCTCCCACGGCGTGTGCAGGTCGGAGAGGCTGATGGACACATGGTCGTGGCCGAGCGGCGCGCCCAGGATCGCCCCGGCCGCGAGCGCCGCCGTGACGCCGGGCACCCCGACCGCGTCGATGTCGTCGGACGCCTCGGCGAGCGCGGGGAGGCCATCGCGTACACCCCGGCGTCCCCGCTGCCGATCAGCGCGACGGCGTGCCCCTTGCGCGCCTCTGCGACCGCCGTGCGCGCCCGCTCCTCCTCGGCGCCGAGCCCCGACTCCAGGACCCGGGTGCCGGGCCGCAGCAGGTCACGGATCTGGTCGACGTACTGGTCGAGGCCGACGAGCACGGACGCGCGCCGCAGCTCCCGCTGCGCGCGCGGCGTGAGCAGGTCCCGGGCGCCCGGCCCCAGCCCGACGACCGCGAGCCGTCCGCGCCCCGGCCGGCGTCCGACCGCGCAGGTGGCCATGGCCGACTTCCGCTTGGGTACGAGGAGTTCGCCCCGTCCACCAGCGCGGCGGCCTCCGCGACGGACGGCGTTCCGACGGCGGCGAGCGGCGCCTCGGACGGGTTGGGCACGTCGACCCTCGCCAACTCCTCGGCGGCGTACGTCACGAGCGGAACGCCGAGCCGCCGCGCCGCCTCGACGATGCCGGGCTCCTCCGCCTTGGCGTCGACGGTGGCGAGCTCGGCGAGCGAGGCCACGGAGAGCCCCGCGTCCCGCAGGGCACCCTCGACGAGCCCCAGCACCTCCTCCACCGGGGCACCCCTGGAGGCGCCGACGCCCGCGACCAGGGTGGGCGGCCGCAGCACGACCTCCCGTTCGGCGGGTTGGACGGCCCGGTCGGTGACCCGGATCGTGTAGGCGCCCTCGGCGGCGACGGGCAGCGGCGGCAGCGGCCAGCTCACCTCCGCCTCCAGCGCCACCGGCTCCCCGTCGAGCAACGCCCGCGAGACGGCGGCGACATCGCCCTCCACCGGGAACCCGAGCGTGTCGAGCCCGGGCAGCCCCACGGCGTCCGTGGCGGTCGTGACGACCGGTTCCGCGCCCAGCACCCCGCCCACCACGCGGGCCAGCTCATTGGCGCCGCCCGCGTGCCCGCCCACCAGGGACACCGCGAACCGCCCGCCCTCGTCGACGCACACCACACCCGGGTCGGAAGCCTTCTCACCCAGCAGCGGCGCGATCAGCCGTACGACCGCCCCCGTCGCCAGGAAGCACACGAGCTGCTCGCACTCCGCGAAGGCGGCCCGTACGGCGTCCTTCACGGGCCCGTCGTACACCCGCGTACGGTCCGGCCACGCCGCGGCCAGCCGGTCCCGCGCAACCGCCCCCGCCGCGGTGGCGGAAATGAGGCCGATCACTGAGCTTCTCCTTCGTGCAGTGCCGGGGCCCGCGTGCCCCACAGCAGGAAAACAGGGTTGGTCGCCGCGAGCCGGGTCACATCACCCGGCAGCGGCGCGAGGCGCGACGCCTGCAGCAGGACGCCGTCGCAGGAGAACCCGGCGGCGACGAGCGCCTCGCGCGCCGCAGGTACGCGGTCCAGTGCCGCCATGGCGACCACCACCGCCCGCCGGGCGCGCCGCGCGCACGCACTGACGATGGCGGGGAGTTCGCGTCCGCCGCCGCCGACGAACACCGCGTCGGGGTCGTCGAGTCCGTCCAGCGCGTCCGGTGCGGTCCCGTGCACGACCCGCACGTCCACGCCGTGCGCGGACGCGTTGGCGCGGATCCTCTCGACCCCGTCGGGCGTCTTCTCGACGGCGGTGACGGCGGCGCCCAGCCGTGCGCACTCGACGGCGACCGAGCCGGAGCCCGCGCCGACGTCCCAGACCAGATCGCCGAGCCGCGGCCCGAGCCGGGCCAGGGCCAGGGCGCGCACCTCGAACTTGGTGATCATCGAGTCCCGGTGCGCGAAGGCGCTCTCGTCCAGGGCCCATGCGGAGGGACCCGAGGGCGCCCCCGCGACCGTTCGCACCGGCCCCAGCGCCCGCGCCTCGTCCAGGCACAGCACCACGCTCACCGCCGCCCCCCAGTCGCGTTCCGCCGCCTCGGCGGGCGTCACCCGCTCCACGCGCTCACGCTCCGGGTCGCCGAGCGCGGTCGCCACGACGAGGACCCGGCCGGCGCCACCGTCGCCAAGCGCCGCCCCCAGCTCGGCGGGACCGGCTCCGGGCCCGGTGAGCACGGCGACCTTGGGACGCGCCCGGCACACGTTCACCGCGGTGCGCATCTCGCGCCCGTGCGCGCTGACCACCACCGCGTCGTCCCAGGTCAGCCCGAGGCGCGCGAAGGCACCGGCCACCGACGACACGCCGGGCCGCACATCCAGCCGGTCCGGCCCGAACCGCTCGCCCAGCGCCCGCACGATGCCGAAGAACCCGGGATCACCGGAGGCGAGCACGACGACCCGCCGCTCGTTGTCACCCTTCTCCAGGGTCCGCTCGATGGCGTCCAGCGCGGGCGCCAGCGGCCCGAGCACGACCCGTTCGGCGCCCTCGGGCAGCCGGGCGGCGTCCAGATGCCGCCGCCCGCCCACGACGAGGTCCGCCGCCACGAGGACCTCCTCGGGAAGCGGCGCCCCCGTGCCCGTGCCGACGACCGTGATCACGTGCTCGCACCCCGTGTGCGCAGGGCCTTGCGGGCCTCGGGGTCGGCCTTGCGGTAGCCGTGGAAGTGACCGGGGTGGTAGAGGTGCGAGCGGGTGCCGTGCGCGTCGAGCGCCGGGCCGACCAGGAAGAGGGTGTGCTTCCAGAGCTTGTGCTCCTTGACCGTCTCCTCCAGCGTGCCGATCATGCACTTCACGACCAGCTCCTCCGGCCAGGTCGCCTGGTAGGCCACGACGACCGGGGTGCTCGTCGGGTAGCCGCCCTCCAGCAGCTCCCGCACCAGCTGCCCGCTGCGGGCCGCCGACAGGAAGATCGCCATGGTGGTGCCGTGCCGGGCGAACTCGCGCACCTCCTCGCCGGGCGGCATCGGCGTCTTGCCGCCGCCGAGCCGGGTGAGGACCACGGACTGCGCGACCTCGGGGATCGTCAGCTCCCGCTGGGCGAGCGCGGCGACGGCGGAGAAGGAGGAGACGCCGGGGACGACCTCGGTCGCGATGCCGATCTCCGCGCACCGGTCGAGCTGCTCCTGGGTGCCGCCCCACAGGGCCGGGTCGCCGGAGTGGATGCGGGCGACCTTCAGCCCCTCCGTGTGCGCCCGCCGGTAGACGGCGACGACGTCCTCCAGCGACATGGTCGCCGAGTCCAGGACCTCCGCGTCCGCACGCGCGTGCTCCAGGACCTCCGCCTGGACCAGGCTGGCCGCCCAGATCACGACGTCGGCCTCGGCGATGGCGCGCGCGGCACGGAACGTCAGCAGGTCGGCGGCGCCGGGGCCGGCACCGACGAAGGTCACCTTGCCGGTGGGGGCATCGGCCATGGGTTCAGGTCCTCTCGTACGGAATGTCACGATGTGTGCGGGCGGAATCGGGGCCGGATGTGCGCGACCGGGGCCTGATCGGATAGCAAGGGCACATGGCGGTCTTCGTCGCGCTCGGCGCGTTCCTGATGACGCTGGCCGGCGGCTGGACGGCACAGCACGTGACCGACCGTCGCCATCTGGTCCTGGGCCTGGCCGGCGGACTGATGCTCGGTGTGGTCGGCCTGGACCTGCTGCCGGAGGCACTGCACGCGGCGGGCACCGAGGTGTTCGGCGTTCCGGCGGCCCTGCTGCTGTTCGTGGGCGGCTTCCTGCTGGCCCACCTGGTGGAGCGGCTGCTCGCCGCCCGCCGGGCGGCGCACGGCGCAGGGGAGCACGATCACCATCGCGCGCCCGAAGTGGGCCTCACAGCGGCGGCCGCCATGGTGGGTCACAGCGCCATGGACGGCGTGGCGATCGGTGCGGCCTTCCAGGTGGGCGGCGGCATGGGTCTCGCGGTGGCGCTCGCCGTCATCGCCCACGACTTCGCGGACGGCTTCAACACGTTCACCCTCACCAGCCTGTACGGCAACGCGCGCCGCAAGGCGGTCGCGATGCTGTTCGCGGACGCGCTGGCGCCCGTGCTGGGCGCGGCCTCGACCGCGTTCCTCGCCATCCCGGAGTGGTTCCTCGGCGGCTACCTCGGTCTCTTCGGCGGTGTCCTGCTCTACCTCGCCGCGGCCGAGATCCTGCCGGAGGCCCACCACGAGCACCCCGCCCACACGACCCTGCTGTGCACGGTCGCGGGCACGGCGTTCATCTGGCTGGTGGTGGGCCTCGCGGGCTGATCCGCCGCCGGTCACAGCTTGCCGCCGCGGGTGCCGTCGCGCCGGGCGGGCGCGATGAGGGTGGAGAGGTAGGGCAGCGAACCGCCGTCGAGGTCGGCGGCCGGGCGGATGGACTCCTCCGGGAGCCCGAGCGCGGACCCCCACACGGCGTCCTCGATCCGCCCGGTCTCCCGCAGCGCCTCGGCGACCTCCCGCGCCTGCCGCCCGAACTTGTACGCGACGACGGTCCCGGGACCGGCGAGCGCTTCCTTGAGCACGGCGGAACCGGCCGTGACGGGCACGAGCGTGAGCGGCTCGGTGCCCTCGGTCAGCACGGCACCCGACCGCGCGGCCAGGTCCTGCATGGCGGTGATGCCGGGCACCGTCTCGACGACGGTCCCGGGCACGAGCTCCTGCACGGTCTGCGCGAGGTACGTGAACGTCGAGTACACGTTGGGGTCGCCGATGGTGGCGAACGCGACGGCCGCGTGCCGCTGAAGCAGCCGGGCGACACGCTCCCCGGCGGCGTCCCAGGCGGCCTCGCGCCGCGCCCGGTCGGTCCGCTCGTTCAGCGCGAAGACGACGCGGACGACCTTCTCCTCGGGCACGTAGTGCAGCACGGTCGCCTCGGCGCGCCCCCGCTCACCCACATCTGTTCCGTCAGACGCAGCCATCACGGGGACGACGACGACATCGGCGGCGCGCAGAGCGCCCACGCCCTTGACGGTCACCAGCTCGGGGTCGCCGGGGCCCACCCCGACTCCGATCAGCCTGCTGCTCATGACGTCCGGCACCTCTCCACGAACCGACGGGCCACACCGGGCGCGGCGGCCCAGTGCGTGTGCAGATAACTCGCGTGCACCCCTTGCTGCACGAAACCTTCCACGCGCGGCCGAGGAGCGCGCAGCCCCCAGGCGGGGGCGGCCCCCGCGCCGGGCTCGACGACGGTGCGGTGGAACTCGTGCCCCCGCATACGGGTCCCCGCCGCGGCGAGCACGCTGTCACCGACGGCCACGGCGTCGCGATAGCCGAGGGTCAGCCGCTCGGTCATCCGGGCGGCGGCGTCGAGCACACCGCACATGGGCTGCCCGTCCAACTCCCGGCACAGGTACAGCAGTCCGGCACACTCGGCGGCGACGGGCGCACCGCCGAGCGCCAGTTCGGCGACGGCTTTGCGCAACGGCTCGTTGGCGGACAGCTCGGCGGCGTACACCTCCGGAAAACCGCCGCCGATGACCAGGCCGCGGGTCCCTTCGGGCAGTTGCTCGTCGCGAAGGGGGTCGAAGGGGACGACCTCGGCGCCGGCGGCGGCGAGGAGTTCGGCGTGCTCGGCGTAGGAGAACGTGAAGGCCGCACCTCCGGCAACGGCGACCACCGGGGCCGGGGCGTTCGAGTCCAGTCCAGCGCCACTCAGCCCGTCCTGGGGGTACCCCCTGCTCGAAGAGCTCGGGGGAGTTTGAGGACGAGGCCGTTCAGGCCGATAAGGGGGGTCTGGGGGCGCAGCCCCCAGGGACGATGGGGGTCCCCCCTGCTCGAGCGAAGCCGAGAGCTTGGGGGAGGGAAGGGGTGGCCGGGGCGAAACACCGAGAACCTCAGCCGCATCCCACGCCGCACCCGGCAACGCACCCGCAGTCCGCGCCAGCGCCATCAGCGCATCCAAGTCGCACCCGTCGGAGACCTGCGCGGCCATCGCCGCAACCGCCGCCACGGCCTCTGCCCGCCGCTCGGCGACCGGTACCAGCCCAAGGTGCCGCGACGGCGTGTCGACCTGCGGAACTCGTCGCAGGACGCCCAGCACCGGCACCCCGGCCGACTCCAACGCCTCCCGCAGCAACGCCTCGTGCCGGTTGGACGCCACCTTGTTCAGGATCACGCCCCCGACCCGCACCTCCGGATCCCACGAGGCGAACCCGTGCACCAGAGCCGCCACCGACCGGGACTGCGACGACGCGTCCACGACCAGCACGACCGGCGCCCGCAGCAGCTTGGCGACATGGGCCGTGGAGGCCAGCTCACCTTCCCCCGCGGCCCCGTCGTACATCCCCATCACGCCCTCGACGACCGCGATGTCGCACCCGCGCGCACCGTGCGCGAACAGCGGACCGATCAACTCGGGTCCGCACAGGTACGCGTCGAGGTTCCGTCCCACCCGCCCGGTGGCGAGCGAGTGATAGCCCGGGTCGATGTAGTCCGGCCCGACCTTGTGCGGAGACACGGCAAGCCCCCGCGCGGCGAACGCGGCCATCAGCCCCGTGGCAACGGTGGTCTTGCCACTGCCGGACGACGGCGCGGCGATGACCAACCGTGGGACGGAACGTGTCACCACTCGATGCCCCTCTGGCCCTTCTGTCCCACGTCCATCGGGTGCTTGACCTTGGACATGTCGGTGACAAGGTCCGCGAAGTCGACCAGCTTCTCCGGCGCGTTCCGCCCGGTGATCACGACATGCTGGGTGCCGGGCCGGTTGCGGAGCACGTCGACGACCTCGTCGGTGTCGACCCAGCCCCAGTGCATCGGGTACGCGAACTCGTCGAGCACGTACAGCCTGTACGTCTCGGCGGCCAGGTCCCGCTTGACCTGCTCCCAGCCCTCCCGGGCCTTCTCCTCATTGGTCGAGTTGTCGCCCTGGATGTCCCGCTGGACCCAGGACCAGCCCTCGCCCATCTTGTGCCAGGCCACGGTCCCGCCCTGCCCGGACGCCCCCAGCACCTTGAGCGCGTTCTCCTCGCCGACCTTCCACTTCGCCGACTTGACGAACTGGAACACCCCGATCGGCCACCCCTGGTTCCAGGCCCGCAGCGCCAGCCCGAAGGCCGCGGTCGACTTGCCCTTGCCGACGCCCGTGTGCACGACGACGAGGGGACGGTTGCGACGCTGACGGGTCGTCAGTCCGTCGTCCGGTACGACACTCGGCTGTCCCTGCGGCATTACGCGGCCCTCCTCTGTCCGGCTCCCTGCACATCCCGCACCAACCCGGCGATGCTGTCCGCGCGCAGCTCGTCCAGCGTCACAGCGGTTCCGCCCAGCTCACCGGCGAGCTGCCCCGCCAGCCCGAGCCGCACCGGCCCCGACTCGCAGTCCACGACCACGGACGCGACCCCCTCGGCCGCGAACAGCCGGGCCGCCCGGCCGGCCAGCGCGACCGGCTCAGGGCCACCCGTGGCCCGCCCATCCGTCACCACGACCACGAGCGCCCGCCGCGCCGGGTCCCGCAGCCGCTCCACGCGCAGTACGTCGTGCGCCTTCAGCAGCCCGGCGGCCAGCGGCGTGCGGCCCCCGTGGGCAGCGACTCCAACCGGGCCGCCGCCGCGTCCACCGACGAGGTCGGCGGCAGCGCCACCTCGGCCGCCGAGCCCCGGAAGGTCACCAGCCCCACCTTGTCCCGCCGCTGGTAGGCGTCCAGGAGCAGTGACAGCACGGCGCCCTTCACCGCGCTCATCCGCTGCCGGGCCGCCATCGAGCCGGATGCGTCGACCACGAACAGCACGAGGTTGCCCTCGCGCCCCTCCCGCGCCGCCTGCCGCAGATCGTCCCGGCGCACCACGAGCCCGGGCCCCGACCGCCCGCGCGCCCGCTGATGAGGCGCCGCCGCCTGCACGGTCGCCGCCAGGTGCAGCTTGGTGAGCGCGCCCTGGGGCCGTCGGGCCCCGGTGGTCCGCCCGGCTTGCGTCCGCGCCCGCGAGCGCCGCCCGGCGGCGCCGTCACCGAGCCCGGGCACGGTGAGCACCTTCGTACGGAAGGGCTCGGAGGCGCGTGCAGGTGCCTGCTCGCCGGCTCCGGAGGCCTGCGACGGGCCGCCCTCGCCGGGCTCGGCCTGCGCCGGCGTGTCGCCGTCACCCGTGGGGCCGTCCTGCGGCGGCCGGCCGCCACCCCCGCCGGGCCCGTCCGGATCAGGATCGTCGTCCTCGCCGGACTCCCCGGAATCCCCGAACTGCTCCAGCGTCTCGTCAAGCTTGTCCTCGTCGAGCCCCGGCGCGTCGAAGGGGTTCCGCCGCCTGCGGTGCGGCAGCGCGAGCAGCGCGGCCTGCCGTACGTCCTCGGCGAGCACGTCGCCCCGCCCCGCCCAGGCGGCCAGCGCGGTCGCCGTACGCGCCATCACGATGTCGGCGCGCATACCGTCGACCTCGAACGCGGCACAGGTCGCCGCGATCTGCCGCAGCGCCCCGTCCCCGAGCCGTACGGACGGCAGCAGCTCGCGCGCGGCCACGATGCGGGCGCGTACGGCGGCCTCCTCCTCGGCCCAGCGTGCCGCGAAAGCGGCGGGGTCGTCGTCGTAGGCGAGCCGCCGCCGGACGACCTCCACGCGCTGGTCGGGTTCGCGGGAGGCGGTGACCTCGACGGTCAGCCCGAACCGGTCGAGCAACTGCGGCCGCAGCTCGCCCTCTTCGGGGTTCATGGTGCCGACGAGCAGGAAACGCGCGGCGTGCCGCACGGAGACGCCCTCGCGCTCGACGTACGAGGCGCCCATCGCGGCGGCGTCCAGGAGCAGGTCGACCAGGTGGTCGTGGAGGAGGTTGACCTCGTCCACGTACAGGATGCCGCGGTGCGCGTCGGCGAGCAGGCCCGGCTCGAAGGCCTTCACGCCCTCCGCCAGCGCCCGCTCGATGTCCAGGGCGCCCACCAGGCGGTCCTCGGAGGCCCCGACGGGCAGCTCGACCATGCGGGCCGGACGGGACACCCCCGCCCCTGCTTCGTGCGGCCCGTCCGGGCATGTCGGATCCGGTGCCGCCGGGTCGCACGAGAACCGGCACCCGGGGACGACCGCCACCTGAGGCAGCAGCGCGGACAGGGCGCGCACGGCCGTCGACTTGGCGGTGCCCTTCTCACCGCGCACCAGCACACCGCCGACCGCCGGCGAGACCGCGTTCAGCAGCAGCGCGAGCCGCAGGTCGTCCTGACCCACTACGGCCGTGAACGGAAACGGGGTACTCACTTCTCGTCGCCCTCCAGGTCGCCTTCCAGCTCCAGATAGGTGGCGCGCAGCCGCTCCAGCGTGTCCGCGTCCGGCTCGGCCCACAGGCCCCGGTCGGCGGCCTCCAGGAGTCGTTCCGTGATGCCGCGCAGCGCCCACGGGTTGGACTTCTTCATGAAGTCCCGGTTCTCGGCGTCGAAGACGTACTCCGCGCTGAGCTTCTCGTACATCCAGTCGTCGACGACCCCGGCCGTGGCGTCGTACCCGAACAGGTAGTCGACGGTCGCCGCCATCTCGAAGGCGCCCTTGTAGCCGTGGCGCCGCATGGCCGCCATCCAGCGGGGGTTGACCACGCGGGCGCGGAAGACGCGGTGGGTCTCCTCACCGAGGGTGCGGGTCTTGATCTGGTCGGGCACGGCCGAGTCGCCCACGTACGCCTCGGGACTCGCCCCCGTCAGGTGGCGCACCATGGCGACCATGCCGCCGTGGTACTGGAAGTAGTCGTCGGCGTCGACGAGGTCGTGCTCGCGGGTGTCGACGTTCTTCGCGGCGACGGCGATGCGCTTGAACGCCGTCTCCATGTGCCCGCGCGCCGCCCGCCCGTCGAGCCCGCGCCCGTACGCGTAGCCGCCCCACACCGCGTACACCTCGGCGAGGTCGGCGTCGGAGCGCCAGTTGCGGGCGTCGATCAGCGGCAGCAGACCGGCGCCGTACGCACCCGGCTTGGAGCCGAAGACACGGGCCGTGGCGCGCCGCCGGTCGCCGTGCTCGGCGGTGTCCTCGTCGGCGTGCGCCTTCACGAAGTTCTTCGCGGCGGGCTCGTCCAGCTCGGCCACCGCGCGCACCGCGTCGTCGATCAGACCGACGACGTGCGGGAACGCGTCCCGGAAGAACCCGGAGATGCGGACCGTTACGTCGATACGGGGGCGGCCCAGCTCCTCCAGCGGGATCACCTCGAACCCGGTCACGCGGCGCGAGGCGTCGTCCCAGACGGGTCGGCAGCCCAGCAGGGCCAGGATCTCGGCGATGTCGTCGCCCTGAGTGCGCATCGCGGACGTGCCCCAGACCGTCAGGCCGACGGACTTCGGGTACTCGCCGGTGTCCTGGAGGTAGCGGGCGACCAGGGAGTCGGCGAGTGACTGACCGACCTCCCAGCTCAGGCGGGACGGAATCGCCTTGGGGTCGACCGAGTAGAAGTTGCGGCCGGTCGGCAGGACGTTGACCAGGCCGCGGGTCGGGGAGCCGGACGGGCCCGCCGGGACGTAACCGCCGTCCAGCGCCTTGAGGATGTGTCCGATCTCGTCGGTGGTGCGGGCGAGGCGGGGCACGACCTCCGTGCACGCGAACTCCAGCACCGCGACGGCGTCGGGGTGTTCGGTGCCCAGTACCTCCCGTACCAGAGCACCGCTCTCGGAGGCCGCCCAGCCGCGCGCCTCCATCCCCTCCGCGATCCGCCGGCACAGCTGCTCCAGCAGGTCGATCGCGTCAGCCGCCGTACGGGACGGACCTTCCACCAGGTCCGTCAGCTCCACCGGCACCTTCACCGGAGCGCCGGGCTCCGCCAGCAGCTCCTTCTCCACCAGGCCGAAGTGCTCCGCCAGCGAGGCACGCAGACCGGGCAGCGCGTTCGCCTGCCCGCCCCACACCTGCGAGGCGCGCAGCACCGCGAGCACCAGGTTGACGCGCGGCTCGCCGACCGGGCCGCCGCCCAGGACGTGCAGGCCGTCGCGGATCTGCACGTCCTTGATCTCGCACAGATAGCCGTCGATGTGCATGACGAACTCGTCGAACTCGTCGTCGTCCGGCTGCTCGTCCACATGCAGGTCGTGGTGGAGCTCGGCCGCCTTGACCAGCGTCCAGATCTGGGCGCGTACGGTCGGCGCCTTGGTCGGGTCCAGGTCGGAGACCAGCGCGTACTCGTCGAGGAGCTGCTCCAGCTTGGCCAGGTCGCCGTAGGTGTCGGCTCGCGCCATCGGCGGTACGAGGTGGTCGACCACGGTGGCGTGGCCACGCCGCTTGGCCTGGGTGCCCTCGCCGGGGTCGTTGACGATGAAGGGGTAGATCAGGGGCAGGTCGCCGAGGACGGCGTCCGGCGCGCATCCCCTGCTGAGACCGAGGCCCTTGCCGGGCAGCCACTCCATCGTCCCGTGCTTGCCCATGTGGACGACGGCGTCGGCGCCGAAACTGTTCTCCAGCCAGCGGTAGGCCGCCATGTAGTGGTGCGACGGCGGCATGTCGGGGTCGTGGTAGATCGCGATCGGGTTCTCGCCGAAGCCGCGCGGCGGCTGGATCATGACCACGACGTTCCCGAACTGGAGCGAGGCGAGCACGATGTCGTCGCCGTCGACGTACAACGAGCCCGGCGGCTCACCCCACGCCTCGGTCATCGCGTCCCTCAGCTCCGGGTCGAGCTTCTCGAACCACGCCCGGTAGTCGGCCAGCGGCACGCGCGCGGGGGCGGCGGCCAGCTGCTCCTCGGTCAGCCACTCCACGTCGTGACCGCCGGCCTCGATGAGGCGGTGGATCAGCTCGTCACCGCCCGCCGGGTACTCGGTGAGGCCGTACCCCGCCTCCCGCAGCGCGTCCAGCACCCGTACCGCCGAAGCGGGCGTGTCCAGGCCGACCGCGTTGCCGACCCGTGAGTGCTTGGTCGGGTACGCGGTGAAGACGAGCGCGATCCTCTTCTCCGCGTTCGGCTTGTGCTTGAGCCGCGCGTGCCGTACGGCGATCCCGGCGACCCGCGCGGCCCGCTCCGGGTCGGCGACGTACACCGGGACGTCGTCCGGGCCCTGCTCCTTGAAGGAGAACGGGACCGTGATCAGCCGGCCGTCGAACTCCGGGATGGCGACCTGCATCGCCGCGTCCATGGGGGACAGGGCGGCGTCCGACGCCTCCCACGCGGCGCGCGAGGAGGTCAGGCACAGCCCTTGCAGCACCGGGACGTTCATCTCGGCCAGCGCGCCGATGTCCCAGGACTCCTCGTCACCGCCGGCCGAGGCCTGCGAGGCGTGCGTGCCGCCTGCTGCGAGGACCGTGGCCACCAGGGAATCGGCCTTGGAGAGGACCTCGTACAGCCCGGCGTCGGCGCCGCGCAGCGAACCGCAGTAAACGGGAAGGGCGTTGGCGCCGTGCGCCTCGATCGCGTCGCACAGGGTGTCCACGAAGGCGGTGTTGCCGCTGAGTTCGTGGGCCCGGTAGAAGAGCACGCCGACGGTCGGACGGTCCTCGCTGAACGGGCGCGCGCCGTGGACGCCGTACTCCGGCATCTTCCGCGGCTCGTCGAAGCCCTCGCCGGTCAGCAGCACCGTGTCGGACAGGAACCGGGCGAGTTCGGTGAGGTTGGCGGGGCCGCCCTCGACCAGGTACTTCAGCGCCTCCGCCACGACACCGGCCGGTACGGACGACTCGGCCATCAGCTCGGCGTCGGGGACGGTCTCCCCGCCGAGCAGCACGGTCGGGATGCCGGCCGCCTTCAGCCGGGCCAGTCCGTCCTCCCAGGCGCGCTTGCCGCCCAGCAGGCGTACGACGGCGATGTCCGCGCCCTCGATCAGCCCCGGAAGCTCATCGGCGACGTCCACCCGGGTCGGGTTGCCGATCCGGTAGGGCGCGCCGGAGGCACGGGCCGCCAGCAGATCGGTGTCGGCGGTCGACAACAACAACACTGTGCTCATGCGGGCGCTCCCGGGGGGATGAAAGGCAGTCCTTGCGGCGCGCCGGACTCGATGAGCCGCCACAGCGCGTCCGTGTCCGCGTGCTGTTCGATCAGGTCGCCGAGCCGGTCGAGCTGCTCCTCGCGCAGCGCGGCGAACGAGGTGTCGGGGGACGGCACGAAGCGGCGGCCCGCGGCGGCGGCCACCTCGCGCAGGAAGGCCCGCCGGAAGCCGTCCGACTCCAGGGACCCGTGCCAGTGGGTGCCCCAGGTCTGCCCGACCCGGCAGCCGTCCAGGAAGGGTGTGCCGCCGGTGACTTCGGCGACCCCGTGGTGGATCTCGTACCCTTCGACGGGCTCGCCGAGGGCTTCCCCCGCCGGCCGGGTGAGGGTCTTCTCGCGGGCGAACCGCACCCGCACGGGCAGCACTCCGAGCCCTTGGACACTGCCGACGCGCGACTCGACCTCGTCCTCGATGTGCTCGCCGAGGATCTGGAAGCCGCCGCAGACGCCGAGGATCGGCCGCCCTTCCGCGGCCCTTCGGACGAGGGCGTCCGCGAGGCCGCGCTCGCGCAGCCACTCCAGGGCGCGGACGGTTCCCCGGGTTCCCGGGATCACGACGAGGTCGGCGTCCGCCAGCTCCTCCGGCCGGTCCACGAACCGGACGACCACACCCGGCTCGGCGGCCAGCGCGTCCACGTCCGTGAAGTTGGACATGAGGGGGATCGCGCAGACGGCGACGCGCAGCACGTCCTCACCGACGGGGGCGGTCACCTCGGACTCGCGGACCGCGCCCCGCAGGGACACCCTGAGCCCGTCCTCCTCGTCGATCCCGAGCCCGTGCCGGAACGGCAGGACTCCGTAGGTGCGCCGCCCGGTGAGGTCCCGCAGCATGTCGAGGCCCGGTTCCAGCAGGCTGACGTCCCCGCGGAACTTGTTGACCAGGAATCCGGCGACGAGCTCCTGGTCCTGGGGCGAGAGCAGCGCCACCGTCCCGAAGAAGGACGCGAAGACACCGCCGCGGTCGATGTCGCCGACGACGAGCACGGGTAGCCGGGCGTTGCGGGCGATCCCCATGTTCACGATGTCGGTGCGCCGCAGGTTGATCTCCGCCGGGCTGCCGGCCCCCTCACAGATCACCGCGTCATACGTGCCCCGCAACTCGGCGAGGCAGTCCAGCACGGTGCCGAGGAGCCGCTGCTGCCGACCCCCGTGGTACCCGCGCGCGCTCAGTTCACCGACCGGCTTGCCCAGCAGCACGACCTGGCTGCTCTGCTCGCCGCCCGGCTTGAGCAGCACGGGGTTCATCAGCGCGGTCGGCTCGATACGGCACGCCTGGGCCTGCATGGCCTGCGCCCGCCCGATCTCGGCGCCCTCGCGGGTGACGAAGGAGTTCAGGGACATGTTCTGCGCCTTGAACGGCGCGACCTCGACCCCCTGCCGTACGAGCCAGCGGCAGATACCGGCGGTGACGACGCTCTTGCCGGCGTCGGAGGTGGTACCGGCGACGAGGAGTCCGCCGCTCATGACGTCCGTCCCTTCGCGAGAAGCCTTCGGGCCGCCAGGCGCCCGGCGACCGTGATGCCGAGCGCGAGCCCGCTCACGCGCCGGGAGAGCCGTACGGCCCGCTCGATGTCGTCCGTACGGACGGCGCGCCCGGCCGCGTTGAGCACGGGCCGGTGCTCCACGCGCCCCCCGTACGACAGCGTTCCGCCCAGCCGCACACCCAGGGCGCCCGCGAACGACGCCTCCACGGGCCCGGCGTTGGGGCTCGGGTGCTTCGCGGCGTCGGCGCGCCAGGCGCGTACCGCGCCCCGCGGATCGGGGCCCGCCGCTGCCGCGAGAACGGCGGTGAGCCGTGCTCCCGGCCATCCCGCGACGTCGTCGAGGCGCGCCGAGGCCCATCCGTAGCGCCGGTAGCGGGGCGACTTGTGCCCGACCATGGCGTCGAGCGTGTTGACGGCGCGGAAACCCACGAGACCGGGCACCCCGGCGACGGCTCCCCAGGCGAGCGCGCCCACCACGGCGTCGGAGGTGTTCTCGGCGACGGACTCGACGACCGCCCGGGCGATCCCGTCCGCGTCCAGCGCCTGCGGGTCCCGCCCGCACAGATGCGGCAGCCGGGCGCGTGCGGCCTCGACGTCCCCCGCCTCCAGGGCGCGCCCGATGGCGCCTGCCTCCCGGGCGAGCGACGTGCCCCCGACCACGGCCCAGGTGGCGGCAGCAGTCAGGGCCGTGGCGGCGGTACGGGAGGGACGTACGGCGGATGCGGCGAGCGCCGCCGCTGTCACGGCACCCCCGGCGCAGACGGCGGTGTGCAGTGCGCCCCACCCGCGGTGGTCCCGCCACAGCACCCGTTCCACGGCCGCCGCGGCCCGCCCGAACGCGGCGACCGGATGCCCGCGGCGTGGATCGCCCAGCAGGAGGTCGCCGAGGAGGCCGGCGGCGGCGCCGTACGCGAAGACGCGATCGGCACCCATCGGCTCAGCCGACCGTGCGGTCGGACAGTGCTCGGTGACAGAACCTCAATCGGCAGCCGCGCATGGCGATATGTCCTCACTCAGGGTGTCCACGCCCTGGTTCGACGAGACCGGCGGCGAGAGTTCCTGGCTCCCGGGGAGTTCTTCCCCGGTGACAGTGGCGGGACCGCGCCGGACTCGCACCGGCTTCCTCTCCTGCCGCCGTACTGGCTCCGGCAGTCCACCACGCACCCAGAACAGCCGTCAACTTGCTCTTGACCTGCGACGCTGTGGTGTGCTGAGTCCCACACCACTGAAATCGCGTCAGTTGCCCGAATCGCGCCTTTGGTTGTGAAGTGACGGTCCCAGTAGGTGGTCCAGGGGCGTGCGTTCCGGCGCGTGACTCGAAACGGCGCACCGGTCCGGTGCTCGTCTTTCGCCGTACGGCGGGGTGTGCTTTGCTGGCCGGACTCGAGAAACCCGGCAGTGGACGGCGTCCGAGCGAACCGTCCAGAGGACGGGAGGGACCCACATGGGGGACAGGGCCAAGGAATTCTCGGCAGGCGCGGGAGGTCCCCACGCGCCGCACCCCTCGCTGGCGGCAGCGGCTCCGCTGGCACTCTTCTCCCTGACGACGGGGATGTTCGCAGTCGGCATCGGTGCGCTGGCGGCGCTGCTGGTGCCCGGGACCCCGGCGCGGGCCCTCGTGTGGCTGGTGGTCACCATCGCGGCCGCCGCCTGCGCGGGCCTGTGGTGGGGCCTCACCCCGGTCGCGGAGCGTCTCCGTGTCCTGGGCCGGGCGACGGCGGCCGTCCGGCAACGCGACTCGCGGACCCCTTGACCTCGGTAACGCGAGAAACCCCCGCAGCGACACCGCTGCGGGGGTGACGCGCAGCGACAGCGCTGCGTGTGCGATTCCGAAGTGCTCCGGCCGTCAGGCGACGATCAGATGGATACCGTACGCGACCGCAGCCGCGCAGGCCGCGAAGCAGGCGTAGGCGCCGGTCGCCGCCAGGGCGGCCGCGCCGCCCCGGGCCGAGTCCTTCTTGGTGAGGCCCACGACGCCCAGGGTGAACAGGGCCACCAGGGCCACGGTGACCCCGAGGCTGACGCCGAAGACGGAGCCGAGGGCTGCCCAGTCGATCTTCATGAGTGGTGATTCCTTAAACCGTGGCGGCGGGGGCCGGCTCCGCGGAGGGGCCGTCAGGGGCCGGGATCGTGGCCTGCAGGTCGGTGGTGGCGTCCGTGTCCGCCGGGGCGGTGCCGGGCGCCGCGCTGTCGGCCGCGGCGACGGGGCCCGCCGGGGGCGGGATGACCGCCGCGATCGCCGCGGTGACGACGCCCGCGGGCTCCGTCTCGATGTCGTTGACGTTGTCCACCGTGACCGGCTTGCGGCGCGACAGGGTCCAGATGACCCCGGCGCCGGCGACCAGCAGCACGCCGGTGGCGACCGTGCCCCAGGTGCCCTGCTTGGTGAGGAGTTCGGCGCCCGCGCCGACCAGGCCGGCCGCCGGGAGCGTCAGAACCCACGCGGTCAGCATCCGGGTCGCGGTGGACCAGCGGACCACGCCGCCCTTGCGGCCGAGGCCCGCGCCCATGACGGCGCCGGAGCAGACCTGGGTGGTGGAGAGGGAGAAGCCGAGGTGCGAGGAGGCGAGGATCGCGGTCGCCGCGCTGGTCTGTGCGGCGAAGCCCTGCTGCGGCGCCAGGTCCGTCAGGCCCTTGCCGAGGGTGCGGATGATGCGCCAGCCGCCCAGGTAGGTGCCGAGCGCGATGGCCAGACCGGCCGAGACGATGACCCAGGTGGGAGGGTTCGAGCCGGGGGCGATGACACCGCCGGTGACCAGGGCCAGCGTGATGATGCCCATCGTCTTCTGCGCGTCGTTCGTGCCGTGGGCCAGGGAGACCAGGCCCGCCGAGGCGATCGAGCCGGCCCGGTAGCCCTTCGCGGTCGCCTTCTCGTCGGCGCGGCTGCCGATCACGTACGACAGGCGGGTGGCGAGCATCGAGGCGAGGCCCGCCACGAGCGGCGCGGCCACCGCGGGGATCAGGACCTTGGTGACGATCGTCGAGCCGTTCACCGCGGACCAGCCGGCCGAGGTGACGGCGGCACCGATCAGACCGCCGAAGAGGGCGTGGGAGGAACTGGACGGCAGACCCAGGAGCCAGGTCAGCAGGTTCCACAGGATGGCGCCCACCAGGGCGGCGAAGATCACTTCGACGCGTATGCCCTGTTCGTTGATGATGCCGCCGGAGATCGTCTTGGCGACCTCGACAGAGAGGAAGGCGCCGAGGAGGTTCAGCGCGGCGGACATCGCCACCGCCGTCTTGGGCCTCAGGGCGCCAGTCGAGATGGTCGTCGCCATCGCGTTGGCTGTGTCGTGGAAACCGTTCGTGAAATCGAACACGAGAGCGGTGACGATCACGATTCCGAGGAGGAGCGTGATGTGTTCCATTTACCCAGGCTTCTGTGGGGAAGGTCAGTGGCTGTTGGACCGTAGGCAACCTGGGTGAACGGAAGATGAACTGAGACGGGCCGCAGGGTGTACCGATCGGCGTATCGGCGTTCCGTTTGTGGTCGGCCGACGGGGGTCGCACCTCGAACGAAGCCGCAATTCAGGCTTCCGGAAGCTCTGGTACGTGTCCGGGGGACGTCTCGGGGAGTTGCGCCGGGCTCTTCGCCGGCTCGTCGTGAACCGCTTCAGCCGGTCCCGGGACCGGCTGAAGAGATTTCGGTCACCCTCCAGCCTCTCGCTGGTGTAACCGCCTCCTGGGGGAGGTGTGTCCATATATGTACACTTCCGGGCCCGTGGCTTCCGGCCTGCTGTGCGCCGGGCCACCCCCGCGCGGACCCCGCCTGGCAGGATCGCGGCATGGCCGATCAGCGACATGACGCAGGGGACGCCCGGGAGGCCGTACGGCACGGGCGGGGGGCGGCCGCGGCGGGGGAGGTGGCGCGGGCCTGGGACCAGCTCGTCGCGACGGCCCGCCGCACGGTCGCCGACGGACTGGTCGTCGGTACCTCCGGCAACGTCTCCGTACGCGTCGGCGACACCGTGCTGGTCACCCCCACCGGAGTGCCGTACGAGCGGCTGACGCCGGGCGACGTGGTCGGGGTCGACCTGGACGGACACCAAGTGCTCGGCACGCTGCGCCCGACCAGCGAGCTGCCCATGCACCTGGCCGTCTACCGCACGACGGACGCCCGGGCCGTCGTGCACACCCACGCCCCCGACGCCACGGCCGTCTCCACGCTCGTACAGGAGCTGCCGCTGATCCACTACATGGCCGCCGCGCTGGGAGGTGCGGTCCGGGTCGCGCCCTACGCGACCTACGGCACCCCCGAGTTGGCCGAGAACATGCTCCGCGCCCTGACCGACCGCAGCGCCTGCCTGCTGCAGAACCACGGCACGGTCGCCCACGGTGCCTCGCTGGACCAGGCCTACGACCGCACGGCCCAGCTGGAGTGGATGTGCCGCGTGTGGCTGACGGCGTCGTCCGTGCCGGGCCTCACCCCGCACCTGCTCAGCCGGGAACAGGTGGCGGAGGTAGGGGAGCGGTTGCGGGGGTACGGGCAGCATCAGGGGTCGACGAACCCCTAGTGGACCGGCCGGCCGGGGCCGCCTTGCGGGGCGCCCCGTGGGTCACACCGCGCCCTTCTCCCCACTGGCCGGGGGCGGGCTCCACCGGGAGACTGGATGGATGCGCACTGTGAAAGCGGCGGCCGCAGCCGTCACCGTAGCCATCGCCGCGGGCGCCGCCGGCGTCGCCGCGGGCCGCTTCGCCAGCGACGCCGCGTTGAAGGCGCCGCCGGGGCGTCCGCTGCCCACGGAACCCCGCCTCACCGTGCACTCCCTGGCGGCCGGCCGGATCGCCCTCACCCGTGACCTGGCCTCCCAGCGTCCCGGCACCTACGGGCTGACCGGTAACGGCTCGCACGCGGTCGTCGGCCCGGTCCTGGACTCCGCCCCGCACACCGTCGACACGGTCGTACGCCGTCTGGAACGCGTCACGCACGGCACGCTCGAGCCCGGTGACAAGGTCTGGCTCACCCCCGCCCTGTACACCGGCGATCCCCGCACCGCCCTCGGCCTCGACCACACCGACGTGGAGGTGCCCGGCGAACTCGGGACCCTGCCCGCCTGGTTCCTGCCGGGCGCCCGTGACACCTGGGTGATC
The DNA here is from genome assembly GCF_025642135.1 of Streptomyces cynarae. Classification (NCBI taxonomy): domain Bacteria; kingdom Bacillati; phylum Actinomycetota; class Actinomycetes; order Kitasatosporales; family Streptomycetaceae; genus Streptomyces; species Streptomyces cynarae. The sequence continues at coordinate 2,167,115 of NZ_CP106793.1, read as the reverse complement.
ACCGTGCACGGGCTGGGCACCACCCGCGAACACCCCATGAACGTCATGGGATTCCTGCAGCGCCACCACTTCCCGGTCCTCGACATCGCCTACCGCGGCGACCCCGGGGCGCCCCGCTCCCCGGACGGCCTGAACCACCTCGGCGAGACCGAGTGGCGCGACGTGGACGCCGCGATCCGCCACGCGGTGCGGTCCGGGGCCGAACGGGTCGTGCTGCACGGCTGGTCCACCGGCGCCGCCATGGCGCTGCACGCCGCAGCCCACTCGGCGGTGCGCGAGCGGGTCTCCGGGCTCGTCCTGGACTCACCCGTCCTCAGCTGGGAGGCCACGCTGCGCGCCCTGGCCGCCGCCCGCCGCACCCCGGAGCCCTGCTGCCGCTGGCCGTCCGCGCCGCGCAGGGCCGCACCGGTGTGCACGGCGACCGCACCCAGAAGGCTGCGGACCCGCAGCACCTCAACGTGCCGGTGCTGATCTTCCACGGGCCCGACGACACGATCGCCCCCTGGGGGCTTTCACGCCGTCTCGCCGAACGGCGCGCGAACCTGGTCACCCTGCACACGGTGGAGAACGCCCCGCACGGCGCCATGTGGAACGCCGACCCCGAGGCCTACGAGGAGGCCATGCGGCGCTTCCTCACGCCGCTGATGTGACGGTTCCGGAGCAACGGCCCGCGCCGGCGGGCACACGCTGCGGCGCCTCTTCGCACCCGCTTCCGCTTGGCCCACCCGACCAGCGCTGTCCCCCTTCCCAGGCCCTCTGAGGCCCCTCTCGCCGACTACCGTCGGCGTCCCTCGAGGCATTCCGTTTGGGTTTTCGGACCGTCAACCGGAAGACTGCACCTGTGACGTCCCGTACTCCGCGCGACTCCAGGCTCCGACTCGTCCGACCGCGGCCGCTGGCCGCCGCCCCCGAGCGGTGACCCAGCGCCGCACGCGCCGCCCCGCACCCAGGCCGCCGGAGGGCACGCCGCCGCCCGCGGAACTCGCGAAAATGGCCCGCGCCCGCCTGGCCGGAGCGGCCCGTGTCGCCCACTGGGCCGACGCCACGCTAGGGCCCGGCCGCGAGGGCGCGTCCCCCGACGGCAAGGGCACCCTGTCCGACGCCACCGCGGAACGGGCGGCCGCCGACCTCGGCCTGACCGTCGCTCAGGTGCGCGCCGACTGGGACACCGCGCGCCTGGCCGGTCTCGTCGAGGTGCACGGCGACAGCGCCCGCCCCGGCTGGCGGCTGCGCGCCTGGGACCGGGACGACTCCGCCGTACTGCGCGGCTGGGTCGCCCTCTTCGACGCCTGGTCGCTCGCCTGCCCCGAGCCGGCGGACCGAGAGCACGCCGCCGTCGCCGAGGTCGTCTCGGCCATGCCCCAGGTGCTCTCCTTCCTCCAGCTGTCCGCCGGGCCCGTGCCCGTCGAGCAGCTCCTCGACCTGCTCCAGCAGCGGGTCACCGAACTGCGCACCGAGCGCTGCGAGGTCCCCTACGGACCCCGGCCCGAGCCTGTCGTGCCGCCGGTCCCCGACTCCGCCGACGAGTCCGAGCTGGCCCCCCTGCTCGCCTGGGCCCTCGACGCGCTCGCCTACGTCGGCGCCCTCACCTGCGCCGACGGGCAGGCCACCCTCACCCCGCTCGGCAGCTGGGCGGTCTGGGTCAAGCTGGAGCAGATCTGCGTCGCCGCGCAGAGCCCCGCAGGGAACATCGAGCAGAACGCCGAGGACATGCTCCGCGGTTGCGCCCAGCTCCGTCCGAACGCGGCTCGCGCCGAGTACCGCGCCTGGCTGGCCGCCCGCCCCGTCGGCAGCGCCGTCACCGAACTCCTCGGCGCCGCCCGTGGCGAGGACGCCCTGCTGCGCGGACTGGCCTTCGAGGCGCTGCGCGTGGTCGGCGCGCCCGCCGAGCCCGAGGTGCGCCGCGCCGCCGAGGACACCACGCTGCGCCCCTACGCCCTGCTCTGGCTCGCCGAGCACGACGGCGCCGACCCGGAGGACGCCCACGAGGTGCTCACCCGTGAGGAGGCCACCTGGCTGTGGGTCGACACCGCCGCCGCCGTCGCCGACCACGGTGAGGCCCCGCTCCTGGTCCGCCACCTTGAGTCCGCCGTGCAGGCCACCGTGCCCGCGCTGCTCGACGAGGTGCGCGCGGTCGGACACCCCCGTACCGTCCAGGTCCTGGTCGCGCTCGCCGCCGCCCACCCGGACCCGGCGCTCGCCAGGGCCGTGCGCCGAGCCGCCTTCCAGGTCCACACCGGAGGCAGCTGACCCCCTCGAACAGAGGCCGTCAGGCGGCTGCCTCGGGGGCGTACGTGCCGAAACTCCAGATGTTGCCCTCGTCGTCCCGGGCCATGTAGTCCCGCGATCCGTAGTCCTGGTCCGTCGGGGGCATCAGGATCTCCGCGCCGTGCTCCACGGCCCGCTGGTGGTGTGCGTCGACGTCGTCCACCACGACGTACACCCCGCAGGGACCCGCCCCCCTCATCGCCTCGTCGAAGGGGCCGCCGCGGCCCTTCGAACCCAGCATCACCACGCCGTTGCCCTGCACCAGCTCGGCGTGCAGCACCGAGCCGTCCTCGCCCTCGTACACCGACAGCTCCGTGAAACCGAAGGCCTCCGTGAGCTGCCTGATCGCCGCCTTCGCGTCCGCGTACAGCAGCGTCGGGCAGATGCTCGGACGCCTGCCGTCCATGCCCGCCATCGCCGTCACTCCCTCCGGTGTCCGGCCCGAATCCCGGCCCGTCGCTCAGTCTGGCACCGGCCACTGACAACGCTGCTGACGACGGGAGTTCGACGACAGGGCCTGGCGCCGGGAGTGCCAGCCTGGCACCGCCCCACGGCACGACGCCCGGCCGTGGCCCGAACGGGGGACGCACCGGCCGCGTCGCGCCCCGGTGTGCCGTGCCCACGCGTATCCTCCGCCGCCGCGTAGTGAACGTCACACCACCGCCGTCACGCTGGCGCGAAGGACGGACGGCACAGCGCGGGACGCCGCGCACGGAAAAAGTGCTTGCACCGCCCCGTTAGACTGGGGCCCATGGCCATTCTCCTCGCGCATTAGACGGCGGGAACGTCCTCAGCCGCCCATCCCGCCGCCCTCCCCCGAGCTCTCGACTCCGTTCGAGCAGGGGACCCCCAGCCCAGGAGTCTGTCCGTGATCTCCGCCTCCGGCATCGAGCTGCGCGCCGGTGCCCGCATCCTCATCGAGAACGCCACCTTCCGCGTCACCAAGGGCGACCGCATCGGCCTCGTCGGCCGCAACGGCGCCGGGAAGACCACCCTCACCAAGGTCCTCGCGGGCGAGGGCATCCCCGCCGCGGGCACCGTCACGCGCTCCGGCGAGGTCGGCTACCTCCCGCAGGACCCGCGCACCGGCGACCTCGACGTCCTGGCCCGCGACCGCATCCTCTCCGCGCGCGGCCTCGACGTCCTGATCCGCAAGATGCGCGAGAACGAGCAGCGCATCGCCACCGGCAAGGGGTCCACCCGCGAGAAGGCCCTTCGGCAGTACGAGCGCCAGGAGACCGAGTTCCTCACCAAGGGCGGGTACTCCGCCGAGGCCGAGGCCGCCACCATCGCCGCCGCGCTCAACCTGCCCGACCGGGTGCTCGGCCAGCCCCTGCACACGCTCTCCGGCGGTCAGCGCCGCCGTATCGAGCTGGCCCGCATCCTGTTCTCCGACGCGGACACCCTGCTGCTCGACGAGCCGACCAACCACCTCGACGCGGACTCGATCATCTGGCTGCGGGACTACCTGAAGACCTACCGCGGCGGCTTCATCGTCATCTCGCACGACGTCGACCTGGTCGAGACGGTCGTCAACAAGGTGTTCTACCTGGACGCCAACCGCGCCCAGATCGACGTCTACAACATGGGCTGGAAGCTCTACCAGCAGCAGCGCGAGGCCGACGAGAAGCGCCGCAAGCGTGAGCGTGCCAACGCCGAGAAGAAGGCCGCCGCGCTCAACGCCCAGGCCGACAAGATGCGCGCCAAGGCCACCAAGACGGTCGCCGCGCAGAACATGGCCCGCCGCGCCGAGAAGCTGCTGGCCGGCCTGGACGAGGTCCGCCAGCAGGACAAGGTGGCCAAGCTCCGCTTCCCCGAGCCGGCCCCCTGCGGCAGGACCCCGCTGATGGCCGAGGGGCTGTCGAAGTCGTACGGCTCCCTGGAGATCTTCACCGACGTCGACCTGGCCATCGACAAGGGCTCCCGGGTCGTCATCCTGGGCCTCAACGGCGCGGGCAAGACCACCCTGCTGCGCCTGCTCGCGGGCGTCGAGCAGCCGGACACCGGCAAGGTCGTCCCCGGTCACGGCCTCAAGCTCGGCTACTACGCGCAGGAGCACGAGACCCTCGACCCCGACCGCACGGTGCTGGAGAACATGCGCTCCGCCGCGCCCGACATGGACCTGGTCGAGGTCCGCAAGGTGCTCGGCTCGTTCCTGTTCTCCGGCGACGACGTGGACAAGCCCGCCGCCGTTCTGTCCGGTGGTGAGAAGACCCGTCTCGCCCTCGCCACGCTCGTGGTGTCGTCCGCGAACGTGCTGCTGCTCGACGAGCCGACCAACAACCTCGACCCGGCCAGCCGCGAGGAGATCCTCGGCGCGCTGCGCACCTACAAGGGCGCGGTCGTGCTCGTCACCCACGACGAGGGCGCGGTGGAGGCGCTCCAGCCGGAGCGGATCATCCTGCTGCCGGACGGGGTCGAGGACCTGTGGGGCGCGGACTACGCCGACCTCGTCACGCTCGCCTGACCGCCCCGCGCCGGGCGGTCAGGGGCGCTTGATCGAACGGCTGATCCACTGCGTATGGATCATTCGGCCGATCCGTGATCCATCATCTGTGTGAGGTCTCCTCGTACCCGGGTGTGTCCTGCATCGATTCGACGGCCGAGCTGCTCCGTGGGGCGGGCTCGGCCGTCGCGCGTCGCTGACCTGGTGATTCCCCGATGAACCCGTTCGGGTGTACGGACACGACCGGGCGGAATCCCGGATTCCACTCGTGGGGATGCGCTCCTGTCGTCACAACCTTGTCGCACGGACCTTGCCGAATGGGTGGCCATCGCGCCCCGGAGGGGTGATCATGAGGAGACCAGAGCGCACTTCCCATGAGGAGGCACGGGTGGCCGAGACTCTGAAGAAGGGCAGCCGGGTGACCGGCGCCGCGCGCGACAAGCTCGCGGCAGACCTGAAGAAGAAGTACGACTCCGGTGCGAGCATCCGGGCGCTGGCCGAGGAGACCGGCCGCTCGTATGGCTTCGTCCACCGGATGCTCAGCGAGTCGGGCGTCACGCTCCGAGGGCGTGGCGGGGCGACGCGGGGCAAGAAGGCCCAGTCGGCCTGACGCCGGGCGGCCCATCGGCTTCGGTGGTGGCCACCCGGTCGGTCAGGCGACCGATCGGGTGGTTACTGTGCAGTCACTTAGGATGCCGTGCCACGGCATCCGCTGCTGACCGCACCCATCGGAGGCGCCCCATGGCTTCGCTCGACCCGGTACTCGACAAGGACGGCGTACGGCTCACCGTCGACGAGGCGATCGCCACGGTGACGCTGACCAACCCGGCCAAGCGCAACGCGCAGAGCCCCGCTCTGTGGCGGGCGCTGACGGAGGCCGGGCGGGCGCTGCCCGGTTCGGTCCGCGTGGTCGTGCTGCGTGCCGAGGGTCAGTCGTTCTCGGCCGGGCTGGACCGTCAGATGTTCACGCCCGAGGGGATCGAGGGCGAACCGACCTTCATCGACCTCGCGCGCAGCGGCGACGCGGAGCTGGACGCCACCATCGCCGGGTACCAGGAGGCGTTCACCTGGTGGCGGCAGAGCGACATCGTGTCGATCGCCGCTGTCCAGGGACATGCGATCGGAGCGGGGTTCCAGCTCGCCCTCGCTTGTGACCTGCGCGTCGTCGCCGACGACGTGCAGTTCGCCATGCGCGAGACGAGCCTGGGCCTGGTACCGGACCTCACCGGCACGCATCCGCTGGTGGGCCTGGTCGGCTATGCCCGCGCGCTGGAGATCTGCGCGACGGGCCGCTTCGTCGGGGCCGAGGAAGCAGTGACCACCGGACTCGCGAACATCGCCGTGTCGCACGACCAGCTCGACGAGACGGTACGGGACCTGGCGACCGCCCTGCTCGCGGCGCCCCGCGACGCCGTGATCGAGACCAAGGCGCTGCTGCGCGGCGCGCAGGAGCGGACCTACGAGGCCCAGCGCGCGGCGGAACGAGCCGCCCAGGCCCGGCGGCTGCGGGATCTTGCGGGCGTCGGCGAATAGACGTGCCTCGAACCAGGCCCGCGACGCGCGGGCCTGGCGACTCGGCCTGCCCGGATACGCCTGCGGCGCGTTCGGCATCGACCAGGGCGCCGTCGGTCGGCTGCGCGCGGGGTCCGGGGCGGCCCGAGGCCCGTGGACGGCTGCGTGGCCTCCGGCGCCGGCGCCCGAGCGCCGTGGGTCGGCCCTGCTCAGAAGCCGTGGAGCGCCCCGCCGTCCACCGGGAGCATGATGCCGGTCAGGTACGACGCCGCCGGGGACAGCAGGAACGCGGCCGTGCGGCCGAACTCGTCCGGGGTGCCGTAGCGGCGCAGCGGGATGCGGGACTCGTTGGCCGCGCGGGCCGCCTCCGGGTCGGGGGACAGGGCGTCCAGCTCGCGCACCCGGTCGGTGTCGATGCGGGCCGGGAGCAGGCCGACGACCCGGATGCCGCGCGGGCCCAGCTCGTCCGCGATGGACTTGGCGAAGCCCGCGAGCCCGGGGCGCAGCCCGTTGGAGATGGTCAGCCCCGGGATCGGCTCGTACACGGAACCGGACAGCACGAACCCGATGACGCCGCCCTCGGTCAGCTCCGCGGCGGCCCCGCGGGCCAGCCGCACCGCGCCCAGGAAGACCGACTCGAACGCCGCGGTCCACTGCTCGTCCGTGTTGTCGGCGACCCCTCCGGCCGGCGGCCCGCCGACGCTGATGAGGATGCCGTCGAAGCCGCCGAAGTGCTCACGGGCCGTCGCGATCAGCCGGGCCGCCGCCTGCGGGTCGGAGTTGTCGGCGGACACGCCCACGGCGTTCGCGCCCAGCTCCGCCGCCGCCGCCTCGGCCCGCTTCCCGTCGCGGCCGGTGATCACCACCTTCGCCCCGTCTGCGACGAGTTCCCGCGCGGCCGCGTTGCCCAGCCCGCGGGTCGCCCCGGTGACGACGTACACCCGGTCCTTCAGTCCAAGATCCATGGCCCCTATCCTGCCTTCTCGCCCCCGTCCAGGGCGAGGGCGGTCCCCACCAGGCCGAGATGGCTGAACGCCTGCGGGAAGTTGCCGAGCTGCCGGCCGGTCACCGGGTCGTACTCCTCGGCGAGCAGACCGACGTCGTTGCACAGCCCGACCAGCCGTTCGAACAACTCCCGGGCCTCGTCCGTGCGGCCGGTGAGGTGCAGGGCGTCCGCGAGCCAGAACGAGCACGCGAGGAACGCGCCCTCCTCGCCCGGCAGCGGGTCCACGTCCGTGTGCCCCAGGTCGTACCTGAGCAGGAGACCGTCGCAGGACAGCTCCGCGCGCACGGCGTCGATCGTTCCGGTCACCCGCGGGTCGTCCGGCGGCAGGAAGCCGACGAGCGGGATCTGCAGCAGCGAGGCGTCGAGCGCCCGTGAGCCGTAGTACTGGGTGAACGTGTTGCGGTCGGGGTCGTAGCCCCGCTCGCACACCTCCCGGTGCACCTCCTCCCGCATGGCCCGCCAGCCGTCGAGGTCGCCGTCGAGGTGCGGATGCTCCTCCAGGGTGCGGACGGCGCGGTCGGCGGCCACCCACGCCATCACCTTCGAGTACACGAAGTGGCGGCGCCGCCCGCGCACCTCCCACAGCCCCGCGTCCGGTTGCCGCCAGGCCGTCCGCAGGAACTCCAGCAGCGCGCACTGCACCCGCCACATGTGCGGCCGCACCGGCAGTCCCGCGCTGCGGGCCACCGACAGGGAGTCGATGACCTCGCCGTACACGTCCAGCTGGAACTGCTTCACCGCGTCGTTGCCGACCCGGACCGGCGCCGAGCCGTGGAAACCGGGCAGCCAGGGCAGCTCGTACTCGGGCAGCCGTCGCTCGCCCGAGATGCCGTACATGATCTGCAGGTCCGCCGGCTTGCCGGCGACCGCGCGCAGCAGCCAGTCGCGCCAGGCCTCGGCCTCCTCGTGGTAGCCGGCCGCCAGCAGGGCCTGGAGGGTGAGTGTGGAGTCGCGCAGCCAGCTGTAGCGGTAGTCCCAGTTGCGTACGCCGCCCAGGGACTCCGGCAGGGAGGTCGTGGGGGCCGCGACGATACCGCCGGTGGGCGCGTAGGTGAGCGCCTTCAGGGTGATCAGGGAGCGGACCACCACCTCCCGGTGCGGGCCGCGGTAACGGCACCGCGCCGCCCACGCGCGCCAGTCCTCGACACTGCTGTCCAGCGCCTCGAACGGGTCGACGAGGGCGGGGCGGGGCTCGTGCGAGGGATGCCAGGTCAGGACGAAGGCGACCCTGTCCCCCTTGCCCACCGTGAACTCGGAGTGGGTGGCGAAGTCCTCGCCCCAGATGCGCACGGGGGGCTCACTGCGCAACCACACCGAGTCCGGTCCTGCCACGGCCACCCGGTGACCGTCGCTCCGCCGCATCCACGGCACGATCGAGCCGTAGTCGAAACGCAGCCGGAGCTCACCGTGCACGGTGACCCGGCCGGCCAGGCCCTCGATGACGCGTACGACGTCGGGGGCGCGGTCGCGCTGGGGCATGAAGTCGGTGACGCGGACCGTGCCGTCCGGGGTGTCCCAGTCGGAGTCGAGGACGAGGGTGTCGGGGCGGTAGGCCCGGCGCGTGCACAGGCGGGCGCCCCTGGGCGCGATCCTCCAGTGGCCGTGCTCCTCGGTGCCGAGCAGCTTGGCGAAGCAGGCGGGCGAGTCGAAGCGGGGCAGGCACAGCCAGTCGATGGACCCGTCCCGGCCGACCAGGGCGGCGGTCTGTTCGTCGCCGATGAGTGCGTAGTCCTCGATCCGCGGATGCACGGGAAGCGGGTTCCCGATGGGCCGACGGGGCAATCAGGGGGTGGGCCGGGGGAGTGACGCCGCGTGGTGTGTGGCGCTGCCCGTGCTCGTGGCACCCGCGCCGGAGAAGATCACCCCCGGGTGCGACGGGGTCTGGTTGAGGACCCACAGGCCGATCAGCGTGGCCAGGGTGAAGACGACCGCGACCAGCACGGTGAGGACGAGCCGGCGTCGGCGCTCGCGGCGCAGCCACGTGCCGCGCGCCGTCCGGTAGGCGTCGGGGGCGGCGTGCACCCCGTCCGCCAGCGCGGCGAGGGCCTCGCGCAGCTCCCGCTCCGTACGGTCCGGACCGGTGCCACGCGACGGAGTCGCATCTCGATGCGTCATCGCCGGGCCTCCATCGCCTGGGTCAGGGCGGCGATGCCGCGCGCCGTGTGGGTCTTGACCGATCCGCAGGAGATCCCCATCGCCGCGGCGATCTCCTGCTCCTTCAGTCCGAGCCAGTGCCGCAGCACGAGCGCCTCCCGTTGCCGGGCGGGCAGCTGCTGGAGGGCGCGGATCAGCACCCGCTGGTCGTCGTGGAGGAGCGCGGTGCTCTCGGCGGAGGCGACGACCTCCTCCGTGGGCTTCTCCTCGTGCTTGCGGGCCACTTGGAGGTGGCGTATGCGCATCCGCGTCAGATTGCAGACGGTGGAGCGCAGGTACGCCTCCGCCGCCTCGGTGTCCTTCAGACGCCGCCACTTCCGGTAGATCTGGTAGTAGGCCTCGGCCACCACGTTCTCCGGGTCGTCGGCGCCCAGCAGCACCGCCAGGCGCAGCATCGAGGCGTAGTGCCGCTCGAACAGGCGGGCCACACCGGCCTCGCGCTCCAGCTCCGCCGGGTCGCTCACCGCGGGGGCGAGGGCCTCGGGCGGCCCGGCGGGCTGTGGCGCGGGGGCCAGCGTGACGGGGGTGTGCTGTCTGCGTCTCACGGGTTGTTCGCTCCCGTCTCGGGGCGCCGTCTGACGGTCAGGCGCGACGGCAGGTCGGTCGCGTCGGCGCCGCGCGGGACGCCGAGGCGTTCGAGGGCCGCGGTCCCCACCACGGCGACGATCAGGTTGAGGAGCAGGGCGGCGAGCCCCGCGTAGATCTCCAGCGGCGGTCGGCCGGTGGCGAAGGGCACGATCGAGGAGAACCCCTCCCGCACCACCAGGAAGGTGCCGGCCACCATGCCCGCGCCCCACCCGGCGAGCAGCGCCCGGGGGTGCAGCCGTCCGGTGAACAGGCCCACGGCCACCGCGGGGAAGATCTGCAGGATCCACACCCCGCCCAGCAGTTGGAGGTTGACGGCGTCCTGGTCGCGCAGCCCGAACACGAACGCCACCGCGCCCACCTTCGCGGTGAGCGACACCGCCCGCGCGATGCGCACCTGCCGCTTGGGCGTGGCCGTCGGATGCACGTACTCGACGTACACGTTGCGTACGAAACTCGTGGCGGCCGCGATCGACATCACCGAGGCGGGGACCAGTGCGCCCACCGTGATCGCGCCGAACACCAGTCCGGCCAGCGGCCCCGGCATCAGCCGGTCCACCAGCATCGGCACGGCCGCCTCGGCACCGCCCGCCGGCGCCCGCACCCCGGCCGCGAGGGCCGCGATGCCGAGGAAACCGAAGAGCGCGAGCAGCCCCGTCCAGGCGGGCAGCGCCACCGCGGTCTTGCGCAGGGTGCGCGGGCCGTCGGCGGCGAAACCGGCGGTGAGCACGTGCGGGTACATCAACAGGGCCAGCGCGGAGCCCAGGGCGAGGGTGGCGTAGGCGGGCTGCTGGGCAGGGGTGAGCAACAGCGCGGAGTGCGCCGTGTCCGTGCCGCTGAGGCGCCGGGCCGCGCCGTCGAAGACCGGGCCGGGACCGCCGAGCCGGTCGAGGACGAGCCAGGTGACGGCGGTGAGCGAGACGAACACGGCCACCGCCTTCAGTGCGGCGATCACGGTGGGCGCCCGCAGCCCGTGCCGGTAGGTCGCCACGGCGAGCCCCGCGAAGAGCGCCACCATCACCAGGTCGCCCGTGGCGCCCCGCGGATACACGCCCCCGGCCGTCAGCACGGCCCGTATGCCGAGCAGTTGCAGCGCGAGGTACGGCATCGTCGCCAGGATCCCGGTCAGCGCCACCACCAGGGCCAGCGGCGGCGAGCCGTACCGGCCGCGCACGAAGTCGGCTGCGGTGATGTAGCCGTGCCGGCGGGCCACGGTCCACAGGCGGCTCAGCAGGACGAAGGCGAGCGGACAGACGATCACCGTGTACGGCACCGCGAAGAAGGCGGGCGCGCCGTTGCCGTACGCCAGTCCGGGCACGGCGGTGAAGGTGTACGCGGTGTAGATCGTGCCGCCGAGCAGCATCCAGGTCCACACGGGGCCAAGGCTCCGGTCGGCCAGGGCCCAGCCCTCCAGGGAGGGCAGCCGGTCGTTCGGCCGCAGACGGCGCGCGGTGACGGCGAGCAGGGACGCTCCGCCGATCACGGCGAGGAACGTCGCGGTCATGGCGCCGTCGGCCATGGGTCACCGTCCTTGGTGTGCCTGTGCCCTCGCAGGAGAGTTGCGCGGACGGCCGGTTCGGAGGACAGGGAACCGAGAGGAAATCTTCCGGACATTCGCTGTCAACCGTCTCCGGCGGGTGGGCAACTCTTGCACGAACCGACAGCGAGCGGGAGAGCCGCGCGCACCGCGCACGTCCTGTCACGAGTGTCACGAATTCTCACACCACCCTCGAGGTGAGGAGCCGCCATGCCCGCATCACCCCTGGCCGAATCCGGACTCCGGGCGCCCGAGAAATCACGTACATCCCCCCGGGCGGTTCTCGTCTGGACCGCCGTCTCACTGCTCGGTGCCGTCGCCTGGGGCGTCCTCGCGCTCGCCCGCGGGGAGAAGATCTCCGCGGTCTGGCTGGTGGTGGCCGCGCTCGGCTCGTACGCCATCGCCTACCGCTTCTACTCCCGCTTCATCGCCCGCCGCGTACTGCGACCGGACGACCGCCGGGCCACCCCCGCCGAACGGCTGGAGGACGGCGTCGACTTCCACCCGACGGACCGCCGGGTGCTGCTCGGCCACCACTTCGCCGCGATCGCCGGCGCCGGGCCGCTGGTCGGTCCGGTGCTCGCGGCGCAGATGGGATACCTGCCCGGCACCCTGTGGATCGTGGCCGGGGTGATCTTCGCCGGGGCGGTGCAGGACATGGTCGTGCTGTTCCTGTCCATGCGGCGGGACGGAAAGTCGCTCGGGCAGATGGCCCGTGACGAGATCGGCCGGGCGGGCGGGGCCGCAGCCCTGATCGCGGTCTTCGCCATCATGATCATCCTGTTGGGTGTGCTGGCCCTGGTCGTGGTCAACGCGCTCGCCCACTCCCCGTGGGGCACCTTCTCCGTCGCCATGACCGTCCCCATCGCCCTGCTCATGGGCTTCTGGCTGCACCGCATCCGCCCCGGCCGGGTCGTGGAGACCAGCCTCATCGGCGTCGCGCTGCTGCTCCTGGCGATCGCCGGCGGCAGCTGGGTCCAGAACTCCTCCCTCGCCGGTGCCTTCACCCTGAGCCCGACGACCCTGGTCTTCTGCCTGATCGGCTACGGCTTCGTCGCCTCGGTGCTGCCGGTGTGGATGCTGCTCGCGCCGCGCGACTACCTGTCCACCTTCATGAAGATCGGCACCATCGGGCTGCTCGCGGTCGGCGTCGTGGTCGCCACGCCGGTGCTGCACGCGGACGCGGTCAGCAGGTTCGCGAGCTCCGGCGCGGGCCCGGTCTTCGCCGGGTCCCTGTTCCCGTTCCTGTTCATCACCATCGCCTGCGGCGCGCTGTCCGGTTTCCACGCGCTGGTCTCCTCCGGGACCACCCCGAAGCTGATCCGGAAGGAGTCCCAGGTCCGCATGATCGGCTACGGCGCCATGCTGATGGAGTCGTTCGTCGCGATCATGGCCCTGATCGCCGCCGCGACGCTGGAGCCGGGCCTCTACTACGCGATGAACGCGCCCGCGGGCCTCCTCGGCGCGACCGCCGAGTCGGCCTCGCACGCCGTGGCGGGCCTCGGCTTCACCATCACCCCCGACCAGCTGACCCAGGCCGCCAAGGCCGTCGAGGAGCAGACGCTGATCGCCCGCTCGGGCGGGGCGCCGACCCTCGCCGTCGGCATGTCGGAGATCTTCTCCGGGGTCCTGGGCGGCACCGCGATGAAGGCCTTCTGGTACCACTTCGCGATCATGTTCGAGGCGTTGTTCATCCTGACGACGGTCGACGCAGGTACCCGCGTGGGGCGTTTCATGCTCCAGGACATGCTCGGCAACGTGTGGAAGCCCGTCGGCCGGGTCACCTGGAAGCCGGGCATCTGGCTGTGCAGCGGTCTGGTCGTGGCCGCCTGGGGCTACTTCCTCTACACCGGCGCCACCGACCCGCTGGGCGGGATCAACCAGCTCTTCCCGCTCTTCGGCATCGCCAACCAGCTGCTCGCCGCCATCGCCCTCGCCGTCTGCACCACCGTCCTGATCAAGTCCGGGCGGCTGCGCTGGGCCTGGGTCACCGGCATTCCGCTGGCCTGGGTGGTCGCCGTGACCTTCACCGCGAGCTGGCAGAAGATCTTCTCCGGTGACCCGCGCGTCGGGTTCTTCGCCCAGCGGACCAAGTACGCCGACGCCCTCGACGCCGGCCAGGTCCTGCCGCCCGCCAAGAACGCCCACGACATGCACACCGTGGTCACCAACTCGACGGTCGACGGGGTGCTGATCGCGCTGTTCCTGCTGCTCGTCGCGGTCGTGATCGTCAACGCGGCGGTGGTGTGCGTGCGGGCCGTCCGCTCTCCCGGGGCACTGCCGACCGCCGAGGCCCCGTACGTGGAATCCCGCCTCGACGTGCCCGAGCAGGCCGCCGACGCACTGGTGGGAGCCCGGTCATGAACGCCCGGCAGTGGGCGGGAGCCGTGCGCTGGTACCTGCGCGAGCTGACCGGGGAGGCGGAGTACGACCGCTACTGCGAGCGCCGCCGCCGCCACCACCCCCTCGCTCCGGTGCCCACCCGCCGCGAGTACGAGGTGCTGCGCACACTGCACCGGGAGACCCACCCGCAGGGCCGCTGCTGCTGACACCGGCCGACGGACCGCGGGGCGGGCGCGCCGTCCCGACCTGACACCCGCGCGCCCGCCCCGCACGTTCTCCACCGGCGGGACCGCCCGGCCGACCCCTTGCGCACCCGAGCGGACCCGGCCGCGGTCACACCGTGGCCGGTGCCGGCTCCTCGCTCGTCTCCTGCGCCGCCTTCGCCCGCTCCCGGGCCTCGCGGCGGACCAGGATCACCCAGCCGAGGGGGACACCCGCCGCGAACAGCCACCACTGGACGGCGTACGGCAGGTTGATGTCGCCGAGCCCGATCCAGCTGCTGTCCTCCTTGGGCGACGGGATCAGTTCGGGGCTGCCGCCCTTCGGGGCAGGGGAGACCAGTTCGACGTAGCCGCCGAGCATCTCCTTGGCGGAGGTGTCGCCCGCGTCGCGCAGCAGAGCGCCGACCTGCTCGCTGTTGATCAGCATGATCTGGCGGTCGGGCAACCCCTTGAGGTTCTTGATGCCGCTCGCGGCCGTCGTCTCGTCCTGCATCAGCCGGCCGGTGACCGTGATCTCGCCCTGGGCGGGTGCCGGGATGTCCGGGAAGGCGGTCTGCGAGGCGGGGGAGTCGATCCAGCCGCGGTTGACCAGGAGCGTCCTGCCGTCGTTCAGCACGAAAGGAGTCACCACGTGGTAGCCGACGTCACCATTGGCGTTCGTACGACGGCGCACCACCAGTTCGTGCGCCGTGTCGAAGTGGCCCTTGGCGGTCACCCGGCGGTAGAGGTCCTCGTGCCGGATGGTCCCGCCCACCGAGGTGAGCGACTCGGCGGGCACGGGCGGCGCCGCCAGCGATTCGTTGATCAGCTTGTTCAGCGCCTGCCTGTGGTCGTGACGGTGCAGCTGCCAGAAACCCAGCCTGATCATCGTGGGGATGAGCAGGAGAGCCACGAGGGTGAGGATCACCCACTGCCGGGACAACAGGAAGCGGTACACCCCACGACGGTACATCTCGGACCGTGCCGCGCCCGCACGGGGGTGCCTCAGACCCGGTCGACGATCCCCACCTGCCCCTCCGCGCGGGCGCAGTGCGCGCCGCAGTACCAGTGGCCGTCGACGTCGACGCCCTGGCCGATGATCTGGACGCGACAGTGTTCGCAGATGGGCGCCATACGGTGGATGGCGCAGGCGAAACAGTCGAAGACGTGCACCGCGCCCTGCGCGTGCACCTCGAACGTCATGCCGTAGTCGTTCCCGCAGACCTCGCAACGTGCCATGCGCCACAGCGTGAGCCGTCGCCGCTGCGCGGGCGAGCGGGCGCCGGGCGAGTCGCGCGGCAATCACCCGTCCGTACGGGTCGCTCCGCCGACGGTACGCATCACTCCGGCGACGCCGGCTCCACGTCCCGCAGCAGCTGCCCGAACGCCGCCTCGTCGATCACCGGTGTCCCGTACTGCCGCGCCTTCACCGTCTTGGACGTGCCCGAGTCCGGGTCGTTGGTGACGAGCAGGCTGGTGAGCCGGGACAGGCTCGTCGCCACGTGCAGCCCCGCCTCGACGGCACGGTCCTCCAGCAGCTCCCGGTCGACCGAGGTGTCCCCGGAGAACGCCACCCGCATGCCCTGCTTGAGCCGTTTGCCTTCCTCGTACCGCCCCGGGTTGGGGTAGGGGCAGGAGGGGCGTCTGCGGGAGGGGCGCCAACTGCTCGGGCGGTAGCCCCCGGAGGACTGGCGGGGCACCGTGGGGGCGGCGGACCACTCCGTCAGCGGGCGGCACTCCAGCAGCGGCAGCCGTACGCCGCCCCGGGCGGCGGCGTGCAGACTCGGCCGGAACGCCTCGGCCAGCACCCGCGCGTCGTCCAGCGCGTGGTGCGCCCGCTGCTGGACCACCCCGAAGTGCGCGGCCAGCGTCTCCAGCTTGTGGTTGGCCAGCGGCAGGCGCAGTTCCTTCGACAGCGCGATGGTGCACAGCCGCTGACGGACCGGCGCCTCGCGCTCCGCGCGCGCGTACTCCCGGGCGATCATCTGCCAGTCGAAGACCGCGTTGTGCGCGACGAGCACGCGGCCGTCGAGCCGGGCCGCGAACTCCTCGGCGACGTCCTGGAACAGGGGCGCCCCTTCGAGGGCCTCGCTCGTCAGACCGTGGATCCACACCGGGCCCGGGTCGCGCTCCGGATTGACCATCGTGTACCAGTGGTCCTCGACCTCACCGCGCGCGTCCAGCCGGTAGACGGCGGCCGAGATGATCCGGTCGTCCCGGGCCAGGCCGGTGGTCTCCACGTCGACGACCGCGTACCCCTCCGGATACGCGGCCGGCCAGGCGGTCGGGGACGCTGCGGTCGTACGGTCTTCGAGCATGGTCACTGAGGATACGGGCCACGACTGACAGCCCCACGCCCCCACCCGCCACCCGCGTTCCTCCTGCGCCGGGCGCACAACCCTCAAGCGGTTCGGCATCAGTTGACGGAATCGTAGCTGAGGGCCCGTCACAGGAGCCGGTGGCGGGCGCGCCCGGGTGCCGTCCGACTCATGAGGTGCCATCCTCCCCGTGTGATGGAACCCACGCACGACGAGGCACACGGCGGCGCCCTCGGCGCGCGGCTGAACTGGCTGCGGGCGGCGGTGCTCGGCGCCAACGACGGCATCGTGTCCACGGCGGGCCTGGTGGTCGGCGTCGCCGGGGCGACGACGGACCGCGGCACGCTGCTGACGGCCGGCCTCGCCGGGCTGCTGGCCGGCTCCATGTCGATGGCGGCGGGCGAGTACGTGTCCGTGTCGACCCAACGGGACTCGGAGCAGGCGGCGCTGGCCCTGGAGAGGCGGGAACTGAGGGAGCAGCCGGAGGCCGAGCTCGAGGAACTGGCGGAGATACTGGAGCAGCGCGGCCTGTCCCCGGACGTGGCCCGCGAAGCAGCGGTGCAGTTGACGGCACGCGACGCCCTGCGCGCCCACGCGCGCGTGGAACTCGGCATCGACCCCGACGAGCTGACGAACCCCTGGCACGCGGCGTGGGCGAGCTTCCTGGCGTTCACGGTGGGGGCCCTGCTCCCCCTGCTGGCGATCGTGCTCCCACCGGCCGGCGTCCGCCTCCCGGTCACGGTGGCGTCCGTCCTGGCGGCCCTCGTCATCACCGGCTGGTCCAGCGCCCGCCTGGGCGCGGCGAAACCGGCCCGCGCCGTGGGGCGGAACGTGGTGGGCGGGGCGCTGGCGATGGGGGTCACCTATGCGGCGGGGGCCTTGCTGGGGGCGGCGGGTGTGTGACCGCGGGTGGTGCGGGGCACGTTCGCCGCAGCCGTCCGGTCATGACCAGCGGATCGGCACCGGCAGCGCCGTCAGCAGGCCCGACACCGCGACGACCAGGCCCAGCGCCACCACCTCCGCGCGGGCGGGGGCGCAGGCACTGAGCGGGTCGGCGGCGCGCCGCAGCCGCAGCCGCGCGACCAGGGCGAGCACGGCGACGACGGCCACGAGCAGCGCCTTGGCGAGCAGGGTCCGGCCGTAGGCGGTCGTGGTGAGCTGGTCGAGGATCGTGTCCGGTGGCATACGGCGCAGCGAACTCCACACCCCTGTCGCGGTGATCGCCGCCAGGAGGACGGCCGCCACGCGCGCGTAGAGGCCGAGCAACGCGATGCCGGCCCCGGGAGACGTACGCCAGCGCCGCAGCAGTCGCAGCGTGTGCAGCAGACCGCCCGCCCACAGTGCCGCGCAGGTGAGGTGAACGAGCGTCAGAACCGAGCCGGTCAGCGGGGAGTGCTCCGTGGTGGGGTGGGCGCGCAGTGCCTCGGCGACGGCCACCGCGGCCAGCGGGAACACCTGGAGGGACGGCCGGCGCGACAGGGCGCACAGCCCGGCCACGAGGAACGCGTCGGCCTCCAGCAGGGCCAGCACGCCGTCCCGGGTGCGGTACAGCCCGCCGACGTCGATCTGGGTCGGCCGGTCGGGGACCAGATTGCCGGTGGCGACGAACGAGGCGAGCCCCAGCGCCGCGACGAAACCCGCGCCCGCCGCGCACGGCGACCAGCTGCGCGGCGACTCGGCCAGGGCGCGCCCGGCACCCGGCGGGCCAGACGGGTGACGAACAGCTCGCCGCCGGACACGCACAGGGCCGCGAACAGCGCCGTACGCAGCAGTCCTATACCGCCTACGCCGGGCGCGGCCGCCTCACCCGTGCCGTGCAGCGCGGCCGAGGGGCCGAGCAGCGGTATCAGCGCGGCGGCCGTCACGAGGGCGAGCACGGCGACGGCCCGGCGAACCGAGGGACGGACGACGGGGGCGGCGACCGCGACAGGGGCGGCGACCGCGACGGGCGCGGACGTCGTGTCGGCGTCCGTCCCGTCGGGTTCGGCGCCGGGCCGTGTCGAGCTCACGTCACGATCCTCGCCAGTCGCCACAGAACCGGGCAATGGGAGCCATACAACTGAGGGAACGGCATTCCGCCCAGGGACACGATTCCGGCCACCCGACGCCTCAGTCCCCGAGGGCGTGCCCTGCCCCACCGCCCGATGCCTCAGCCCCCGAGCGGCGCCCCGTCCCACCGCGCGGGATCCTTTCCCCACCGCCCGGGCGGGCGCGCCCAGTCGACCGGGCCGCCCGCGAAACGGACCGGTGGCAGGGCGTGGCGCAGCCGGCCCAGCGCGCTGTCGGTCTCCGCCAGCCAGGAGGCCGGGCCGTCGTACGCCGCCTGCGCCGACCCCGTGTCCCGGGTGGTGCCGTCCGTCAGCCAGGCCGCCGTCCGCGCCAGCGCCAGCCGTACGGCCCGGGTCCCGCCCTCCTCGGTCTGCTCGGTCAGGGACCTCAGGACCGCCCCGGCCAGCAGATACCCCGTGCCGTGATCGAGGGCCTGCGCGGGCAGCGCGCCCGGCTGCTCGGCCGAACCCTCGGTCACCGCTATACCGGTGGCGACCTGGACCAGGCTGTCGAAGCCCCGCCGTTCGCCCCACGGCCCGTACGCGCCCCACGCCGACAACTGCGCCACGACCAGGCCGGGCCGGCGCTCGGCCAGCTGCTCAAAGGAGAGCCCGAACCGGTCGAGCGTGCCGGGCCGGTAGCCCGTGACGACCACGTCCGCCTCCGCCAGCAGTTCCTCGAAGGTCCGCCGGTCCGCGGCCGCCCGCAGGTCGAGCACCGCGGACCGCTTGCCGATGTCCATGTCGGCGTGCTGGTCGAGGAGTTCGGGCAGGTGCGGAGCGTCGATCCGCAGGACGTCCGCGCCGAGCAGCGCCAGGGTCCGGGTGGCCACCGGACCCGCGATGACCCGGGTGAGGTCCAGGACGCGGAGGCCCGCGGCGGGCAGTAGCGGTTCGCCGCCGAGCGGTACGACCGGGCGTACGGGCGCCTCGTCGAGACGTTCACGGCCCACCAGCGGGTGCGCGGCGATCGCACGCCCCTGTTCGTGCGCCGCCCACTCCCCGGGCGTGCGCAGCGCGACCGCGAGCCCACCGGCCGCGTACACACTCTCCTCCACCTCGAAGGAGGACCGCTCGGCGAGCGCGGCGGCCACGGTCTCCACGGACGTGTCCGCGGCCAGCCCCAGGGCGCCCAGCAGCCGCTTGCGGTGGTGCGGATAGTTCGCGTGCGTGCGCACCCAGCCGTCCGCCGTGCGCCAGAACCGCGAAAGCGGCGCGAAGTTGACCGGTTCGCGGCCGTCGACCAGCAACTGCCGCTCGCTGTGGAAGGCGGTGGCCACGGCCCCGTCGTCGACCCGCACCTCGGGCACGGCCGACAGCCCGGCCCGCCGGGCGCCCCACTCGGCGGCGGCCAGCGCGCACACCCCGACGCAGGCCCGGGCCACCTCCCGTACGGGAAGCCGCGAGGGCAGCGCGCCCTCCCGTACGACGGTCGAGATCCTCGGCAGCAGCGCGGGATCCCCGCCGAGTGCCGCCCACGCCACGTTCGTATCGGTCATGAGGGCACTATGCAGGGTGTACCGGATCAACATGGGAAGGGGGCCGGGCAGGACCCGGCCCCCTTCACGTCATTTCACCGCGCGCAGGGCGTTGACGACGCCGAAGCCGTAGAACCCGTTCACGCGCTTGCCGCCCACGCAGGTCGCGTCGACGACCCCGTCGCCGTCGCCGTCGTAGGGCTTGGTCGGGCAGCCCGGGTTGTCCGCCTGCGCCTTGAGGAGCGCCTGGAGCTGGGCCGGGGTCGCCCACGGGTGCGCGGACTTCAGCAGCGCGGCCACGCCCGCGACGTGCGGCGACGCCATCGACGTGCCCTGCAGGAAGCCGTACTGGTCGTTCGGCATCGTGGAGAGGATGCGCCCGTTCTTCGACGGCGTGTCCGGGATCTGGTACTTGTCTCCGCCGGGGCCCGCCACGTCGATCACGCCGTCGCCGTAACTGGAGTAGTACGACTTGGCGTTGGTGACACCCGTGGCGCTGACCGTCACGACGCCCGGCAGCTGGGTCGGCACGTCGAAGCACTCGTGCGGGTCGACCGTGCGGGTCACCGCGGTCGAGTCGTCGGGGCTGGAATCGTCGACCAGGGCGTGGGAGTCGAGGTCGTCGTTGGAATTGCCCGCCGAGGCGACGTTGAGGGTGCCCTTGCGCTGGGCGTACAGCTGGGCCCGGTTGACCGCGTCGACGATGGCCCGCTGGTCCGGGTCGTCCATGCAGTTGTACAGCCACGGGTCCACGTAGTAGCTGTTGTTCGTGATCTCGACGCCGTGGTCGGCGGCGAACACGAACGCGCACACGACGCTCTCGGGGTAGAAGAGCTCGTTGACCGGGTCGGCCACCTTGATGGCGGAGACCTTGACGTTGGGGGCGACACCGGCGACGCCGATGCCGTTGCGGGCCGCCGCGATCTCGCCCGCGACATGGGTGCCGTGGTAGTGCTCGGGCTTCGCCGGCCGCCATGCGCCGTACGTGGTGTCCGCCTTGCCGCCGACGCAGTTCGCGGACTGCGACGCGGAGAAGTTCGGCGCGAGGTCCGGGTGCGTGTCGTCGACACCGGTGTCGATGACGCCGACCGTGACGTTGCGGCTGCCCGGGTTGATCTTCGCGGCCTTGTCGGCGCCTATCGCGCGCAGGTCCCACTGGTCGGCCTCGAGGGGCTCGCTGCCGTCCGCGGTCGCCGAGGACTTCGTGATCTTCGCCGCTTCCGCCTTCGTCAGGTACTGCGCGGCGCCCTCGTCCGTCGTGCCGGCGGCCGTCAGCGGGGCGGTCCGGGTCGCGCCCGCGGACTGCACTCCGCGGACGGCGCGGAGGGTGCGGGCGAAGTCCGGATTGGCGGAGTGCGCGACGATCACGCCGATCTTGTCGTACGTCACCACGATCGTGCCGCCGGCCGCGGCTATCGCCTGCCGCACCGTCGACAGCGTGTGACGGTCCGTCCGGGTGTTGACGACGTACGCGAGTTCCTGCCCCTCGGCGGCCTGCGCGCCGGTGGCGGTGCGCGGGGCGGCCGATGCGGCACCCGGCAGGAAGCCCAGCGAGGCGGTGAGCGACAGCACGACCGGTACGGCGAGGGCGAGGCGGCGTCTCGAACGGCGATGAACCATGGGGTCTCCACATCATCCGGAAAACGTGAACCTGCCGGACACGGATGACGTGACCGGCAGGTACATGACGAGTGGTGCAGGGTGAAGCTATCCGTCGCCCCGGCCGGCCAGCAACAAGTTCAAGCGAAAGAAAAAAAGCGAGTTGAACCGGCCCCCGCGCTGCGCCGTGACCCAGGGCAGGGAGCCCGCACACGGCCGAGGGCCCCTGTCGGATCACATTCCGGAGCGCTACGGTCGCAATCGGTTACGTGATCGCCGTCACCCCACCCGCAACGCGAGGAGACACCGTGGCCACCGACGCACCTCCCCCCTCGAGGACCGAACACGTCCTGCCGTCCGCCGAGGAGTTCGGCGCGGTGCAGCAGAGCGCCGAATTCGCCGAACTGCGCCGCTCCCACCGCTCGTTCGCCTTCCCGCTGACCGTGGCGTTCATCGCCTGGTACCTGGCATACGTCCTGCTGTCGAACTACGCAGGCGATTTCATGGGCACCAAGCTCTTCGGCAACGTCAACGTCGCCCTGGTGCTCGGCCTCGCCCAGTTCCTCACCACGTTCCTGATCGCCTGGTGGTACGCGCGGCACGCCGCCGCCAAGCTCGACCCCAAGGCCGAGGCCATCAAGTCCCGGATGGAGGGCCGCGCATGAGCCCCGCACTCGTCCTGGCCGCCGGTGAGGCGAGCGAGCACCGGCCGCTGATCATCACCCTGTTCGCGGTGTTCGTCGCCGCGACCCTCGTCATCACCGTCTGGGCGGGCCGTCAGACCAGGGACGCCGCCGACTTCTACGCGGGCGGACGGCAGTTCACCGCCTTCCAGAACGGCCTCGCCGTGTCCGGCGACTACATGTCCGCGGCGTCCTTCCTCGGCATCGCGGGCGCCATCGCCCTCTTCGGCTACGACGGCTTCCTGTACTCCATCGGGTTCCTGGTCGCCTGGCTGGTCGCCCTGCTCCTGGTCGCCGAACCGCTGCGCAACTCCGGCCGCTACACCATGGGCGACGTCCTGGCCTACCGCATGCGCCAGCGCCCGGTCCGCACCGCCGCGGGCACCTCCACGATCGTCGTGTCGATCTTCTACCTGCTGGCACAGATGGCGGGCGCGGGCGTCCTCGTCTCACTGCTGCTCGGCATCACCAGCGACGGCGGCAAGATCGGCATCGTCGCCCTGGTCGGCCTGCTGATGATCGTGTACGTCACCATCGGCGGCATGAAGGGCACCACCTGGGTGCAGATGGTCAAGGCCGTGCTGCTGATCGCGGGTGCTCTGCTGCTGACCTTCCTGGTGCTGCTGAAGTTCCACTTCAACATCTCCGACCTGCTCGGCAAGGCCGCCGACAACAGCGGCAAGGGCTCCGCCTTCCTGGAGCCCGGCCTGAAGTACGGCGCCACCGGCACCACCAAGCTGGACTTCATCTCGCTCGGCATCGCTCTGGTCCTCGGCACCGCCGGACTGCCGCACATCCTGATCCGCTTCTACACCGTGCCCACCGCCAAGGCCGCCCGGAAGTCCGTGAACTGGGCGATCGGCCTCATCGGCGCCTTCTATCTGATGACGCTCGCCCTCGGCTTCGGTGCCGCCGCCCTGATCAAACCGGACGAGATCATCGCCTCCAACAAGGCGGGCAACACCGCCGCACCGCTGCTCGCCCTGCACCTGGGCGGGGTGGACTCCAGCTGGGGCGCGATCCTGCTGGCCACCATCTCCGCGGTCGCCTTCGCCACCATCCTCGCGGTCGTGGCCGGACTGACCCTGGCCTCCTCCTCGTCGTTCGCGCACGACATCTACGCCAACGTCATCAAGAAGGGCACCGCCACCGAGAAGCAGGAGGTGAGTGCGGCCCGCTGGGCGACGGTCGGCATCGGTGCCGTGTCCATCGTCCTCGGCGCCCTGGCCCGTGACCTGAACGTCGCCGGCCTGGTCGCCCTGGCCTTCGCGGTCGCCGCCTCCGCCAACCTGCCGACGATCCTGTACAGCCTGTTCTGGAAGCGGTTCACCACCTCCGGCGCCCTGTGGTCGATCTACGGCGGTCTGGTCACCGCCGTCGTCCTGGTGCTGTTCTCGCCGGTGGTCTCGGGGAAGCCGACGTCGATGTTCCCGGACGCCGACTTCCACTGGTTCCCGCTGGAGAACCCGGGCATCATCTCCATCCCGGTCGGCTTCCTGCTGGGCTGGCTGGGCACCCTCCTGTCGAAGGAGGAGCCCGACGCCGGCAAGTACGCCGAACTGGAGGTGCGGTCGCTGACCGGTGCCGGGGCGCACTGAGATCCGCTACTCGCCGACGGCCGCGTCGTCAGGATCGTAGGGTCCTACGACGCGGCCGCGTCGTCCCTCGTGGGAACGGGCCGCTGTCGTTGTCGGTGGCGTCACGTAGGCTCGCAGGTGATGGTGCGGGTGACGGACAATGTGTGATCCGCGACGAGGGAGGGGGCCCACGTGCTCATCGACACCTACGGCCGGATGGCCACCGACCTCAGGGTCTCGCTGACCGACCGGTGCAATCTGCGCTGCACGTACTGCATGCCCGAGGAGGGCCTGCAGTGGCTGTCCAAGCCCGATCTGCTCACGGACGACGAGATCGTCCGGCTGATCGACATCGCGGTCACCTCACTGGGCATCGAGGAGGTCCGCTTCACCGGCGGCGAGCCGCTGCTGCGCCCCGGTCTTGTCGGCATCGTGGAGCGGGTCGCGGCCCTTCGGCCCCGGCCCCAGATGTCCCTCACCACGAACGGCATCGGCCTCGGACGCACGGCGGCGGCCCTGAAGGCGGCGGGCCTGGACCGGGTGAACGTCTCGCTGGACACCCTGCGCCCGGACGTCTTCAAGACCCTCACCCGCCGGGACCGCCACAAGGACGTCCTCCACGGCCTGACGGCCGCCCGGGAGGCCGGCCTGACCCCGGTCAAGGTCAACGCGGTCCTCATGCCGGGCCTGAACGCCGACGAGGCCCCGGACCTGCTCGCCTGGGCGGTGGAGCACGACTACGAGCTGCGCTTCATCGAGCAGATGCCCCTGGACGCCCAGCACGGCTGGAAGCGCGAGGGCATGGTCACCGCCGGGGACATCCTCGCCTCGCTGCGCACCCGCTTCGAGCTGACCCCGGAGAGCACCGAGGAGCGCGGCTCGGCCCCGGCCGAACGCTGGCTGGTCGACGGCGGTCCGCACCGCGTCGGCGTCATCGCCTCCGTCACCCGCCCGTTCTGCGCGGCCTGCGACCGCACCCGCCTGACGGCCGACGGCCAGATACGCACCTGCCTGTTCGCCACCGAGGAGACCGACCTGCGCGGCGCACTCCGTTCCGGCGCTCCGGACGAGGAGATCGCCCGCATCTGGCGGCTCGCGATGTGGGGCAAGAAGGCGGGCGCCGGCCTGGACGACCCGTCCTTCGTCCAGCCGGACCGGCCGATGTCGGCGATCGGGGGCTAGGGTCTTTCGTTTGGATCAGGCCGGATCAAGGCCGGATCAGGGAGCGGGGCCCCGCGAGCCCGGCATGATCAAGCGAGAGGCCCCTAGGGCCGGCTGGGGTGTCAGGCGCCTTCGGGCGCTTCCCAGTCCTCCAGCTTGACGACGTCCTTCAGGAACCCCCGCACACCGAGGAACTGCGACAGATGCTCCCGGTGCTCCTCGCACGCCAGCCACGTCTTGCGGCGATCCGGCGTGTGGATCTTCGGGTTGTTCCACGCCAGCACCCACACGGCGTCGGCACGGCAGCCCTTGGCGGAGCAGATCGGGGTTTCGTCAGTCACAGCTTCGTCTCACAGCCACGGCAAACAAGGCGACGCCGAGCAGCCACGGGGGGAGCTGCCCGGCGTCGGTCTGTCGCTCCGACGGGGGATGCGGAGCGCGTACGAAGTATGTCATGGGTAACCCAGTACCCGGCACCGGAACAACATGATTGATCTGAGCTTTTCCTGAGCTTGGTGCAGGGTGCGATTCCGCTTGCCCGGCATCCGTCGTCGTCAGGTTCGCTCGCGTGGTTCGCTCGGGACTTCCGCCGCGGGCTCCGCCGTGGCGTCGTCCCGGCCGGATTCCTTCGAGGCGTCCGCCGCCGGCGGCGCGATCATCGGACGCACCGGGACGTTGATGAACGACGACGGCAGTGACGGCGCGTTCTCACGCCCGGCGTTCGCGATGACCACGGCGATGTAGGGCAGCGCGGCGCCGAGAACCAACGCGATGATCGCGACGGGCCGCTCCACGTTCCACAGGGTGGCCGCGAGGATCACCGACACCGTGCGGATGCTCATCGACACGACATAACGGCGCTGCCGGCCGCGCACGTCCGCCTCGAGCCCCTGCCGGGCGCCCGTGATCCGGAACACCTGGGCGTTGCTGCCACCGCCGCTCCGCTTCCGCATCACACTGCACCACCCGCCTGTCCCGGACTCTCCCCGGCCCGTACCTGCCCCGTAGCCGGTCAGGACCCGAGCCCGAACACTCACCACGTTACGCCGCGCCCCGGCCGCCATCGAGACCGGGGCGCCTCCTGCCTGCGTGAACGCGCAGCGCACCCCGCGTACGGGTGATCCCGGCGTGCGCCGTACGGCGGGCGGTCCGAGACTGGGCGTACTGCTCACGTCCCACGTCGAGCCGTACAACAGTGCGAGGAGTCGAGGAGGCAGCCATGGGCTGGTTGTGGGCGATCATCGTCGGATTCGTGCTGGGGCTGCTGGCCAAGCTCATCCTGCCGGGCAGGCAGCACAGTCCCCTGTGGCTGACCACCATCCTGGGCACGATCGGCGGCCTCGTCGGGAACGCCGTCGCCCGCGCCATCGGCATCGCCGCAACCCCGGGCATCGACTGGGGCCGCCACGGCCTCCAGCTCGCTGCGGCGGTCCTCCTCGTGTTCATCGGCGAGATGGCGTACATGACGCGCAGGGGCAGCAGACAGCGGGCCTGACGTACGGCGAAGGGACGGGCCCACCACGGGACCGCCCCTTCCTGCTGCCCTGCGTGCCGCAGGCGGTCACACGCCCTGGCTGACCGAGCTCATGTTGAAGTCCGGCACCCGAAGCGGCGGCATCGCGGCCCGGGTGAACCAGTCGCTCCACTCGCGCGGCAGAGTCTTCTCCGTGCGGCCGGCCTCGGTGGCCCGGCCCAGCAGGCCGACCGGGGACTCGTTGAACCGGAAGTTGTTGACCTCGCCGACGACCTCGCCGTTCTCGACCAGGTAGACACCGTCCCGGGTCAGGCCGGTGAGCAGCAGGGTCGCCGGATCGACCTCACGGATGTACCACAGGCAGGTCAGCAGCAGCCCGCGCTCGGTGTCGGAGACCATCTCCTCCAAGGAGCGTTCGGAGCCCCCGTCCAGGATCAGGTTCCCGATCGCGGGCGCGAGCGGCAGACCGGTCAGGGCCGCCGTGTGCCGGGTGGTCGTCAAGTGCTTCAGCTCGCCGTCGCCGATCCACTCGGTGGACTGCACCGGCAGCCCGTTGTCGAACACCGACATGTCGTCGCCTGAGGCGTGCGCGACCACGAAGGGCGGTGTCTCCAGCCCGGGCTCGTTCGGATCGCTGCGCAGGGTCAGCGGCAGCTCGGAGAGCTTCTCGCCGACACGGGTGCCGCCGCCGGGCTTGCTGAAGACCGTCCGGCCCTCGGCCGCGTCCCGGGCCGACGCCGACCACAGCTGGTAGATCAGCAGGTCCGCGACCGCCGTCGGGGGCAGCAGCGTCTCGTAGCGGCCCGCGGGCAGCTCGATCCTGCGCTCCGCCCACGCCAGCCGCTGGGCCAGCTCCGCGTCCAGCGCGGCCGGGTCGACGTCCTTGAAGTCGCGGGTCGAACGCCCCGCCCATGCCGAACGGGTGCGGTCCGGGGACTTCGCGTTCAGCTCCAGCGTGCCGTTGGGCTGGTCGTGGCGCAGGCGCAGCCCGGTGGACGTGCCCAGGTACGTCGACACGAGCTCGTGGTTGGCGAAGCCGTACAGCTCGCGCCCGCCCGCACGGGCTCGGGCGAACGACTCGCCGAGCGCCGGCGCGAAGTCCGTGAAGACGGCGGAGGAGGTCTCGGCGGGCGCGTCCGTGAAGTCCGGCGACTCGGCGACGCCCGTGACCAGCGGCTGTGCGTCCTCGGCGGCCCGGCGCGCGCGCGCGGCGGCCTCCGCGGCCCGGACCAGCGGCTCCAGCTCGTCCGCGGTGACCGCGGAGCGGGAGACGACCCCGGAGGCCGTGCCCTCCTTGCCGTCGACGGTCGCGACGACGGTGAGGGTGCGCCCGCGCGTGACACCGTTGGTGGTGAGCGCGTTGCCCGCCCACCGCAGATTGGCGGTGGAGTGCTCGTCGGCGATGACGACGCACCCGTCCGCGCGGGACAGCTCGAGAGCACGCTCGACGATCTCGTGCGGCTTGTTCGTACGGGCGCTCATCGACCGGCCTCCTGCGTGGTGTTAAGGATGTTGACGCCCCTGAAGAGAGCGGACGGGCAGCCGTGCGAGACGGACGCGACCTGGCCGGGCTGGGCCTTGCCGCAGTTGAAGGCGCCGCCGAGTACGTACGTCTGGGGGCCGCCGACGGCCGCCATGGAGCCCCAGAAGTCCGTCGTCGTGGCCTGGTAGGCGACATCCCGCAGCTGACCGGTGATCCGCCCGTTCTCGATCCTGAAGAACCGCTGCCCGGTGAACTGGAAGTTGTAGCGCTGCATGTCGATGGACCAGGAGCGGTCCCCGACGACGTAGATGCCCCGGTCCACACCCCCGATGAGATCCTCCGTCGACAGCCCGGCCGGGTCCGGCTGCAGCGACACGTTGGCCATGCGCTGCACCGGCACGTGCGCGGGGGAGTCGGCGTACGCGCACCCGTTGGACCGCTCGAAGCCGGTGAGCCTCGCGATGCGCCGGTCCAGCTGGTAGCCGACCAGCGTCCCGTCCTTGACCAGGTCCCAGGACTGGGCCGCCACGCCCTCGTCGTCGTACCCGATCGTCGCGAGCCCGTGCTCGGCGGTGCGGTCGCCGGTGACGTTCATCAGCTCGGAGCCGTACCTGAGCTTGCCGAGCTGGTCGAAGGTGGCGAAGGAGGTGCCGGCGTACGCGGCCTCGTAGCCGAGGGCCCGGTCCAGTTCGGTGGCGTGCCCGATGGACTCGTGGATGGTCAGCCACAGGTTGGACGGGTCGACGACCAGGTCGTACACCCCGGCCTCGACGCTCGGCGCGCGCATCTTCTCGGCGAGCAGCCCCGGGATCTGTTCCAGCTCCGCGTCCCAGTCCCAGCCGGTGCCCGTCAGGTACTCCCACCCGCGCCCGACCGGCGGCGCGAGGGTGCGCATGGAGTCGAACTCACCGGTGGACTCGTCCACCGACACGGCCGTCAGCTGCGGATGCAGCC
Organism: Streptomyces cynarae; assembly: GCF_025642135.1. Taxonomy (NCBI): domain Bacteria; kingdom Bacillati; phylum Actinomycetota; class Actinomycetes; order Kitasatosporales; family Streptomycetaceae; genus Streptomyces; species Streptomyces cynarae. Next base: position 2,138,289 of record NZ_CP106793.1, on the reverse strand, counting down.
GCACCCGCTGCTGGGTCGTCACGGTCCCGGCGGTGTCGGCATAGAACTTGTTCTCGTGCACGGTGAGCAGGGAGGCGTCCACGTGGTTGACGCCGTCGGCCGCGAGCAGCCGCCCGCTCCACTCGGCGAGCAGACCCGTCTTCTGCTCGTCGGGCACCGTGAAGGGATCGATCTCGTACGACGAGACCCACGTCTTCTCGGAGTGCACCGGCTCGTCCGCGAGTTCCACCTGCTCGTCCGACCCCGCCGCCTTGATCACCTGCGCCGACAGCTTGGCCATCGCCACCGCCTGCGACGCGACCTTGGCGGCGGCGTCCTGGGTCAGATCGACACCCGAGGCGAAGCCCCAGGTCCCGCCGTGCACGACCCGCACCGCGTACCCCAGGTCGGTGGTGTCCGAGGACCCGGCGGGCTTGCCGTCCCTGAGCCGCCAGGCGGCACTGCGCACCCGCTCGAGCCGGAAGTCGGCGTGCTCGGCCCCGAGCGACCGCGCGCGTGCCAGCGCGGCGTCGGCCAGGGCCCGCAGCGGCAGTGCCGTGAAGGCTTCGTCGATGGAATGAGGCACGGAGGTCTCCCTGCTGTCGTGGCCTGTCGGTCCGATCATGTCGCGCGGGCGGGGGCGGGGACCACACCTTTGCCTCCGGTGGCCGGACCCACCCGCCCGCGACCGTTCCCACGGCGGACGCTTCTGTAGGGACCCGACAGTGAGTCCCCTACGCCACTGTCGGTGCCCGATTGTCCGCGCGGCCGGGCGGACCGATAGGTTTTCGACGTAGGCGCCTGTCCTGCAGGGGTTCCAGACCGCTAACGAAAGGGTGATCCGTTGAGCCGCTCGGTTCTCGTCACTGGAGGCAACCGGGGCATCGGCCTCGCCATCGCCCGAGCGTTCGCCGACGCCGGCGACAAGGTCGCGATCACGTACCGCTCGGGTGAGCCGCCGGCCGCCCTGAAGGAATTGGGCTGCCTCGCGGTCAAGTGCGACATCACCGACACCGAGCAGGTGGAGCAGGCCTACAAGGAGATCGAGGCCCAGCACGGCCCGGTCGAGATCCTCGTCGCCAACGCCGGCGTCACCAAGGACCAGCTCCTGATGCGCATGTCCGAGGAGGACTTCACCTCGGTCATCGACACCAACCTCACCGGCACCTTCCGCGTCGTCAAGCGCGCCAACCGCGGCATGCTGCGCGCCAAGAAGGGCCGCGTGGTGCTGATCTCCTCGGTCGTCGGACTGCTCGGCTCGGCGGGGCAGGCCAACTACGCCGCCTCGAAGGCCGCCCTGGTCGGCTTCGCGCGCTCCCTCGCCCGTGAACTCGGCTCGCGCAACATCACCTTCAACGTCGTCGCGCCCGGCTTCGTCGACACCGACATGACCAAGGTGCTCACCGACGAGCAGCGCCAGAACATCGTGTCGCAGGTGCCGCTCGGCCGGTACGCGCAGCCCGAGGAGATCGCCGCGACGGTGCGGTTCCTCGCCTCCGACGACGCCTCGTACATCACTGGAGCCGTCATCCCCGTTGACGGCGGACTGGGAATGGGTCACTGATCACCATGAGCGGAATTCTCGAGGGCAAGCGCGTCCTGATCACCGGTGTGCTGACGGAGGCCTCCATCGCCTTCCACACCGCCAAGCTCGCCCAGGAGCAGGGCGCCGAGATCATCCTGACCGCGTTCCCGCGGCCCACGCTGACCGAGCGCGTCGCCAAGAAGCTCCCGAAGCCCACCAAGGTCGTCGAGCTCGACGTGACCAATGACGAGCACCTCGGCCGCCTCGCCGACATCGTCGGCGAGGAGCTCGGCGGCCTCGACGGCGTCGTGCACTCCATCGGCTTCGCGCCCCAGGACGCGCTCGGCGGCAACTTCCTCAACACGCCGTTCGAGTCGGTGGCCACCGCCATGCACGTCTCGGCGTTCTCCCTGAAGTCGCTCACCATGGCCTGCCTGCCGCTGATGCAGAACGGCGGCTCGGTCGTCGGCCTCACCTTCGACGCCCAGTACGCCTGGCCGCAGTACGACTGGATGGGCCCGGCCAAGGCGGCCCTGGAGGCCACCAACCGCTACATGGCGCGCGACCTGGGCAAGCAGAACATCCGCTGCAACCTCATCTCCGCGGGCCCGCTCGGCTCCATGGCCGCCAAGTCCATCCCGGGCTTCGGTGAGCTGGCCTCCGTGTGGGACAGCCGCTCGCCCCTGGAGTGGGACCTCAAGGACCCCGAGCCGGCCGGCCGCGGCATCGTCGCCCTGCTGAGCGACTGGTTCCCGAAGACCACCGGCGAGATCATCCACGTGGACGGCGGACTGCACGCCATCGGCGCCTGAACAGGCCCGCGTGTACGCCGTAGGGCACGAGAAAGCGTCCTCTCGGCCCGCGTGAGCGATTGCGCAATCGCTTACGCGCCCGCATCGCCCGGTCGTACCAGGCCGACGCCCCGTTCCCCGCTGCGCGCGGGGAGCGGGGCGTCGCCCGTTCGGAGTACCTGACCGGGCGTGCCGGGCCGTCCGGGACCCAGGCTGGGAGCAACGCACCGCCCCGCACGCCGCACGGCCGAGGAGGTTCCCTTGTGCGCTTGTCCCACCGCTTCGCCCCGGCCTTCCTCTCGCTCGCCCTGGTGACGGTCCTGCCCTACGACGCCATGCCGCCGCACGGGAAGCACACCGCGTCGCACGCGCGCGAGGACGCCGGAAAGTCCGCCGACCCGGCGCCCTTCGGCTCCGAGTGCCGGGTCCTTGTCACCGGCGCGCATGTCGTCGCGTACTGCCACAACCCCTATCCGGGCACCGATCACGTGAGCCTGCACATCGAGTGCGCCCAGTGGTGGGACATCGACACCGACACCGCCCCGGCCGAGGCGGGGCCCGCGATGACCGTACGGCTGACCGGGCGGTGCTGGGAGGCGGTGCGCTCGGCGTGGGTCACCCACCGGAGATGAGTGGGCCTCAGCGGCCGACGGACTCCGGGCGTCCCGGACCGCACATCCGGGGATAGCTCGCCGCCGCCGTGCCCGCCGTGTCGGCGTCGCCCGCGCGGATCGCGTCCACCAGCGCCGTGTGGTCCATGTACGCCTCCGGTGTGAGGTCCTCGCCGACGTCGCCGCGCAGCCAGTCCCGCAGCACCTCGCCCAGGTCCGCGTACATGGCGGTCAACACGTCGTTGTGCGACGCGGCCACCACGGCCAGGTGGAAGGTCGCGTCGGCGGTCACGAACGCCTCCGCGTCCCCGGACTCCCACGCCTCCGTACGGCGCACGAGGAGGGCGTCCAACTGCTTGAGGTCCCGCTCGGTGCGCCGCTCGGCCGCCAGCCGGGCGGCGCTCGACTCCAGGGTGCGACGCACCTCGGCGATGTGGTCCGGGTCGGCGCCGGCGAAGCGGCGGTGCATCACGCCCGCCAGCTCGCTGGTCGCCACCACGTAGGTGCCGGAGCCCTGGCGGATGTCCAGCAGGCCGTTGTGCGCGAGCGCGCGGACGGCCTCGCGGACCGTGTTGCGTGCGACCCCCAGCTGCTCGACCAGTTCCGGCTCGGTGGGGATGCGCGAGCCCACCGGCCATTCACCCGAGGTGATCTGGTTCCGCAGCTCGGCGATGACCTGCTCGGACAGCGCGGATCGGCGGGGGTGGCTCAGCGGCATGACCGTCCTTCGTGCGGGCCCGAAGCGAGACCGGATGATCGGGAGCGTAACGCAGCCCCTGCAACCATAATCATCCTATGATTCTATGATAGCGTGCATGGCATCCGAAGAGACCGGAACGACGACGTCCGCACCGATACGCGTTTCTCGGGGGAGGCGGGTCGATGCCGGGGTCCCCGCCACGCGCGCGTGGCGGACGCGTCTGCTGGTCGTCGGCATCGTCCTCAGCGCCCTCAACCTGCGGCCCGCCATCACCAGCCTCGGCGCCCTCCTGGAAGAGGTGCGCGACGGGCTCGGCATGAGCGGCAGCGTCGCGGGCCTGCTCACCTCCGTGCCGCCGCTCTGCTTCGCCGCCTTCGGCGTCATGGCGCCACGACTCGCCCGCCGCTTCGGGCCGGGCGCCGTGGTGTGCGCCGGAATGGCCGCGATCACCGCCGGCCTGCTGATCCGCCCGTACGCCGGGAACACCGCCGGCTTCCTGGCCGCGAGCGCGCTCGCCCTGATGGGCATCGCGGTCAGCAACGTCCTGATGCCCGTGATCGTCAAGCGCTGGTTCCCGGACCGGGTGGGCTCGATGACGGGCCTGTACTCCATGGCGCTCGCCCTGGGCACCTCCGTCGCGGCAGCGCTCACGGTGCCCATGACCGACGCGCTGGGCGGACGGTGGCAGTCCGGGCTTGCCGTGTGGGCGGCGCCGGCGGCGGCGGCCGTCCTGCCGTGGATTCCGTTCGTCCGCACGCGCGGTGCCGGTTCCGCGGACAGCGACACCGCCTCCGCGGACAGTGACGCCGCCTCCGCGCGCGTGGAGCCCGACGGGCTGCGGATCACCCGTAGCCGTACCGCTTGGGCGCTGGCCGTCTTCTTCGGGCTCCAGGCCACGGCGGCCTACATCACGATGGGCTGGATGGCGCAGATCTTCCGCGACGCCGGGGTGTCCGCCGGCACAGCCGGTGTGCTGTTGGCCGTCACCATGGTCATGGGCGTGCCCCTCGCTTTCGTCATCCCGCGGCTGGCCGCCCGGCTGCCGCACCAGGGCCCGATCGTGATCGCGCTCGGTGTCTGCGGGCTGGCCGGATACGCGGGCCTGTACTGGGCCCCGGCGGGCGGGGCCTGGGCGTGGGCGGTGCTGCTCGGCGTCTCCAACTGCTCCTTCCCCCTCGCGCTCACCATGGTGGGGATGCGGGCCCGCACCGGCGCGGGCGTGGCCAAGCTGTCGGCGTTCGCGCAGAGCACCGGGTATCTCCTGTCGATCCCGGGGCCGCTGCTGGTCGGCGTCCTCTACCAGCACAGCGGCGGCTGGGGCCGGCCGCTCGCGCTCATGGCCGGGCTCATGCTCCCGCAGATCGCGGTGGGCGTCCTGGCAGGACGCGACCGGATCGTGGAGGACGAGGCGACGCTCTGAGCGACGGCCGCCCCGCCGCGGCCCGGGCGGGGGAGGGGTGCGAAACTGGGCGTATGCCCGTGCTCGAACCGAATCCCCGGAACGGCCAGAAGAAGATGCTGCTCGTCTTCGGCGCGTTCTTCGCCATCTTCGCGATCATCGCCGTCATCGCCACGATCGCCTCACCGTGACGATCGCCTCACCGTTCCCGCACCGGTGACGGCCCATGGTGGTGCTGGCCCCACCATCCCCTAGGGGGCCAGTGTCAGGGTCAAGTGGGTGGATCACCGGATGGGTTGAGGGCCGCCGCGTCCGTACCTTCGAGATGTGGTCGCGAGTGCGGCCCATGGACCACTCGAGGACCCACGGAGGCAGCCATGTCGGCCCGTACGCACACCCGGCCCCGCCCGGCGACCACGGGCGGCGTCGACATCCGGCTTCCGTGGTGGGCCCTCGCCCTGCCCACGCTCGCCTTCATCGCCCTGCTGGCGCTGGTACTCAACCCGGCGGACGCGAGCGCCGGCGGCGACCCCGCCCTCAGCCACCTCCTCGAGCGCGTCCAGCACGCGGTGACCCACCACGCGCAGTGACCCGGCCTGATCGAGTCGTGACACCGCCCGGTGCACGCGGTGGGCTTCCCGCGGACCCGGTGGTGAGGAGGCCGGTGAGCAGGCAGATCGCGGCGCTGCCAACTCCCTGCGCCCGTTGGCCTGTTTCGTGCGAAGCTGGGACTCATGAGCTCCGCAGATCCCCGCAGGATTGTTCTGTTCCGGCATGCGAAGGCCGACTGGCCGCAGGTTCCCGACCACGAGCGTCCGCTCGCCGACCGGGGCCGCCAGGACGCGGCCGCCGCCGGACTCAAGCTGGCCGAGACCGGCATCCCCTTCGACCTGGCCCTGTGCTCCACCGCCGTCCGCACCCGCGAGACCTGGAAGCTCGCCGTCCAGGAGCTGCCGTATCGGCCGAAAACCGTCTATGAGGAGCGGCTCTACGAGGCCTCGCCCGGCGAACTGATCGCCGTGCTCAACGAAACCGCCGACGACGTGCGGAACGTGGTCCTGATCGGTCACAACCCCGGCATCCAGGGCCTCGCCGACGTCCTGTCCGGTGCGACCGAGGGCGATGCCCGCGAGCGGATGAGCCGACGCGGCTTCCCGGCCGCCGCCTTCGCCGTGCTGTCCTTCGACGGCTCCTGGAAGGCGCTGGAACCGGGCACGGCCGCCCTGCTCGACTACTGGGCGCCCAGCGAGTAAGAGCTCCGAAGAGCTCCGAACCCCGCGGCATCGCGACGGGGCCCGGCACCGCACGGTGCCGGGCCCCGGTCGCGATCGGAGGCCGTCAGAGACCGTCGTCGTGCGCGTCCGCCGCCTCGACCTCTTCGCGGGTGACACCGAGCAGGTACAGGACGGTGTCCAGGAAGGGGAAGTTCACAGCGGTGTGCGCGGCCTCGCGGACGACGGGCTTGGCGTTGAAGGCGACGCCCAGACCCGCCGCGTTCAGCATGTCGAGATCGTTGGCCCCGTCACCGATCGCCACGGTCTGCGCCAGCGGCACCCCCGCCTCGGCGGCGAACCGGCGCAGCAGCCGCGCCTTGCCCGCGCGGTCCACGATCTCCCCGACGACCTTGCCGGTCAGCTTCCCGTCGACGATCTCCAGGGTGTTGGCCTGCGCGAAATCGAGCCCGAGCCGCTCCTTGAGGTCGTCCGTGACCTGGGTGAAGCCGCCCGAGACGACGCCCACTTGGAAGCCGAGTCGTTTCAGCGTACGGATCAGGGTGCGCGCGCCCGGAGTGAGCCGCACCTCCGCGCGCACCTTGTCCACCACCGACGCGTCGAGCCCCTTCAGCAGCGCCACGCGCGCGTGCAGCGACTGCTCGAAGTCCAGCTCGCCTCGCATGGCGGCCGCCGTCACCTCGGCGACCTCCGCCTCGCAGCCGGCGTGCGCGGCGAACAGTTCGATGACCTCGTCCTGGATGAGCGTGGAGTCCACGTCCATCACGACCAGTCGCTGGGCGCGCCGGTGCAGCCCGGCCGCGACGACGGCGACGTCGACACCGAGTGCCGCGGCATCGGTCACCAGGGCGGTGCGCAGCGGCTCGGTCTCCACGCCGGACACGGCGAACTCGACCGCGGTCACCGGGTACTTGGCGAGCCGGAAGATACGGTCGATGTTGCCGCCGGCGGCCGCGATGCGGGCGGCGATCGCGGCCGTGGCGTGGGCGGTGAGCGGATGGCCGAGAACGGTGACGAGGGAGCGGCCGAGGCCGCGCGGACGGTTGTCGCCGATGCCGGAGATGATCTCCGCCTGCATCTTCATCGACTCCGCCCAGGTGTGGACGGTGGACCGCAGATCGCCCTCTAGCCCGGACGGGGGCACGGTCACCAGGGCGCAGAGCACCATCCGGCCCCGGGTGACGACCTGCTCGATGTCGACCACGTCGACGTGGAAGGCGGCCAGGGTGTCGAACAGGCCCGCGGTCAGGCCGGGCCGGTCCTTGCCGAAGATCTTGACAAGGAGAGTGGGGGCGTCGGAGGTCTGCACAGCGCTCATGGTGCTTCCACCGTATCCGGCGCCCCGTGCGCACCGCCTGCCTGGTCCGCCCAGCGGACGGGGAACACTGGGTTGCGCACAGATGGCGTACGTGTTACCCGGCCTCGAAAGCGCAGGCCGGCCACGGGCACGGTCGGCCGACGTGGGCCTCCGCCTCGTCACCGCCGCCCGCGGGGCCGGTCGGGCGGTGGTGGCGGAGGCGGGGGAGGCGGCGGGGGCGGCCACCGGTTGGAGGACGCCGGAGTCCTGCGGGCCGGCCGTCGCGGCGGCTCGATCGGCTGGACCACGGTGGGCGCGCCATAGACATCGGTGGCAGGGGACGGCGCCCCTTTCGAGGGCGGGCCGTCGGGCGGGGCATCTTCGACGGGGGCGCTCCCGCCCTGTGTGCCGTCAGGCGGCGCGCTCCGAGGCGGCGTGGCTCCGGCCGGGGCACCACCACCCCGTCCGCCGCCCTGCGGGGCGCTGCCCGGCCGCGCGTCCTCCGGCTCGCGCGGTCCTTCCGGCAGCCGTAGGTAGGGGTTCGTGTCCGGGTTCGGCGGACGGTACGGCCTGCCCGGGGTGTAGGGACCCGATGACTGCGCGACCGGCGCGTACCGCGGAGGCTCCGGCAGTCCCGCGTCACCCCGTGCCAGTGGCGCCGCCCGGCTCCCCGCCGCCCCCGTCCCGTACGCCAGCAGTGCCCCGGCGGCCCCCGCTGCCGCACCCCACACCGCACCCAGCAGGAGTGCCATGCCCAGCTGCCCGTGCAACTCGATCGCCGCGCCGAACGCGTCGAGACCGAGCACCGAGAGCGAGGCGTCCACCGACACCCCCGCCAGACCGACCAGCAGCAGCAGTGCCGGTGCCGTCACGATCCCGAGCCGCAGCGCGCACTGCACTGCGAAGCCGAGCGGACCCGCATCCCGTACGACCGCACCGGAGGCACCGGGGCCAGGCGCCGCATCCCGGGCTCGTACGAGTGGCGTACGCGCCGCCGTCAGCACGCCCGCGAAGAGCATCATGAGTGCCGCGGCGACGGCCAGCAGCCACACCCTGCCGTCCAGCTCGGCCAGGCGCCCCAAGGTGACGCGCTGGTCCGTCCCCACGCTCAGCAGCCGGTCCAGCGGGTCGGGGAGCAGGTTCGCCAGTCCGCCGCCGGCCCTGCCGTCCCACGGCACGAACAGTCCGACCGGCACACCCAGCCACACACCGTTGGGCGCGCCGAGCAGTGCGGCCCCGACGATCCGCGCCGGACGGTCGTCGCCCATCGCCGCCAACGCCGCGGCCGCGAGCCCGGCGACCACCGCGACCAGCAACACCGTCACCAGCGCGGACGCGGCCGGACGCACCACCCGGTGCACCGCCTCCCAGCCGCGCGGCAGCGGTGTGCGCCGGGACGCGAGCAGCGCGATCACCAGGACACCGGCCGCCCATACGGCGCCCCCCAGCAGCGTGGGCACCGTGTCGACGGTGAAGCCGACGGCGGCCCGAGCCTGGATCAGGTCGCCGACCCGGTCCGGCAGCAGCCCCCCGACGTCCCCCAGGCCGGGGATGTCGAGGCCGCCGCCCCCGCCCGGCAGGCCGTCGAGCCCGAGCGCGCCCCCGTCGATGGTGATGACGTCATGGCCGGCCCATGCCAGACCGCCCGACATCACGACGAACAGCACGACCACCGCACCCGCGCGCACGAGGAGTTCGGACAGGCCGACCACAACTCCCGCCGTGCGCAAGGACCGCAGGAAGAACCAGCACAGCAGGAGCGCACCCACCAGGCTCACACCGAGTGGCGTGATATCGATGGCGGTGACCGCGTCCGCGCCTTTCAGCCCGAACGCCGACACGTTCCCGGACGGCGTCACCGTCCCGTTCGCCCCAAGAGCCACCACCGCCGCGGTCATCGGCCCGAGCGAGCCCGCCGCGTCCGCACGGAGCAGATGCAGACCGAGCGCCGCCGTCCCCGCCATCCCGATCAACGCCCAGCTCACGGAGGCGATCGCGGACAGCAGGACGTCCGCCCACGGCAACCTCCCACCGTCCCGCACGGCCTCGATGCCCATGGTCAGCCCCCGATCCACGCCGAGGCAATCCACCGCGGATGTCCCCCCTCGCGCGGATTACCACTCTCCGACCGGGTTTCCGCCCCGTCAACGGCGCGCGTACCAGTGCGTCTACGCCCCCTCCGCCAGGCCCGAGTTTCGGTCAGAGGGCCGCGCCTGAAATAGTTCCCCACGATGTTCGACATCCCTAGACTCCCCGTGATGGGGGCAATTCGGGGGACAACTCACTGGGGCATGGAGTGCCTGAACTCGTACTGGAATTGAACGGACGCAACTGGAAGCTCGACGCGTCCAGGACGTACACCCTGGGACGTGATCCGCAGGGGGACATCGTGCTCACGGACGCCAGGGTCTCCTGGCGCCACGCCACGATCAGCTTCAACGGCCGCGGTTGGGTCATCGAGGACCACGGCAGCACCAACGGCACGTTCGTGCAGGGGCAGCGGATCCACCAGGTGGAGATCGGCCCCGGTTCGGCCGTGCACCTGGGCAACGCCACCGACGGACCGCGCCTGGCCCTGTCCGGCACCCCGGCCGCCGTCGCCGCACCGCAGGCCCAGCCCCAGCAGCAGCCGTACGCGGCCCAGGCCGCCGCCCCGGCTGGGCCCAGCAGGCACAGCAACCGCAGGCACAGCAACCGCAGGCACCGCAGCCGCAGGCGCCCCAGCCCGCCTGGCAGCAGCCGCAGCAGGCGGCTGTGCAGATCCCGCAGCAGCAGAGCCCCGGCGGTGGCGCGGGGGCGCCGCCGGTCTACGGCGACCGCAGCCCGACCACGTTCCACCAGCTCGCCCTCGGCCGGGTGATGCGCATCGGCCGCGCGCTCGAGAACGACCTGGTCGTCTCCGACCTCCAGGTCTCCCGCCATCACGCCGAGTTCCACGCCACACCCGACGGCCGCTTCGAGATCCGTGACCTGGGCTCGCACAACGGCACGTTCGTCAACGGCATGCCCATCGGCAAGGGCGGTTCGGCGCTGATCGGCCCGAACGACATCGTCGGCGTCGGCCACTCGACGTTCCGTCTGGTCGGCGACCGGCTCGAGGAGTTCGTCGACACCGGTGAGATCTCCTTCTCCGCCCGCCACCTCACGGTCACGGTCGACGGTGGCAAGCAGATCCTCAAGGACGTCTCCTTCGGTGTCCCGGAGAAGTCGCTCATCGCTGTCATCGGCCCCTCGGGCTCCGGCAAGTCCACGCTGCTGAAGGCGCTCACCGGCTACCGCCCCGCCAACCAGGGCGACGTGCTCTACGACAACCGGAACCTGTACAAGCAGTTCGCCGAGCTGCGCCAGCGCATCGGCCTGGTCCCGCAGGACGACATCCTGCACAAGGAGCTGAGCGTCAAGAAGGCCCTCAAGTACGCGGCCAAGCTGCGCTTCCCGGCCGACACCACGGCCGCCGAGCGCCAGGACCGCATCGACGAGGTGCTGCGCGAACTGAAGCTGGACGTCCACAAGGACAAGAAGGTCACCTCCCTGTCCGGCGGTCAGCGCAAGCGCGTCTCGGTGGCCCTCGAACTGCTCACCAAGCCGTCGCTGATCTTCCTGGACGAGCCGACCTCCGGTCTCGACCCGGGCATGGACCGGGACGTCATGCAGCTGCTGCGCGGCCTCGCCGACGACGGCCGCACCGTCCTCGTCGTCACCCACTCGGTGGCCGAACTGGCGCTGTGCGACAAGCTGCTCGTGATGGCACCGGGCGGCTCCGTCGCCTACTTCGGCCCGCCGGAGGAGGCACTGAACTTCTTCGGCTACGAAACCTGGGCTGATGTCTTCTCCGCCTTCGAGAACTACCGGGACTACGACTGGGCGGGCCGTTGGAAGGGCTCGGAGCACTACCGGTTGTACGCCGCGGACATCGACGCCGTCGCCCCGCAGTCGGTGCACATGCCGCCGCCGCAGGCGATCAAGCCGGCCAAGCCGCAGGGCTGGCTGTCCCAGTTCGGCACCCTGATCCGGCGGTACGTCGCGGTCATCGCCTCCGACAAGGGCTTCCTGGCGCTGACGGTGATCCTCCCGGCGGTGCTCGGCGCGGTGAGCCTGCTCATCGACCACAACAGAGGCCTGCTGGTCAACCCGGTCAATCCCAGGACCGGCATCCACGTCCCGAACGGCACGGCCACCACGGTCCTGCTGATACTCGCGGTCGGCGCGTGCTTCGCGGGCGCCGCCAACTCCGTCCGTGAGCTGATCAAGGAACGGGTCATCTACGAGCGGGAACGCGCCACCGGCCTGTCCCGTTCCGCGTACCTGATGTCCAAGGTGTTCGTGCTCGGCGTCATCACCGTGCTGCAGGGCCTCATGGTCGGCCTGATCGGCTTCTCCAGCCGGGAGATCCCCGCACAGGGCGTCGTCCTCGGCAACGCCACGCTGTTCGAGCTGTGCCTGCCGATCATGGCACTGGGCTTCAGCTCGATGATGTTCGGTCTGGTCATCTCCGCCCTGGTGAAGACCGCGGAGAAGACCATGCCGCTGCTGGTCATGTTCGCGATCATCCAGGTCGTCTTCACCGGCTGCCTCTTCACCCTGCACGGCACGCTCGGCGTGAACGAGTTCTCGTACCTGATGCCGTCCCGCTGGGCGGTCGCCGCCGCCGGTGCGACGCTGGACTTCAACAACATCGCGCCGAACACGGACGACCCGACGAGCACGGACCCGCTGTGGAACCACACCGCCGGGGTCTGGACCCTCGACATGATCGCCCTCATCGTCCTGGGCGTGGTCTGCGGCTTCCTGGTGGCCCGCTTCCTGCGCCGCCACGAGCCGGAGGTGATGCGCAAGTAACCGGTCCGCACGACCGGTACGACGCGGAAGGGCGGCACCCTGCGGGGTACCGCCCTTTGGCTCCATGTGACCGCACGCGACTGGTGCGACCGAGGTCCGCGCAGCCTCAGTACGCGCTGTTGACGTTGTCCATCGAGCCGTACCGGTGCGCCGCGTAGTTGGCGGCGGCAGTGATGTTGGCGACCGGGTCGTAGATGTTCCACGAGGTGCCGGGCACGTGGTACGAGCGGAAGGTCGGGTCGATGACCTGGAGCAGCCCCTTGGAGGGGATGCCGTTGCGGGCGTTGATGTCCCAGTTGTTGATCGCCGACGGGTTGCCGGACGACTCCCGCATGATGTTGCGGTACAGCCCGTTGTACGAACCCGGAATCCCGTTCTGCCGCATGATGTCGAGGGACTGGCGGATCCAGCCGTCCAGGTTGTTGGCGTAGGTCTTCGTGGCGACCGGCTGCGCCGCGGGACGCTGCGCGGAGCGGTTCGCGGCCTGCTGCTGCGCCGGGCGCTGCTTGGCGGCCTGCTGGGCCTTCTGGGCCTGCTGGGCCTTCTGCTGGACCTGCTTCTTCACGGCGTCCTGGGCGGCCTTCTGCTTCGCGGCGATGGCCTCGGCCTTCAGGCCCGCGGCGGCCATCTGGTCGGTGACGGCGACCTTGAGGGTCTTGACCGGCTGGTTGCCGACCGACACCGGGGCCGACGCGACGGTCGCTTCATGCGCGGGGGTCTGCGCCTCGCTCGGCACGGCGGTGAACGCGAGGGCCGCGGCACCGAGAGTGGCCGTACCGGCGATGGCGAGCTTGTGGGTCTGGGTGAGCGCACGAGCGCGACCGAGAATGTTCTTGGGCATTGCTGATTGACCTCTTCGAATTGCGCGGAGGTCGCTCTGGCGCCGGCGGAAGAACAGGCGTTTCCAGCACAAGCGCCGCGGGTACGAGACCGCGGCGCCGAGCGACGGAAGCAATTCTTAGCGGCCGCAAAATCGCTGGGCAAAGGTGTGACGTACTATCCCGGATAGTGGCCCGAGGAACGGCAAAACGGGACAGATCCACCCTCCTACCCGCTCACAAGCTCCTTCTCAGTCTCCTAAGCTCCTTCGTACGTGACGTACCTCCTATGCGCGGCCTCACATTCCACTCGCGCCGGTCTAACCGCGAGTTGCTGGAGCAATGCACTGTGTGAGGGGGTTTCGGCGGCGCAGGATGAGATGGGTGTCACCGAATTCGTGCCAGAGATACCGCCCGGCCAGCGCCTGCTCGTATCCGCGCTCGATCGCCTCCCGCCCCGCGACCGCCTCCAGCATCAGCAGGTGAGAGGCCTCCGGCTCGTGCAGACCGGTCAGCAGCCCGTCCACCACCCGCACCCCGCGTTCGGGCGTCACCACGAGATCGGTCCAGCCCTCCCGCGCCCGTACGACACCGCCCACGCCCACCGCCGACTCCACGGCCCGGACGGCCGTCGTACCGACCGCGATCACCCGGCCGCCCACCCGTCCCCCACCACCGCCCTTCCAAGGAAGCGCTTCACGCCTTGCCTGATTCGCCTTGACGGCGTTGATCAGCCACGCCGACGTCTCCGGCACCGCGAAACGCTCCGGATACGGCGGCTCGTGCGCCTCCGCCGACGCCACCCCGGTGTGCAGGGTGACCGGAGCGAACTGCACGCCCCGGCTCACCAGCTCCGCCACCATCCGCGCGGTGAAGGGCCGCGCCGCGCTCGGCATCTCGGCGCTGCCCGCGCCATCCGGGGACGGCAGCGCGAACACCGTCTGGTACGCGGAGAGCGGTTGGTCCCTGTCCGTATAGGAGTAACGAATGGGCCGCCCGTGCCCGCCCAGCAGCCCGGACACGTCCGCATGCGACACACGGGCCCACCACAGACGGCCGCTCCGCCCCGACAAGGGCTCTTCCAGAACCAGCCGTATGCCCTCCGGGAGGCTCACCTCTGTGCCCGCGGGTCCTCCCGCACGCGCGCGCGTGGTGCCCTCGCCGTCCGGATCCCGCAGCTCGACGGCCCACCGTCCGTCGTCCCCGCGCGTCGAGAAGTGCACCACCACGCGCGTGTGCCCGATCAGCCCGTCCACCGCGGCCGCCAGCGTCGGCGAGGTGTTCACCACGAGCAGGTCCCCGGCCCGCAGCAGCCGCGGCAGCTCGGTGAACGCGCGGTGCATGACCTCGGTGCCACGCGAGACCAGCAGCCGCACCGAGTCCCGGTCCCGGCCCGGGCCCCGCTGCTCGGCCGGAACACGCGCCGACAGCTCCTGAGGAATCCTCAGCGCCGTGCTCACCGTGCCTCCAGCAGGGACGGCGCAGCGTAGCGACCGCTCGCCGGACGCTCGTCCAGCAGCCGCAGGAACGCGGGCACCACGCTTTCCGGCGCCGGCCGCGCACCGGCGTCGTCCGGTACGGCCGCCGCGTACAGGTCCGTCGCCATGTCCCCGGGATCGACCGCCCACACCCGCAGCCCCGGCTCCTCCGCGCCGAGCACCGCCGCCAGATGGTCCAGCGCCGAGCGCCGCCTTGGACGCCCCGTACCCGCCCCACGTCTCGTACGCCTCGGCCGCCGCGTCCGAGCTGACCGCGATCACCGTGCCCGCGGCCGACGCCCGCAGCAGCGGCAGCGCCTCCTGCACCAGGCCCAGCGCGGCGACCGCGTTCACCTCCAGCGCCCGCCGCAGCCCGTCCAGGGCCAACGACTCCAACCGTACGAGCGGCTCCGCGCCGAGCGCGCTCGCGTTGTGCACCAGCAGATCGAGGCCGCCCAGCTTCCGGGCCGCCGCCACCAGGTCCGCGCGGTGCGCGGCGTCCGTGACGTCCCCCGGCAGGGCCTCCACGCGGGTCCCGAGCCCGGCCAGCACCTGCGCCGTCTCCACCAGGACGGGCGCGGTCCTGGCGTCCAGCACCAGATCCCAGCCGCGCCGCGCCAGCGCCGCGCCGAGCGCCCGCCCCAGCCCCTTCGAAGCCCCTGTGATGATCGCAACCGGCATGATGACCGCCCCCTTGGTTCCGTGACCGCCGGTGCTCGGCAGTGGCCTCACCGTAGGAACGGCATCCGCCCGGCCGCCTCGGACGCGGGCCGCAGAGAACCCGGGCCCTTGGCCCTAGGGCCGGCGGACCAGGCACGGCCGCCACTCGTCGGATACGCACTGTCACACCTCACCGGTACGGTGACGTCATGAGCCATGGACCCCGGTCGGGCCTGTACGCGGTCAGCACCGCGCTGCTGGCCATGAGCAGGCACCTCGAGGTGCGCGACGTCCTGAAGACGATCGTCGCCTCGGCCCGCGAGCTGCTCGACGCGGAGTACGCGGCGCTCGGCGTCCCGGACGACCACGGCGGCTTCGCCCAGTTCGTCGTGGACGGCGTCTCCGACGAGCAGTGGAAGGCCATCGGCCCGCTACCACGCCAGCACGGCATCCTCGCCGCGATGCTGCACGAGGCGAAGCCGGAGCGGCTCGCCGACGTCCGCGAGGACCCCCGCTTCGAGGGCTGGCCGAGCGCCCACCCCGAGATGTCCGACTTCCTGGGCCTGCCCATCCGCGACGGCGACGAGATCATCGGCGCGCTGTTCCTCGCGAACAAGAAGTGCCCGAAACCGGAGGGCGGCTGCGGCTTCACCGAGGACGACGAGGAACTGCTGTCGATCCTCGCCCAGCACGCCGCGATCGCCCTCACCAACGCCCGGCTGTACGAGCGCAGCCGCGAGCTGACCATCGCCGAGGAGCGCTCACGGCTGGCGCACGAACTGCACGATGCGGTCAGCCAGAAGCTCTTCTCCCTGCGCCTGACCGCCCAGGCGGCGGCCGCCCTGGTCGACCGCGACCCCGGACGGGCCAAGGGCGAGCTGCAGCAGGTGGCGGCGCTCGCCGCGGAGGCCGTCGACGAACTGCGCGCCGCCGTCGTCGAGTTGCGCCCGGCGGCTCTCGACGAGGACGGCCTGATCGCCACCCTGCGCACCCAGGTCCAGGTCCTGGACCGGGCCCACACCGCACGCGTGACCTTCTCCACCCGTGGCGTACGGGCCCTGCCGGCCGCCCAGGAGGAGGCACTGCTGCGCGTCGCCCAGGAGGCCCTGCACAACGCGCTGCGGCACTCGGGGGCCGAGCGGGTCGACGTCACCCTGGAGAAGCGCGGCCCGGGCGCCGTGCTGCGCGTCATGGACGACGGCAGTGGATTCGACCCCCGGGCGATACGCCGGGCGGGGCGCCACCTCGGCCTGGTCTCCATGCGCGACCGGGCGAGCGGGGTCGGCGGCGCGCTGACCGTGGAATCGGAGCCCGGGAAGGGCACCACGATCGAGATGGAGGTCCCTGGTGGCTGACGCAATCAAGGTGCTGCTCGTCGACGACCACCAGGTGGTCCGCCGCGGACTGCGCACCTTCCTGGAGGTACAGGACGACATCGAGGTCGTGGGAGAGGCCTCCGACGGCGCCGAGGGGGTCGCCCGCGCCCAGGAACTGCACCCGGACGTGGTTCTCATGGACGTCAAGATGCCGGGGATGGACGGCATCGAAGCGCTGCGCAAGCTCCGCGAACTCGACAACCCCGCGCGCGTGCTGATCGTCACCAGCTTCACCGAGCAGCGCACGGTGGTGCCCGCACTGCGCGCGGGCGCCGCCGGGTACGTGTACAAGGACGTGGACCCCGACGCGCTCGCCGGAGCCATCCGCTCGGTGAACGCGGGCCACATCCTCCTCCAGCCGGAGGTCGCGGGAGCACTGCTGTCCCAGGAGGAGGCGGGCGCGAGCCAGGGCAGAGCGGGATCACTCACCGAGCGGGAACGGGAGGTGCTGGCCCTGATCGCGGACGGCCGCTCCAACCGCGAGATCGCCCGTGCCCTGGTGCTGTCCGAGAAGACGGTCAAGACCCACGTCTCGAACATCCTGATGAAGCTGGACCTGGCCGACCGTACGCAGGCGGCGCTGTGGGCGGTACGGCACGGCGTTAACGGCTGAGCGGATCTTCATACCGTCGGGTGTATGTCACCCGGGTGGCGCACCCTCAGTGGATCTCGGCCGTTCTCCAAGGCGTGCTGCGGACCTGCCGCAGTGATCGCAAGGAGGACTCGGAAGTGAAGAACCTGAAGAAGGCCGCAGCCGTGACGATGGTGGCCGGCGGTCTGCTCGCCGCCGGCACGGGCATGGCCTCCGCCCACTCGGCGCACGCCGACGGCAAGGCGGTGGGCTCCCCGGGCGTCATCTCCGGCAACGTCATCCAGGCCCCGGTCCACGTCCCGGTGAACGTGGTCGGCAACACGGTCAACGTGATCGGCGCCCTGAACCCGGCCTTCGGCAACCTGGGCCTCAACCACTGAGCCCTGAGGCCCGACACCTGCCTCCCCGGCCTCCCGGACACACGTCCGGGAGGCCGATGTGTCCTCTGCTCGCAGCCGAGGCCAGGCGATTTTCTGGGGGCGCGGCCCCGAGGGACGGTGACCTGACCTGGGGCAGCAAGGAACCGTCGTCGTCACGCCTCTTGCCCGCCCCCTTTGGCCGAGGGCAGGCGATGTCAGCCTGTCCGGCGTTTGAGGACGAGTCCGTTCAGGCCGAGGGGAGTCTGGGGGCGCGGCCCCGAGGGACGGTGACCTGACCTGGGGCAGCAAGGAACCGTCGTCGTCACGCCTCTTGCCCGCCCCCTTTGGCCGAGGGCAGGCGATGTCAGCCTGTCCGGCGTTTGAGGACGAGTCCGTTCAGGCCGAGGGGAGTCTGGGGGCGCGGCCCCGAGGGACGGTGACCTGACCTGGGGCAGCAAGGAACCGCTGTCGTCACGCCTCTTGCCCGCCCCCTTTGGCCGAGGCCGGGCGATGTCAGCCCGTCCGGCGTTTGAGGACGAGGCCGTTCAGGCCGAGGGGAGTCTGGGTCGCAGCCCCAGGGACGGCCACCCCACCCCCGGGCAGCGACCAACTCGGCGGTCACCCCCGCTCCCGCTGCTCCACAACGGAGTTGTACGCCGCGACCTGCGCCCGCCGGGCCGTCCGCTCCACCGGCCGCAGCGCCTGCGCGCGCGCCGCCATCTCCGAGGCGCTCACCGCCCCGCCGTGCCCGTTCTCGTGCGCCAGCGACAGCAGCAAAGCCACCCGCTGGGCCATCTCCAGCACTCGCACCGCCCGCGGCGGATACCCCGGCGCCAGCACCTCCCGGCCCGCCTCGGCCCGCGCCCGGTACGCGTCGATCGCCGCCTCCGCCGCCGGCCCCGACCCCGCCACGTCCAGCCGCGACAACACCCCCGTCGCCTCGCGCAGCGCCTCCGCCAGCTCCCGCTCGGCCTCCCCGAGCGACGGCACATCGGCGGGCGGCGCCTCCCGCACGGGCAGACACTGCCAGACGACCTCCACATGCAGATCGCCCTCCGGCCCCGCCTCGGCCACCGAAGGCACCAGCCCGAAGGCGGCCCCGTAGCAGACCACCGCCTCCTCGGCGTCCAGCGCCCGCGCATTGAACTCCGGCGGCCCGCTCAACCCCAGCGGATGCCCCGGCGCGGGCAGCGCCACCCGCAGCCCGGTCACCCCGAGCGTGCGCAGCCGCCCCAGCGCGAGCGTGAGACCGACGGGCGCCGACTCACCCGGCAGCCCCTCCACCCGGTGCACCGCATCCTCCCCGACGATGGCGGACGCGGCGTCGTCCGGCGAAACAAGTCCGGCCAAAAGGGCATTTCCCCATGCGGCCAGCCGTCCTGAGCGTGGTTCCGAGAGCATGCCCCCACCCTAAGGAGCCGACCTATGGAATAGGCCGGGTGACCGGTGGCGTAGATTTCTTGGGGGGCTGCGCCCACCGGCGTGGCGGACCGCGCCCACAGGCGTACGCGAGAGCCGACACAGGCCACACTGCAAGGGGAGACAACGCGCTCATGAGCGATGTTCTGGAGCTTCAGGACGTATCCGTGGTCCGCGAGGGCCGGGCTCTGGTGGACCAGGTCTCCTGGTCGGTCAAGGAAGGCGAGCGCTGGGTCATCCTCGGCCCCAACGGCGCCGGCAAGACCACCCTCCTGAACGTCGCCTCCAGCTACCTCTACCCCAGCAAGGGCACCGCCACCATCCTCGGCGAGACCCTCGGCAAGCCCGGCACCGACGTCTTCGAACTGCGCCCCCGCATCGGCATGGCCGGCATCGCCATGGCCGACAAGCTCCCCAAGCGCCAGACCGTCCTGCAGACCGTGCTGACCGCCGCGTACGGCATGACCGCCGGCTGGCAGGAGGAGTACGAGGACGTCGACGAGCAGCGCGCCCGCGCCTTCCTCGACCGCCTCGGCATGAGCGACTACCTCGACCGCAAGTTCGGCACCCTCTCCGAGGGCGAGCGCAAGCGCACCCTCATCGCCCGCGCCCTGATGTCCGACCCCGAGCTGCTGCTCCTGGACGAGCCCGCCGCCGGCCTCGACCTCGGCGGCCGCGAGGACCTCGTACGCCGCCTCGGCCGCCTCGCTCGCGACCCGATCGCCCCGTCCATGATCATGGTCACGCACCACGTCGAGGAGATCGCCCCCGGCTTCACCCACGTCCTGATGATCCGCCAGGGCAAGGTGCTCGCCGCCGGCCCGCTGGAGCTCGAGCTGACCTCGCGCAACCTCTCGCTCTGCTTCGGCCTCCCGCTCGTCGTCGAGCAGGTCGGCGAGCGCTGGACGGCCGTGGGCCTGCCCCTGTCCTGACCCGCGCAAACCTCGGTAAGAAGCCGCCTACGCCGCACTCTGCGCCCTGTCCGCGGTCGTGCCGGCGGTCCTACCATGACCGTGTGGACATCGACGCGTGGGTGTGGTGGCTGATCGGCGCGGCAGCGCTCGGCATCGGACTCGTGATCACCGCGATGCCGGAGCTCGGGATGCTGGCGGTGGGCGCCATCGCGGCGGCGGTGATCGACGGTCTCGGCGGCGACGCGGTCTTCCAGGTCGCCGTGTTCGCCGTCGTCTCGGTCGCGCTCATCGCCGTGGTCCGGCCCATCGCGGCCCGGCACAGCGCCCAGCGACCCCAACTCGCCACAGGCATCGAGGCCTTGAAGGGCAGGCAGGCCGTCGTCCTCGAGCGGGTCGACGCGAGCGGCGGCCGCATCAAGCTCGCCGGTGAGGTCTGGTCGGCCCGACCGCTCAACGGCGAACTCGCCTACGACGTGGGCCAGGAAGTCGACGTCGTGGACATCGACGGGGCCACGGCGATCATCATGTGACCTCGAAGGACGCAACTGCGCCGAACAGCCCACGAGGTACGCGACGGTCTGTCACACTCGACCAGCAAGATCTTCAACAACCGTAAGATCCCACAGGCGCCGAGGCGGAGAAGGAAGCAGGGAATCACGATGGGACCGGTCGTCATCGTCCTGATCATTCTGGTGGTGTTGGTCTTCATCGCCCTGATCAAGACGATCCAGGTCATCCCCCAGGCGAGCGCGGCCATCGTCGAGCGCTTCGGCCGCTACACACGGACACTGAACGCGGGCCTGAACATCGTGGTCCCGTTCATCGACTCCATCCGCAACCGCATCGACCTGCGCGAACAGGTCGTACCGTTCCCACCGCAGCCGGTGATCACCCAGGACAACCTGGTCGTCAACATCGACACCGTCATCTACTACCAGGTGACCGACGCCCGGGCCGCCACCTACGAGGTCGCCAGCTACATCCAGGCCATCGAGCAGCTCACCGTCACCACCCTGCGCAACATCATCGGTGGCATGGACCTCGAGCGCACCCTGACCTCCCGTGAGGAGATCAACGCGGCCCTGCGCGGCGTCCTCGACGAGGCCACCGGCAAGTGGGGCATCCGCGTCAACCGCGTCGAGCTGAAGGCGATCGAGCCCCCGACCTCCATCCAGGACTCGATGGAGAAGCAGATGCGTGCCGACCGCGACAAGCGCGCCGCGATCCTCACCGCCGAAGGTACGCGCCAGGCCGCCATCCTCACCGCGGAGGGCGAGAAGCAGTCCGCGATCCTCAAGGCCGAGGGTGAGGCCAAGGCCGCCGCGCTGCGCGCCGAGGGCGAGGCCCAGGCCGTTCGTACGGTCTTCGAGGCGATCCACGCCGGTGACCCGGACCAGAAGCTGCTGTCCTACCAGTACCTGCAGATGCTCCCGAAGATCGCCGAAGGCGACGCCAACAAGCTCTGGATCGTCCCCAGCGAGATCGGTGACGCCCTCAAGGGCCTGTCCGGCGCCATGGGCAACTTCGGCCCTCTGGCAGGCGGTTCGGGTGGCAACGGCGGCTCCTCCGGCTCGTCCTCCACCAACAGCGGCGGCACGAACACCGAACGCCGCGAGAAGCCTTCCATCGACTGACACGGCGTCACGGTCCTCACACGAGCTGGGGCCCGCCTTCCCGGAAGGCGGGCCCCAGCTCACGTCTCTGAACGGCTTACGCCGCGCTCTGCGACAGCCACTCCGGCAGCGCCTCCAAGTCGTCCTGACCGAGGGCCAGCAGCATCGCGTCGGCCGGCGTCGGCTCGAACGGCTGCCGCAGCAGCCTCATCCCTGCCTCCTCCGGAGTCCGGTTCGCCTTGCGGTGGTTGTCCTCGGCACACGCGGCGACCGTGTTGAGCCAGGTGTCGCCACCACCCTGCGACCGCGGCAGCACGTGGTCCACGGTCGTCGCCCGCCTCCCGCAGTAGGCACACCTGTGCCGGTCCCGCACGAGGACACCCCGCCTCGACCATGGGGCTTGTCTTCGGAACGGCACCCGTACGTATCTGCAGAGCCTGATGACCCGGGGCGCCGGTATGTCCACATCGGCGCCCCGCATCCGGAGTTCGGGGTGGGCCTGCTCGACGACGGCCTTGGCCTGCAGCACCAGAACGACGGCTCGGTTCAGCGTCACCGTCGACAGCGGCTCGAAGCTCGCGTTCAGCACCAGCGTGTCACGCATCCAGCCCACCTCCTGTGTGCACCTGCCCACCCCGTGGCGGGCTGGATCAACTCTGGCCGGGCACGCCGAGATGGACAACGCAATAAAAAATGCCCGCCTCTGATCACTTCCAAGACCAGAGGCGGGCAAACGTTCAATGAACGTCAGTTTTACGGGGGCCCGAGTTCAGCCCTCGGCCGGATTCTCGTACTCACCGATGAGCTGCGCGCGCGCCAGCGTGTGGAACCGCAGGTTGAAACCGACCACGGCAGGAGAGGCGTCCGAGTCCGGACCGAGCTTCTCCCGGTCCACGGCGTACACCGTGAACACATACCGGTGCGGCCCGTCCCCGGGCGGCGGCGCGGCACCGCCGAAGTCCTTCGTCCCGTAGTCGTTGCGCGCGTGCACCGCGCCCTCGGGCAGCCCTTCGAACTTCCCGCCGCCCGCGCCCGCCGGCAGCTCGGTGGCCGAGGCCGGGATGTCGAACAGGACCCAGTGCCAGAACCCGCTCCCCGTCGGGGCGTCGGGGTCGTAGCAGGTCACGGCGAAGCTCTTGGTCTCCGGCGGGAAACCTTCCCAGCGCAACTGGGGCGAGGTGTTCCCGGCCGAGTGGACCTGAGCGTCCTTGAGCCTGACACCCGGCTCGACGTCCTCGCTCGTCACCGTGAACGACGGCACGGGCGGATGGAAGTCATGCGGCAGCGGCGGCCTCTTGAGCTCGGTCACCTCGGTACCTCCAAGTCAGTGGATCAACCGATTCCAGTTCCGAGCCTAGAACCAGCTGCGCTTGCTGCCGACCTCCGACAGCCACTGATGGAGGTATGCGGCCCAGTCGGTGCCCTGGAAGTCGTTCAGGCCGACCTTGAAGGCCCGGTACGAGTCGCTGCCCTCACTGAACAGCCCCGGCTTCTTGTCCATCTCCAGGATGACGTCCATCTCGTACCCGTCGGCGACGAAGCTCAACTCGACCTGGTTGAGACCGCGGTACTGAGACGGCGGGAAGAACTCGATCTCCTGGTAGAACGGCAGCGTCTGCCGCGTACCCCGGATGTGCCCGCGCTCCATGTCCGCGGTCTTGAAGCGGAAGCCCAGCTGGATGAACGCGTCCAGGATCGCCTTCTGCGCGGGCAGCGGATGCACGTTGATCGGATCCAGGTCGGTCGAGTCCACGGCCCGCGCGATCTCCAGCTCGGTCGTCACCCCGATGTGCATCCCGCGCAGCGCCTGCCCGTCGATCATGGTGACGGGGGTCTCCCAGGGAATCTCCAGCCCGAACGGCACGGCGTGCACTGCGCCCGCCTGGAGCTCGAAGGCACCACCGAGCCGGACCTTCGTGAACTCGATGTTCTGCCGGTACTCCTCGTCGCCGCTCTCGACCTCGACCTTGGCCTGCAGACCGACGTTCAGGCCCTCGATCGCCTGGTTGACGGACCCGCCCTGGATCCGCACCTCGCCCTGGACGACACCGCCCGGCACGACATTGACCTCGGTCAGCACCGTCTCGACCGACGCGCCGCCGGCTCCCAGGCTCGCGAGCAGCCGCTTGAACCCCATGAAATGTTCCCTCCCGGGCAACGTCTTGACCCGTAGCCCCGTATATCCGTCCGATCCGTGGATCCGTAGACACGCGATACGGCCAGGAGCCGGTTCCGCGCCCCTACTCTCCCAACCCTTCCAAGGACGAGGTCCCTCGACCACCCTTGGGCACACACCCGTCTGGACTACGCTCGTACGACATGATCGCGACCCCCGACCGTACGCCCCTCCCCAGGGAGTTCTTCGACCGGCCTGTACTCGAGGTCGCGCCCGACCTCCTGGGGCGCATCCTCGTCCGCACCACACCGGACGGTCCGATCGCGCTGCGCCTCACGGAGGTGGAGGCGTACGACGGCCCGAACGACCCCGGCTCCCACGCCTATCGCGGCCGCACACCCCGCAACGACGTGATGTTCGGTCCCCCCGGTCATGTGTACGTCTACTTCACCTACGGCATGTGGCACTGCATGAACCTGGTGTGCGGACCCGTCGGCAGGGCGAGTGCCGTGCTGCTCCGCGCCGGCGAGATCATCGAGGGCGCCGAGCTCGCTCGGAAGCGTCGACTCTCGGCCCGGAACGACAAAGAACTAGCCAAAGGCCCCGCCCGCCTGGCCACGGCCCTGGGAGTGGACCGCGCCCTGGACGGCACGGACGCCTGCACCACGGGCGAAACCCCACTGCGCATCCTGACCGGCACGCCGGTGCCCCCTGACCAGGTACGAAGCGGCCCGCGCACCGGCGTCGCCGGCGTCGCCGGCGACGGAGCCGTCCATCCGTGGCGCTTCTGGGTCGCCAACGACCCGACGGTGAGCCCCTATCGGGCGCACACGCCCCGACGGCGCCGAAGTTGACGCGTCCCTGGAGGATGCGTAATGTATCCCGAGCCGCTGGAACGGTTACGGCGTTCAGCCAGCAGCCGAAGCGGCCAACCCACTACCTGCGACTCCCTCTCAGAGGGCGGATTTCGGTGTGCCCGCATGCCTGGAATTCGAACTCGGAGACTCGATTATGAGTTACGACGGGAATCGGCTAACGTAGTGAATGTCGAAAGGCCGGGGCCGAAAAGCCCGGACCCAAGACAATCCCGCCGGCCGGGAATCGGATCGAGAAAAGATCTGATAGAGTCGGAAACACCGAAGGGAAGCGCCCGGAGGAAAGCCGAGAGAGCAAGTCTCTCCGGTGAGTACAAAGGAAGCGTCCGTTCCTTGAGAACTCAACAGCGTGCCAAAAGTCAACGCCAGATATGTTGATACCCCGTCTACCGGATCCTTCCGGTGACGAGGTTCCTTTGAAAAACACACAGCGAGGACGCTGTGAACCGAGGGGATTATTCCTCCTCTTGGTTCCGCTCTCGTGGTGTTGATCCCGATCACGGGAAAACATTCACGGAGAGTTTGATCCTGGCTCAGGACGAACGCTGGCGGCGTGCTTAACACATGCAAGTCGAACGATGAAGCCCTTCGGGGTGGATTAGTGGCGAACGGGTGAGTAACACGTGGGCAATCTGCCCTGCACTCTGGGACAAGCCCTGGAAACGGGGTCTAATACCGGATACGACACGCTCAGGCATCTGATGCGTGTGGAAAGCTCCGGCGGTGCAGGATGAGCCCGCGGCCTATCAGCTTGTTGGTGAGGTAACGGCTCACCAAGGCGACGACGGGTAGCCGGCCTGAGAGGGCGACCGGCCACACTGGGACTGAGACACGGCCCAGACTCCTACGGGAGGCAGCAGTGGGGAATATTGCACAATGGGCGAAAGCCTGATGCAGCGACGCCGCGTGAGGGATGACGGCCTTCGGGTTGTAAACCTCTTTCAGCAGGGAAGAAGCGCAAGTGACGGTACCTGCAGAAGAAGCGCCGGCTAACTACGTGCCAGCAGCCGCGGTAATACGTAGGGCGCAAGCGTTGTCCGGAATTATTGGGCGTAAAGAGCTCGTAGGCGGCTTGTCACGTCGGGTGTGAAAGCCCGGGGCTTAACCCCGGGTCTGCATTCGATACGGGCTAGCTAGAGTTCGGTAGGGGAGATCGGAATTCCTGGTGTAGCGGTGAAATGCGCAGATATCAGGAGGAACACCGGTGGCGAAGGCGGATCTCTGGGCCGATACTGACGCTGAGGAGCGAAAGCGTGGGGAGCGAACAGGATTAGATACCCTGGTAGTCCACGCCGTAAACGGTGGGCACTAGGTGTGGGCGACATTCCACGTCGTCCGTGCCGCAGCTAACGCATTAAGTGCCCCGCCTGGGGAGTACGGCCGCAAGGCTAAAACTCAAAGGAATTGACGGGGGCCCGCACAAGCGGCGGAGCATGTGGCTTAATTCGACGCAACGCGAAGAACCTTACCAAGGCTTGACATACACCGGAAAGCATTAGAGATAGTGCCCCCCTTGTGGTCGGTGTACAGGTGGTGCATGGCTGTCGTCAGCTCGTGTCGTGAGATGTTGGGTTAAGTCCCGCAACGAGCGCAACCCTTGTCCCGTGTTGCCAGCAGGCCCTTGTGGTGCTGGGGACTCACGGGAGACCGCCGGGGTCAACTCGGAGGAAGGTGGGGACGACGTCAAGTCATCATGCCCCTTATGTCTTGGGCTGCACACGTGCTACAATGGCCGGTACAAAGAGCTGCGATACCGTGAGGTGGAGCGAATCTCAAAAAGCCGGTCTCAGTTCGGATTGGGGTCTGCAACTCGACCCCATGAAGTCGGAGTCGCTAGTAATCGCAGATCAGCAGTGCTGCGGTGAATACGTTCCCGGGCCTTGTACACACCGCCCGTCACGTCACGAAAGTCGGTAACACCCGAAGCCGGTGGCCCAACCCCTTGTGGGAGGGAGCTGTCGAAGGTGGGACTGGCGATTGGGACGAAGTCGTAACAAGGTAGCCGTACCGGAAGGTGCGGCTGGATCACCTCCTTTCTAAGGAGCACTTCTCACTAGCTTCGGCTGGTCAGGGGCCAGTACATCGGCGAACGTCTGATGCTGGTTGCTCATGGGTGGAACGTTGACTACTCGGCATGATTCAGGATGGATCAGGCGCTAGTACTGCCTCTCGGGGCGTGGAACGCTGATCTGGTCGGCTGATCGTGTCGGGCACGCTGTTGGGTGTCTGAGGGTGCGGCCGTTTGGTCGTCCTTCGATGCCGGCCCCAGTGAACTTGCTGTTTTTCGGCAGGGTGATGGGTGGTTGGTCGTTGTTTGAGAACTGCACAGTGGACGCGAGCATCTGTGGCCAAGTTTTTAAGGGCGCACGGTGGATGCCTTGGCACCAGGAACCGATGAAGGACGTGGGAGGCCGCGATAGTCCCCGGGGAGTCGTCAACCAGGCTTTGATCCGGGGGTTTCCGAATGGGGAAACCCGGCAGTCGTCATGGGCTGTCACCCACTGCTGAACACATAGGCAGTGTGGAGGGAACGCGGGGAAGTGAAACATCTCAGTACCCGCAGGAAGAGAAAACAACCGTGATTCCGGGAGTAGTGGCGAGCGAAACTGGATGAGGCTAAACCTCAAGCGTGTGAGACCCGGCAGGGGTTGCGTTTGGGGGTTGTGGGATCTCTCTTCTACGGTCTGCCGGCCGTAGGGCGAGTCAGAAACCGTTGATGTAGACGAAGGACATGCGAAAGGTCCGGCGTAGAGGGTAAGACCCCCGTAGTCGAAATGTCAGCGGCTTGCTTGAGAGACACCCAAGTAGCACGGGGCCCGAGAAATCCCGTGTGAATCTGGCGGGACCACCCGCTAAGCCTAAATATTCCCTGGTGACCGATAGCGGATAGTACCGTGAGGGAATGGTGAAAAGTACCCCGGGAGGGGAGTGAAATAGTACCTGAAACCGTGTGCCTACAAGCCGTGGGAGCGTCGGACATCAGCTTGCTGGTGTCTCGTGACTGCGTGCCTTTTGAAGAATGAGCCTGCGAGTTTGCGGTGTGTTGCGAGGTTAACCCGTGTGGGGTAGCCGTAGCGAAAGCGAGTCCGAATAGGGCGCTGGAGTAGCACGCTCAAGACCCGAAGCGGAGTGATCTAGCCATGGGCAGGTTGAAGCGGAGGTAAGACTTCGTGGAGGACCGAACCCACCAGGGTTGAAAACCTGGGGGATGACCTGTGGTTAGGGGTGAAAGGCCAATCAAACTCCGTGATAGCTGGTTCTCCCCGAAATGCATTTAGGTGCAGCGTCGTGTGTTTCTTGCCGGAGGTAGAGCACTGGATAGGCGATGGGCCCTACCGGGTTACTGACCTTAGCCAAACTCCGAATGCCGGTAAGTGAGAGCGCGGCAGTGAGACTGTGGGGGATAAGCTCCATGGTCGAGAGGAAACAGCCCAGAGCATCGACTAAGGCCCCTAAGCGTACGCTAAGTGGGAAAGGATGTGGAGTCGCACAGACAACCAGGAGGTTGGCTTAGAAGCAGCCACCCTTGAAAGAGTGCGTAATAGCTCACTGGTCTAGTGATTCCGCGCCGACAATGTAGCGGGGCTCAAGCGTACCGCCGAAGTCGTGTCATTGCAGCATGTACTCCCAACGGAGGCTGTGATGGGTAGGGGAGCGTCGTCTGCCGGGTGAAGCAGCGCCGGAAGGTAGTTGTGGACGGTTGACGAGTGAGAATGCAGGCATGAGTAGCGATTCACACGTGAGAAACGTGTGCGCCGATTGACTAAGGGTTCCTGGGTCAAGCTGATCTGCCCAGGGTAAGTCGGGACCTAAGGCGAGGCCGACAGGCGTAGTCGATGGATAACCGGTTGATATTCCGGTACCCGCTGTGAAGCGTCAAACATCGAGCATCGTGATGCTAAGGCCGTGAAGCCGCCCTGATCTCTTCGGAGTTGAGGGGAGTGGTGGAGCCGCCGGACCAAGCGGTTAGTAGGTGAGTGATGGGGTGACGCAGGAAGGTAGTCCATCCCGGGCGGTGGTTGTCCCGGGGTAAGGGTGTAGGCCGGTGTGTAGGCAAATCCGCACACCTTGTGGCTGAGACCTGATGCCGAGCCGATTGTGGTGAAGTGGATGATCCTATGCTGTCGAGAAAAGCCTCTAGCGAGTTTCATGGCGGCCCGTACCCTAAACCGACTCAGGTGGTCAGGTAGAGAATACCGAGGCGTTCGGGTGAACTATGGTTAAGGAATTCGGCAAAATGCCCCCGTAACTTCGGGAGAAGGGGGCCACGTCTGGTGAGGGAACTTGCTTCCTGAGCTGGGGGTGGCCGCAGAGACCAGCGAGAAGCGACTGTTTACTAAAAACACAGGTCCGTGCGAAGCCGTAAGGCGATGTATACGGACTGACGCCTGCCCGGTGCTGGAACGTTAAGGGGACCGGTTAGCTCACTTTCGGGTGGGCGAAGCTGAGAACTTAAGCGCCAGTAAACGGCGGTGGTAACTATAACCATCCTAAGGTAGCGAAATTCCTTGTCGGGTAAGTTCCGACCTGCACGAATGGCGTAACGACTTCTCGACTGTCTCAACCATAGGCCCGGTGAAATTGCACTACGAGTAAAGATGCTCGTTTCGCGCAGCAGGACGGAAAGACCCCGGGACCTTTACTACAGTTTGATATTGGTGTTCGGTTCGGCTTGTGTAGGATAGCTGGGAGACTGTGAAGCCTGGACGCCAGTTCGGGTGGAGTCGTCGTTGAAATACCAGTCTGGTCGTGCTGGATGTCTAACCCGGGTCCGTGATCCGGATCGGGGACAGTGTCTGATGGGTAGTTTAACTGGGGCGGTTGCCTCCTAAAGGGTAACGGAGGCGCCCAAAGGTTCCCTCAGCCTGGTTGGCAATCAGGTGTTGAGTGTAAGTGCACAAGGGAGCTTGACTGTGAGACCGACGGGTCGAGCAGGGACGAAAGTCGGGACTAGTGATCCGGCGGTGGCTTGTGGAAGCGCCGTCGCTCAACGGATAAAAGGTACCCCGGGGATAACAGGCTGATCTTCCCCAAGAGTCCATATCGACGGGATGGTTTGGCACCTCGATGTCGGCTCGTCGCATCCTGGGGCTGGAGTCGGTCCCAAGGGTTGGGCTGTTCGCCCATTAAAGCGGTACGCGAGCTGGGTTTAGAACGTCGTGAGACAGTTCGGTCCCTATCCGCTGTGCGCGTAGGAGTCTTGAGAAGGGCTGTCCCTAGTACGAGAGGACCGGGACGGACGAACCTCTGGTGTGCCAGTTGTTCTGCCAAGGGCATGGCTGGTTGGCTACGTTCGGGAGGGATAACCGCTGAAAGCATCTAAGCGGGAAGCCTGCTTCGAGATGAGGACTCCCACCCACTTGATGGGGTAAGGCTCCCAGTAGACGACTGGGTTGATAGGCCAGGTCTGGAAGCCCGGTAACGGGTGGAGGTGACTGGTACTAATAGGCCGAGGGCTTGTCCTCAGTTGCTCGCGTCCACTGTCAGTTCTGAGGCAACGAACGGTTGCCGGCTTTGAGTAGAACAGACAACTGAAGAGTGTGCTTGTTCGCTCGAAACCATTAGGGTTTCGGTGGCCATAGCGTGAGGGAAACGCCCGGTTACATTCCGAACCCGGAAGCTAAGCCTTACAGCGCCGATGGTACTGCAGGGGGGACCCTGTGGGAGAGTAGGACGCCGCCGAACAATCTTTGGAGGACCCTTGGTCCCAGCGACATGCTGGGACCAAGGGTCCTTTTTCGTTTTCCCCGGGCGCGCCGGGTACCCGGCTGCGCGACAATGATTTTGCGGTACCGAAGACAGGAGTCACCCATGTCCACCAACTCTCCCGACGAGCGTCCTGAGCGCGACCAGCGCCGCCGGGACAGTGGTGACCGTGGCGGCTACCGCGGCGGCCCGCGCCGCGGCGACGACCGTGGAGGCTACGGGCGGCGCGACGATCGCCGTGGAGACGACCGCCGGGTCGGCGACCGCGGCGACAAGAGCGACAGGGGCGACCGAGGCGGATTCCGTAGCCGGGACGACCGCGACCGTGGTGGACGTCCTTCCTTCCGCCGTGACGACCGCTCGTCCGGCCCGCGCCGTGACGACCGCGACCGGGGCTTCCGCCGCGAGGGCGACCGCCCCTCCTTCCGTCGAGACGACGACCGTGGCGGGCACGGCCGTCGGGACGACGACCGTGGCGGATACCCCCGCCGGGATGACGACCGTGGTGGCTACGGCCGCCGGGATGACGACCGTGGTGGCTACGGCCGCCGGGACGACGACCGTGGTGGCTACGGCCGCCGGGATGACGACCGTGGTGGCTACGGCCGCCGGGACGACGACCGTGGTGGCTACGGCCGCCGGGATGACGACCGTGGTGGCTACGGCCGCCGGGATGACGACCGTGGTGGCTACGGCCGCCGGGATGACCGCGGCTTCCGTCGTGACGACCAGCGCGGTGGTCACGGCCGTCGTGACGATCGAGGCGGCTACGGACGTCGTGACGACCGGCGGGATGACCGTCGCGACGATCGTCGTGACGACCGCCGTGACGGCGACCGAGGCGGATTCCGTCGGGATGACCGTCGTGACGACCGGCCGTCCGGCCCGCGCCGTGACGACAGCCGCGACGATCGTGGCTACCGCCGTGACGACCGCGGCGACGATCGTGGCTACCGCCGTGACGACCGCGGCGACGATCGTGGCTTCCGCCGTGACGACAGCCGCTCGGACCGTGGTCACCGCCGTGACGACCGCGGCGACGATCGTGGCTTCCGTCGTGACGACAGCCGCTCGGACCGCGGTCAGCGCCGCGACGACAGCCGTTCCGACCGCGGCGGTTTCCGTGGGCGTGACGATCGCGGTGGGCGTCCCGGTGGCTTCCGTGGGCGTGACGACCGCGGTGGGCGTCCCGGAGGGTTCCGTGGCCGCGACGACCGGCGTGGTGACGACCGGCGCGGTGGTGGCCGGTTCCGCGATGAGCGGGACCGGGACCGTGAGCCGATCAAGCGGCTGCCGATCCCCGAGGACGTCACCGGCGAGGAGATCGACAAGGACGTACGGCAGGAGCTGCAGAGCCTGCCCAAGACGCTCGCCGAGGACGTCGCCAAGAACCTGGTGATGGTCGCCCGGCTCATCGACGAGGACCCGGAGGGCGCATACGGCTACTCGAAGGTGGCGCTGCGCCTCGCGTCACGCGTCGCCGCCGTGCGCGAGGCGGCCGGCTTCGCCGCGTACGCCAACCAGAAATACAGTGAGGCGCTTGCCGAGTTCCGGGCCGCCCGGCGTATGACGGGCACCGTCGACCTGTGGCCCGTCATGGCGGACTGCGAGCGTGGTCTCGGCCGGCCCGAGAAGGCGCTGGACATGGCCGGGGCGCCCGAGGTCCACAAGCTCGACAAGGCCGGTCAGGTCGAGATGCGGCTGGTGGCGGCCGGTGCGCGCCGCGACATGGGGCAGCTCGACGCGGCGATCGTGACGCTGCAGAGCCCCGAGCTGGCGTCCAACTCCGTCCAGCCGTGGACCGCGCGGCTGCGGTACGCGTACGCCGACGCGCTGCTGGCCGCCGGTCGGGAGGGCGAGGCGCGCGAGTGGTTCGCCAAGGCCGTCGAGGCCGACAGGGACGGCAGCACGGACGCCTCCGACCGGCTCGCCGAGCTGGACGGTGTGGAGTTCGTCGACGCCCTGGACGAGGGCGAGAGCGAGAGCGAGCCCGACGCGGCCGAGGACGACGACGACAACGACTGACGCCGGTCGGCGACACCGGGACGAGACAGGGCGGGACCCCAGCGGGTCCCGCCCTGTCGCATGTCAGAGCTCCAACGCCCGCAGCACCAGCCCCGACGCCGGCTTCGGGCCGAACGACGTCGACTTGCGCGGCATCGTCACCCCCTGGCGGGCCAGTGCGCGGACGACCTCCTCGCGGACCGGGTGCATCAGGACCGCCGTGCCGCCGTCGCGCTCGGCCTTCTCTACCGTGGCGGCCGTGTCGTGGATGTAGGCGATGTGTTGCGGCGAGTCCTCGGGGATGCGCCAGACGTGTTCGAGGAGCGCGGCATGCAGGACCGTCGCGTCCAGCGTGCGCCAGGCCTGAGGGCGGTCAGCCGGGACCGTACGGGCCAGGAGGTCCGGGGACGGCTGGTCGACCAGGTGGAAGGCGCCGTCGCCGGCCAGGAGGTAGGCGTTGCCGGCGCAGGCGGCGTCGGCCAGCACCTCCAGGGCCTCGGGCAGCGGCAGGTGCAGGTCCCGCACGCGGAACAGGCCGTCCAGGGCGGACAGCGCCTCGGCGACCGGGAGCCGGTGCAGGAGGCGGTGGATCGCCCGGACCCTCAGCGGGTAGCGGGCGGTGTCCACCAGCAGGACAAGGCCGTAGTCCCACGGGCTCGGGGAGGTGTGCTCCGCGCGTAGACGCACGTAGGTCGCCCAGCGGTGGTGGCCGTCTGCGATCAGGGCCTGTTGCCGGGCCAGGTCGGCCCGGATCTCCGCAAGGGCGTCGGGATCCGTCACCGACCACAGGCGGTGGCTGAAACCGTCCTCCGTGGTGGTGGCGAGCAGTGGCAGGCGTTCGACGGTGCGCTCGACGACGGCCGTCGCACCGGTCTCGGAGCCGTTGCCGCGGTAGGTGAGCAGCAGGGGTTCGAGGTTGGCGCAGGTGGCGCGCATCAGAGCCGCACGGTCCGCGACGACGTGCGGCATGACGTCCTCGTGGGGCAGCACCACACCCTCCGAGGGCTCCGAGACGCGCAGCGCCCCTATGAGGCCGCGCTGGAGCACCCCGCCGCCCCGCTGCTCGTAGACGTACAGGCCGGGCTCGGTGTCGGTCCTCAGGACGCCCTCGGCGAGCCAGCGGCGCAGGGTCTCCGCCGCCTGCTTGGTGCGTGCCGCCGGGGTGGCCGCCTGGGGCAGTATGAGGCGCACGATGTTGTGCGGGTCCGCCGACTCCAGATGGAGGAGTCCGTCCGGGCGCACGACCACGTCGTACGGCGGTGAGGTGACCGCGGCGAGGCTGCCGACGCGGTCAGGGTCGTAGCGCAGGCCCTGGAAGGGGGCCAGGTCAAGGCCCGTGTGCGCCGGTACGTCCCCGCCACCTGCAGTGTTCATTGATGCATCGTAAGTGTGTCAGCGCCGTGCGGGATGATCGGGGGAAGGCGATCGAACGAGGAGCGATGCGTAATGAGCCAGACCGTCAGGACGCGGCCCGAGGGCAGTGATGCGCCCCTGAGCGAGGCGTACGACACGGCGCTGCTCGACCTGGACGGCGTGGTGTATGCGGGTGGGATCGCGATCGCGCACGCTGTGGAGTCGCTGGGCGCGGCGAGCCGGGGCGGGATGCATCTGGCGTACGTGACGAACAACGCGCTGCGTACGCCGGACGTGGTGGCCGAGCATCTGACGGAGCTGGGGATACCGACGGGTGCCTCGGACGTCATCACGTCCGCGCAGGCGGTGGCCAGGCTGATCAGTGAGCAGGTGCCCGCCGGGGCGCGGGTGCTGGTGATCGGTGGCGAGGGGCTGCGGGTCGCGCTGCGGGAGCGGGGGCTCGTGCCGGTCGAGTCGGCCGACGACGACCCGGTGGCGGTGGTGCAGGGCTATGGCGGGCCCGAGCTGCCGTGGGGGCGGTTCGCGGAGGCGTGTTACGCCATTGCGCGCGGAGTTCCGTGGTTCGCGTCGAACACGGATCTGACGATCCCGAGCGCCCGCGGCATCGCGCCGGGGAACGGGGCGGCCGTCGAGGTCGTACGCATCGCGACCGGTGCGGAGCCGCAGGTGGCGGGCAAGCCGCTGCCGCCGATGCACCGCGAGACGATTCTGCGCACGGGCGCGGAGCGGCCGCTGGTGGTGGGCGACCGGCTGGACACGGACATCGAGGGCGCGTTCAACGGCGGAGTCGACTCGCTGCTGGTTCTGACGGGCGTGACGGACGGCGCGCAGTTGCTGGCGGCGCGCCCGCAGCACCGGCCGACGTACGTGGACGCGGATCTGCGCGGGCTGCTGACGGGGCAGCCGGAGGTGGTCGCGGCGGGCGGCGGTTTCCGCTGCGGCGGCTGGACGGCGACCGCACAGGAGGAGAGGCTGCAGCTGGAGGGTGACGGGGAGGCTCTGGACGGGCTGCGGGCGCTGTGTGCGGCGGCCTGGGGGGCAGCCGGGGAAGGGTCCTGCGGGTTGGACGGGGGGAAGGCGCTGGCGCGGCTGGGGCTGTGAGCGGAGGGGACGGCCGGTCGAGACGCGAAGCGAGGGTAGGCTAACCTAACCTGGTGTTGGTCGACAGCCCTCCCGAACCGCGCGCGGACACCGCCCCCGCGTCCCCGACCCGCCGGGCGATACGGTCCCTCGGGCTCCTCGTCTCGGTCGTGATCCTGGCGTCCGTCGCGCTGGCGAGCATCGCGATCGGGGCGAAAGGCCTCTCGCCGGCGCAGGTCTGGCACGGCCTGTTCCACGACTCGGGGACGTACGCCGACGTCGTGGTCGGCGACCGGCTGTCGCGCACGGTGCTCGGCCTGCTCGCCGGCGCCGCGCTCGGTCTCGCCGGTGCCGTCCTGCAGGCGCTCACCCGCAACCCTCTGGCCGATCCGGGCCTGCTCGGCATCAACGCGGGCGCGTCCGCGGCGGTCGTCACCGCCACCACGTACTTCGGTGTCACCAGCCTGAGCGGCTATGTGTGGTTCGCCTTCCTCGGCGCGGCCGCCGTCGGGGCCCTGGTGTGGTTCCTCGGCGGCAGCCGGGGCGCCACACCGGTGCGGCTGGCGCTCGCCGGCACCGCGATCAGCGCCGCGCTCTACGGCTACCTCCAGGCCGTGATGATCATGGACGACGCGGCGCTCGGCAGGATGCGCTTCTGGACCGTCGGATCCCTGGCCTCGGCGACGGACGCGACCATTCGGCAGGTCCTGCCGTTCCTGCTGGCCGGTACGGTCCTCGCACTCGCGCTCGCCCGCCCGCTGAACGCCGTGGCGATGGGCGACGACACCGCCCGTGCACTCGGCGCGCACCTGGGCCGCACCCGCGCCCTGTCCATGGCCGCCGCCACCGTGCTCTGCGGGGCCGCGACCGCCGCCTGCGGGCCGATCGTGTTCGTCGGGCTGATGGTCCCGCACGCCGTACGGTCCTTCACCGGCCCCGACCTGCGCTGGATCCTGCCGTACGCGACCGTCCTGTCGCCGGTGCTGCTGCTCGGCGCCGACGTCGTCGGACGAGTCGTCGCCCGGCCCGCCGAGCTCCAGGTCGGCATCGTGACCGCGCTGCTCGGTGGCCCGGTCTTCATCCTTCTCGTACGGCGGCGGAGGACGGCCCGACTGTGAAGTCCCAACGTGTCCTCAGGGCCCCCGGCGGGCTGTCCTTCCGACTGGACGTCCGGGCGCTCGCCGTCGTCGTCCTGCTCCTGCTCGTCGCGCTCACCGGGAGCGTGCTGCTGATCGGCACCGGGGACTTCCCGATCCCGGCCGGAGACGTCCTCAGAACACTGGTCGGCGGCGGCAAACCGGGTCAGGAGTTCATCGTCACCGAGCTGCGGCTGCCGCGTGTGCTCGTCGGCCTGCTGGTCGGCGCCTCGCTCGGACTCGGCGGCGCACTGTTCCAGTCCGTATCCCGCAATCCGCTGGGCAGCCCGGACGTGCTCGGCCTCAATCAGGGTGCGACGGCAGGGGCGCTGGTGGTGATCGTGCTGTTCTCCGGCAGCGCCACCCAGGTCGCCCTGGGCGCGCTCGCCGGCGGCCTGGTGACCGGAGCCGCCATCCATCTGCTCGCCTGGAGGCAGGGCGTGCACGGTTACCGGCTCGTCCTGGTCGGCATCGGCGTGTCCGCGATCATGACGGCGGTCAACGGGTTTCTGCTCACCAAGGCCGACATGGTCGACGCGGCCCGCGCGGTCGTCTGGATGACGGGCTCGCTCAACGGCCGCGACTGGGACCAGGTCCGGCCGCTGTTCGCGCTCTGCGCCGTCCTCGTACCGCTCGTCCTCGGCAACGCCCGTGGGCTGCGGATGATGGAGATGGGCGACGACGTCTCGAGCGCCCTCGGGGTACGGGTGGAGCGTGTGCGGCTGCTGCTGATGGTGTCCGCGGTGCTGCTCACCGCCGGTGCCACGGCCGCCGCGGGCCCCGTCGGGTTCGTGGCGCTCACCGCGCCGCAGCTCGCCCGTCGGCTCAGCCGCTCGCCCGGCCCCAGCCTGGTGCCCTCCATGGTCATGGGCGCCGCCCTTCTGATCGTCGCCGACTGGGCCTCGCAGCGTCTCTTCGGCGCGGACCAGCTTCCCGTGGGCGTGGTGACCGGAGTCCTCGGTGGCGCCTATCTGCTGTGGCTGCTGGTCACCGAACGCAGGGCGGGCCGGATATGAGCCCGCGGAAGGTCCGGCCAGGGCGGAAGGGCCGGACATGAAGGCCACGGGCGGACCGGACACGAACGACACCAGGACCACGAGGAGCACTGTGAACCGCCTCTGCGCCGACGACGTCACCCTCGCCTACGACCAGCGCGTGATCGCCGAGCGGTTGTCCGTGGAGATCCCCGACAACTCCTTCACCGTGATCGTCGGGCCGAACGCCTGCGGCAAGTCCACGCTGCTGCGCGCACTGTCCCGGATGCTCAAGCCGGCGCAGGGGCGGGTGCTGCTGGACGGGCAGGTCATCCAGTCGATGCCCGCGAAGAAGGTCGCGCGCACCCTGGGCCTGCTCCCGCAGTCCTCCGTCGCACCCGACGGGATCACCGTCGCGGACCTGGTGGGGCGGGGGCGGTACCCGCACCAGGGGCTCCTGCGCCAGTGGTCCGGCGAGGACGAGCGGGTCGTGAAGGAGTCCATGGCACGGACCGGCGTCGCGGAACTGGCCGACCGCCACGTCGACGAGCTCTCCGGCGGCCAGCGGCAGCGCGTGTGGATAGCCATGGCGCTGGCCCAGCAGACCCCGCTGCTGCTGCTCGACGAGCCGACCACCTACCTCGACATCCAGCACCAGATCGACGTGCTCGACCTGTGCGCCGAACTGCACGAGGAGCAGGGGCGCACCCTGGTGGCGGTCCTGCACGACCTCAACCACGCCGCCCGGTACGCCAGCCACCTCATCGCCCTGCGCGACGGCAGGGTCGTCGCCGAGGGCGCCCCGAACGACATCGTCACGGCCGAGCTGGTGGAGGAGGTCTTCGGCCTGCGCTGCCAGGTCGTCCCCGACCCGGAGACGGGAACACCGCTGGTGGTCCCGGCGGCCCGCAGGGCACGGGCGCAGGCGGCCGCCGCGGCCGCTAGAGAAGCTTCCTGAGGCGGAACAGGTCCCTCAGTCCCGCCTCCAGCTTGACCCGGCCCGAGCCCCACGCCTTGGCGAAGTGAAGTTCCCCGTCGACCATCGCCACCAGGTCGTCCCCGGCCATGGCGAGTCTGATCTGGGCCTTCTCGCGCGGTGGCCCCTGGAGCGTGTCGAGCACCTGGATCCGGCCGTCCTCGAGGCGGCCGACGAAGGTGACGTCCAGGTCGGTGATATGACAGCTCAGCGAGCGGTCCAGGGCCGTGGCTTCCCGCACGTCCCCTTCGGCGCCCGCCAGGTTGTCCGAGAACTTCTCGAGTGCGCTGCGGCACTCCTCAATCGTCGCCATCGTGAGCGACGGTACCTCAGAGCCTGTCGGCGCTTCGCGGTAGCGTCGTGGCATGAGCGACTCTGTGACGGAGGCCGGAGCCCCGGCGGAAGCAGCGGTACCGGGGCCGGACGCCCCGGCGGACTCCGCGTCCGAGCGGGAGGACGCCCCCTCCGCGCCCGTCCCGCTGAACGTGCCCAGGACTCCCACCGGCAACGCCGATGTGGACGCGGCCCTGGAGCGTCTCGCCGACGCCGACCACCTCGCCACGGACGGGCACATCGAGGTGTACGAGGATGTGCACCGGGGGCTGCGCGACGCGCTCACCGCGCTCGACGCCCGCCCGGGACCTCCGGCTCCCACCCGGCACCCGACCACCACCCCTCGATGAGACCCTTCGGGTCGTACCTTGTGAATGACGTACGGGAACAGGAGCTGAACCGAACGTGGCAGGAGCCGCACGCCGCCGTCTCGACGCGGAGCTGGTCCGTCGGAAGCTCGCGCGCTCGCGCGAGCACGCCAGCCAGCTGATCGCCGCCGGCCGGGTCACCGTCGGCAAGACCGTCGCGACCAAGCCCGCCACGCAGGTCGAGACCGCCGCCGCCATCGTGGTGGCGCAGGACGACGGCGACCCCGACTACGTCTCGCGCGGCGGCCACAAGCTCGCCGGCGCCCTGAAGGTCTTCGTCCCCCGGGGCCTGGTCGTCGAGGGACGGCGGGCGCTGGACGCCGGCGCGTCCACCGGCGGCTTCACCGACGTCCTGCTGCGCGCGGGCGCCGCCCATGTCGTCGCCGTCGACGTCGGATACGGACAACTGGCCTGGTCTCTCCAGAGTGATGAACGCGTCACCGTCAAGGACCGTACGAACGTGCGCGAGTTGACGCTCGAAGCGATCGATGGGGAGCCAGTGGATCTTGTCGTGGGGGATCTGTCCTTCATCCCGCTCGGACTGGTGCTGCCCGCCCTGGTGCGGTGCGTGAAGCCGGACGCCGACCTGGTGATGATGGTCAAGCCGCAGTTCGAGGTGGGGAAGGAACGGCTCGGCAGCGGCGGCGTGGTCCGCAGCCCGCAGCTGCGCGCCGAGGCCGTGCGCGGGGTGGCCGAGCGGGCCGCGGAACTGGGGCTCGGGGTGAAGGGCGTGACGGCCAGCCCGCTGCCCGGGCCGTCGGGCAATGTCGAGTACTTTCTGTGGCTGCGAGCCGGAGCACCCGCGCTGGACCCGGCCGACGTTGACCGTGCTGTGGCGGAGGGGCCGTGTTGACAACGAACCGAGCTCGTACTGTTTTCCTGCTGGCCCACACCGGTCGGTCCGCCGCCATCCGCAGTGCCGAGCTGGTGGTCAAGGGCCTGCTGCGCTCCGGGATCGGCGTGCGTGCTCTGGAGGACGAGGCGGCCGACCTTCCGCTGCCGGACGATGTGCAGCTGGTCAAGGAGGCCACCCCGCAGTGCCTCGACGGGTGCGAGCTGCTCATCGTGCTCGGCGGTGACGGCACCCTGCTGCGCGGCGCCGAGTTCGCCCGCGCCTCCGGGGTGCCGATGCTGGGCGTCAACCTCGGCCGGGTCGGCTTCCTCGCCGAGGCCGAGCGCGACGACCTCGACCGGGTCGTCGACCGGGTGGTGATGAAGGCGTACGAGGTCGAGGAGCGGATGACGGTCGACGTCGTCGTGCACAAGAACGGCGACATCGTGCACACCGACTGGGCGCTCAACGAGGCGGCCGTGCAGAAGGTCTCCGCCGAGAAACTTCTCGAGGTCGTCCTGGAGATCGACGGGCGGCCGGTGACGGGGTTCGGCTGCGACGGCATCGTGTGCGCCACCCCGACCGGGTCCACCGCGTACGCCTTCTCCGCGGGCGGGCCCGTGGTGTGGCCGGAGGTGGAGGCGCTGTTGATGGTGCCCATCAGCGCGCACGCCCTGTTCGCCAAGCCGCTGGTGACCTCGCCGGACTCCGTGCTCGCCGTGGAGGTGCAGCCGGACACGTCGCACGGGGTGCTGTGGTGCGACGGGCGGCGGATGGTGGAGCTGCCGCAGGGGGCGCGGGTGGAGGTGCGGCGGGGGGCTGTGCCGGTGCGGCTGGCCCGGCTGCACCACGCGTCGTTCACCGACCGGCTTGTGGCGAAGTTCGCGCTTCCGGTGTCGGGGTGGAGAGGCCGACCTCACTGACCGGGTTGTCCGTCGGGTGCCGGTCCGTCGTGGTTGCTCCCGCCCCAAGTTCTCTGCTTCGCTCGAACAGGGGGACCCCCATCGCGGCGTAGCCGCGTGTCGGACGCAGCCACGCGCCCCTTTCGGGGCGCGTGTACCTCCCGGGAGTGACACGGGCCGCTCGCACTTCCCCAGCCGGACCTCGTAAGGTCTTCTCCGTGTTGGAGGAGATGCGGATACGGTCCCTCGGAGTCATCGACGACGCGGTCGTCGAGCTGTCGCCCGGCTTCACCGCCGTGACCGGTGAGACGGGTGCGGGTAAGACCATGGTCGTCACCAGTCTCGGGCTGCTGCTCGGCGGGCGCGCCGACCCCGCACTCGTGCGGATCGGGGCGAAGAACGCGGTCGTCGAGGGGCGGATCGCCCTGCCCGAGGACGCCTCCGTCGCCGTACGCGCCGAAGAGGCCGGGGCCGAGCTCGACGACGGGGCGCTGATCGTCAGCCGTACCGTTTCCGCCGAGGGACGCTCGCGGGCGCACCTGGGCGGGCGTTCCGTGCCCGTCGGCGTGCTGGCGGAGCTGGCCGACGAACTGGTCGCCGTGCACGGGCAGACCGACCAGCAGGGCCTGCTCAAGCAGACCCGGCAGCGGCAGGCGCTGGACCGGTACGCCGGGGACGCCGTCGCCGTACCGCTCGCCAAGTACCAGGAGGCCTACCGGCGGCTGCGCGCGGTCTCCGCCGAGCTGGACGAGATCACCACGCGCGCCCGTGAGCGCGCCCAGGAAGCCGACATGCTGCGCTTCGGGCTCGAGGAGATCGCGGCCGTGGAGCCGCGGCCGGGCGAGGACGTGGAGCTGGCCGAGGAGGCCGAGCGGCTCGGGCACGCCGAGGCGCTGGCGTCGGCAGCGACGGCCGCGCACACGGCGCTCGCGGGCAACCCCGAGGATCCCGAGGGCGTCGACGCCTCCACCTTGGTCGCGGGCGCCCACCGGGCGCTGGAGGCGGTGCGGTCGCACGACCCGGCGCTTGCGGGGCTCGCCGACCGGATCGGGGAGATCGGCATCCTGCTGGGCGACGTGGCCGGTGAGCTGGCCGGGTACGCCGACGACCTGGACGCCGACCCGCTGCGGCTCGCGGCCGTGGAGGAGCGGCGGGCCGCACTCACCGCACTGACCCGGAAGTACGGCGAGGACATCAACGCCGTTCTCGTCTGGGCCGAGCAGAGCGCCACCCGGCTGACCGAACTCGACGGCGACGACGACCGGATCGAGGAGCTGACCGCCGAGCGGGACGCGCTGCGTTCCGAACTGGGCGGCCTCGCACAGGAGTTGACCGATGCGCGGGTGGAGGCCGCCGAGCGGTTCGCCGCCGCCGTCACCGCCGAGCTGGCCTCGCTCGCCATGCCGCACGCGCGCGTGTCGTTCGAGATCCGGCAGACCGAGGACCCGGACGGGGTCGAGGTCGGCGGGCGTACGGTCGCCTACGGACCGTCGGGCGTCGACGAGGTCGAACTGCTGCTCGCGCCACACCCCGGCGCGCCGCCACGGCCCATCGCCAAGGGCGCCTCGGGCGGTGAGCTGTCGCGCGTGATGCTCGCCGTGGAGGTCGTCTTCGCGGGCACCGACCCCGTGCCGACGTACCTCTTCGACGAGGTCGACGCGGGCGTCGGCGGCAAGGCGGCGGTCGAGATCGGGCGCCGGCTCGCGAAGCTCGCGAAGACCGCGCAGGTCGTGGTCGTCACCCATCTGCCGCAGGTGGCGGCGTTCGCCGACCGGCAGCTGCTGGTGGAGAAGACCGACGACGGCTCGGTCACCCGCTCCGGGGTGAAGGTCCTGGAGGGTGAGGACCGGATCCGTGAGTTGTCCAGGATGCTGGCGGGCCAGGAGGACTCGCAGACCGCCCGCGCCCACGCGGAGGAACTACTGGCCACGGCACGGGCGCACGCGTAGGACACGGTTCCGCCGCGCGCTCGCTTAGGGTGGCGGGATGATGATCGGGCGTTCCCGCAGGACCGTTTCGTTCGCGCTCGCCGCGGCCGTCACCCGTGCCGCAACCGCCGCCCTGCGTGCCGCGGCACCGGGCGGGCGGTGGCGTTGGGAGCGGACGAACCACGCCGGGCGGACCGTCGTGCTGTACCCGGGGCCCGCGGTGGCCGCGGCGGCCACGGCCGGGGCCTGGCGGGTCCACCCGGCGGCCGGGTTCGCCGTGCTGGCCGCCGGTGCCTGCGGGGTCTACGACGACGTCGCGGGCGCGGGCGACCCGCGGCGGGGGTTCCGGGCGCATCTGTCGGCCCTGCGGGACGGTGACGTGACCAGTGGTGCCGTGAAGTTGTTCGGGATCTCGGCCGCCGCCCTCGCCGCGGGGGCCGTGCTCAAGGAGCGGCCCCTGGACAAGGTGCTCGCGGGTGTGGTCATCGCCGGAGCCGCGCACTTCGTGAACCTCGTGGACGTACGGCCCGGGCGCGCCGCCGGGTCCGTCCTCGCGCTGGCCGCCCCCGGGCTGCTGCGTAAGGGCGCCTGCGGGGAACTGGCCGCCGTCGCGATCGGGGCCGCGGCCGCCGCCCTCCCCGACGACCTGGGCGAGCGCGCGATGCTCGGCGACACCGGGGCGCATGCCCTGGGCGCCGCGCTCGGCGCCGCCGCCGTCGTGGGCAACGGGCGAGCCGGAGTTCTTGCCCACGCGGTCGCCTTCGTCGCCGCGGCGGCGTACGGGGACAAGGTGAGCGAAGCCGCGAGGTCGTGGCGGATCGGGCCGATCCCGGTGGCCCTCCCGCCGGCCGCCGCCTCACCCGTGTGAGTGACACGGTGCGCGCCGGGGCGCCCGCTCCGTCGTCCCAGGGCATGTCTGACGATTCCCGCCGGGCGCGCGATGCTCGGACACCCCTGAGCCGCGCCCGCCGGTGCCGCAACACCCCCGCGCCCTGGCATCCTTGAGTCAACCGCGGTCCACCTCGCGCGGTCCACGCCCACCGCGCGATCCTTCTGTACGTTTCTTCGTGACCGTCCGACGCCGAACCAGGAGCCCCGGCCACGTGAGCCTCGCCAGCAGCCCCTCACCGCACGGCCGGTCGCCGCTGCGCACCGTGCAGGTGCTCGGCGGGGGCAGCGCGGGCAGCAGCGCACACGTGCGCACACTGGCGGCGGGCCTGGTCGCCAGGGGCGTGCGCGTGACCGTGTGCGCCCCCTCCGAGTCCGAGCGCACCTACGATTTCACCGGCGCCGGCGCGCAGCACGTCCCCGTGCCCCGTAGCACGGACCCCGCGTCCCTGGCCACGCTCCGCATCGCCTGCGGCGACGCCGACCTGGTGCACGCGCACGGGCTGCACGCGGGCCTGCGCGCCGCGCTCGCCCTCGGCGGACGCCGCACCCCGCTCGTCGTCACCTGGCACACCCGGGCGCACGCCGAGGGCGCCCGCGCCCATCTGCTGCGCCTGCTGGAGCGGCGCGTGGCCCGGGCCGCGTCCGTCGTGCTCGGCACATCGTCCGACCTGGTCGAACGGGCCCGCAGACGGGGTGCCCGCG
This sequence comes from Streptomyces cynarae, assembly GCF_025642135.1. Classification (NCBI taxonomy): domain Bacteria; kingdom Bacillati; phylum Actinomycetota; class Actinomycetes; order Kitasatosporales; family Streptomycetaceae; genus Streptomyces; species Streptomyces cynarae. The sequence continues at coordinate 2,094,490 of NZ_CP106793.1, read as the reverse complement.
ACGCCCGGCTCGCCGCCGTCGCGCTTCCCGCACCCCGCAGGCCCACCGAGTACGAGGACCCCGACCGGCTGCGCCCCAAGCTCCGCGCAGAACTCGGCGCCACCGGCCGGCCGTTGCTCATGGCCGTCGGCGCCCTCGACCGGCACCGCGGCCACGACGTGCTGCTGGACGCCTCCCGCGCCTGGCGCGGCATCGACCCGGCGCCGCTGGTCGTGATCGCGGGGAGGGGCCGCTGCGCACGGTGCTCCAGCGGCGCATCGAGGACGAGGGGCTCCCGGTGCGGCTGCTGGGGAGGCGTGAGGACGCGGCGGAGCTGCTCGCCGCCGCCGACGTCGCGCTGCTGCCCAGCAGTTGGGAGTCGCGGTCCGTCCTCGCCCAGGAGGCCCTGCACGCGCGCGTGCCGCTCGTCGCCACCGATGTCGGCGGCATCCGCGAACTCGTCGGCGACGCCGCCGAACTCGTCCCGTACGGGGACGCGGAGGCGCTCGCCGCCGCCGTCGTACGCCTCCTCGACGACCCGGCACGCCGCGAGGCGCTGAAGGAGAAGGGCACGAGGCAGGCCGCGACCTGGCCCACCGAGGACGAGACGGTCGCCCAGGTCCTCAGCGTCTACGACGAGTTGACCCAGGTACGGCCCTACCCCTAGGGGCCTGTCAGGGCACGTGGCGACGTGCCCGCAGCGCCAGGCTCAGGGTCAGCACCGTCTGCGGGTCGTCGAGGTCCGCGCCCAGCAACTCCCCGATCCGGGCCAGCCGGTTGTAGAGCGTCTGCCGGTTCAGATGCAGCTCGCGGGCCGTCTCCGCCTTGCGGCCCGCATGCGCGAGATACGTCTGAAGCGTCGGCAGCAGCGGCGGCTTCGAACGGTCGTCGTGCTCCCGCAGCGGGCCGATCGCGCGGTCCACGAACGCCGCCAGGTCCGGATGGTCGCGCAGCCGCCACAGCAGCAGGTCGATGTCCAGGCGGCGGGCGTCGTACCAGGGCAGCTCCGGCAGGCCCTGCGCCGCCGTCGCGGTCTCCGCCGCGTGCCGCAGCCCCGCCGACGCCGAGGCCCAGCCGCCCGCCACCTCGACCACCACCACCGGCGGCCTGGCGCCCGGCCGCTGCATGCCCGCCCGCTCCACGCCCGCCCGCAGCGCCGCGGCCACCCGATCGGCGACCGCCACCCGCTCCGACTCCGAGCGCAGCCCCAGCAGCAGCGGCACCCGCCCCTCGACCGGCCGCACACCCAGCAGCACCGGTACGCCCAGCGACGCCAGCTCCTCCGCGACCGCCCGCGCCAGCACCGCCCAGCCCCCACCGCCCGGCGTCGGCCCGTCCGCGAGGCGCATCACCACCGGCAGCAGCGGGCCGCGGCCCGGCTTGAAGCCCAGCACCCGGGCCTGGGCGGGCGCGTCCTCGGCGGTGATCCGGCCCTCGGCTAGGTCGGTGAGGAAGTCGCCGCGCCCGCGCGCCGCCAGCTCCTCCTCCTGCCGGGCCTGCATCAGCACCACGGCGAGGCTGCTCGCCGCCCGCTCGGCGGCGATCCGGTGCACCGGCGCCACCGGTCCGCTCACCGGGAGCAGCACCAGCCGGGCCCGTACGGACCCGGCGCCGGGCCCGCCGCCGGGCACGTCCACGATCGCCGTCCCGGCCGGCGGCTCGTCCTTGTGGTGGCCGCGCAGCCCTTCCCACACCTGCAAGGGGTCCGTGTCCGCAGGGCCGGTCCCGGCGGCGTAGAGCAACTGACCGTCGGCGGTCTCCAGGAACACCGGATTGCCGCCGAAGTCGGCCAGGATGCCCAGGACCTGCGGCACCCCGCCCCCGCCGAGCAGCGCCTCGGTGCAGCGGCGGTGCACCTCCTCGGCCCGCTGGAGCAGCGCGTAGTGGCCGTTGACGATCTCCGTGTGGATCTCCTCGGTGACCGTCACGAACGGCACCTCGCGGTGCAACTGCACGAGCGGCAGCCCGGCGGCCTTCGCCGACTCGACGAGGGTGGCGGGCAGCCGGGTGAAACGGGTGCCCAGCTCCACCACCAGGGCCGCGATACCGCGCTCGGCCAGCGTGCGCACGAACGCCCGCTGGTCGGCGGGGCGGGTGCCGAGCCCGTACCCGGTGGTCAGCAGCAGCTCACCGCCCTTGAGCAGCGAGGCGATGTTCGGGACCTCACCCGCGTGCACCCAGCGCACCGTGCGGCCCAGCCGGTCGGCGCCCGCCAGCACCTCCGGCAGTCCGCTGCGCAGTCCGGGCAGCTCCAGCGCCCGCCGCACCGTGATCCCGGCGCCCTCGGTGCCCGGGAGGTCGAAACGGCTGTCCATGCGGCGACGCTACCTGCGCGGACGCCCCGGGCGCAGCGTCGGGCCCCGGTCAGGCGGGCGGGATGTTGTGGTTGTAGCGGAACACGTTGTCCGGGTCGTGCTGCCGCTTGACCCGCGCCAGCCGGTTGAGGTTCTCGGTGCCGAGCCCGGCCACCACCCGGTCCCTGCCCTCGTCCCCGATGAAGTTGAGATAGACCGCACCCGTACGCCAGGGCCGGACGTCGGCGCGCACGTCCCGGACCCAACGCAGGGCCTTCTCGTCGTCGGCCGGGTCCTCCCAGACGCCGAAGGGGTGCACGGTCCAGGCGGCGTCCCGGTAGGGGACCGGGTACTCGGGGGGCCCGGCGACGGCGCCGCCCTGGGGGAACAGCACGTGCCGGCAGGAGCTGGGAACGGGCATCGAGGGGGCGCGGGCGCAGAAGATGTCGACCAGTTCGTCGGGCAGGGCGGTCAGGTACTCGGCCGACCAGTGGTTCCGCAGCCCGGGCGGGACGTCGAGCATGCACTGGAAGTCGGCGTAGGGCATCGCGGACACGACCTCGGCCGGGTGCGGCAGCGCCAGCAGCGGCTGGGCGAGCTTGCGCAGGCCGTCCTCGCCGCCGACGTACGTGACCAGCACTGCGCACAGCAGCGTCCCGACCAGCTGACCGGGGACGAACGGCTCGGGCGGACCGGTGATGTACAGCACGCCGCCGCCCACCTCCGGCGGACCGGTAGCGATGATCTCGCGATAGATCCGGATCGCTTCCGGGCCCGTCTCGGGCACGAACATGAGCAGCGCGACGGAAAACTCGGGCAACTCGTGCAGTTTCAGCGTGAGCGCGGTGGCGACACCGAAGTTGCCGCCGCCGCCGTGCAACGCCCAGAACAGCTCCGGGTTCTCCCGGGCGGTGGCGAGCACCGTGGAGCCGTTCGCGGTCACCAGTTCGACGCCGAGCAGGTTGTCGACGGCGAGGCCGAAGGCCCGGTCCAGCCAGCCGTTGCCGCCGCCGAGCACGAAGCCGCCGACGCCGGCGGTGGAGACCCGAGCCCCCGTGGTCGCGAGCCCGTGGGGCTGGGTGGCGCGGTCCAGGTGGCTCATCACGGCTCCGCCCTCCACCCGCACCGACGCCGATCCGGGGTGGACCGTCACGTCATGCATCCGGCGCAGGTCGACCACCAGACCGTTGTCGTTGAGCGCCATGCCCGCGACGCTGTGCCCGCCGCCCCGCACGGCGATCTTCAGATCCAGGTCCCGTGCGAAGCGCACCGCCCGTACGACGTCGGCCTTCGTCTCGCACTGCGCGATCACCGCCGGATGGCGGTCGATCATCGCGTTGAAGACCGTCCGGGCCCCGTCGTAGCCCGGATCACCAGGGGCGAGGACCTCGCCGGCCAGGTCCGCGCGGAGCGCGGCGAGCGCCGTGCGCGCCTTCGAAAGGGGAGCCATCGCAGCCGCCCCCCTTCCAGCCAGGGGACAGGTCTGCCTTCAGCGTAGGCGGGGACGGCACGTGGGTCCTGTCGGCGGAGGGCTGCGGGTTCCCGGGGAGTCCTCCCGCCCGGAGCCGAGCCGGCGCACCAGGGCCACGAGACCGAGGGCGAGGATCGCGAAGGCGACTGCCTGACGACCAGCACGGTCAGGCGTCGCCTCCGGCGTCGACCGTGCGGCAGGTCACCGGCTGGCTCACCAGGAGGGAACTCTGCGGACGGGTCGGATTCGAGCTACTCGACGAGGTGATCCTGCTCCGGTAACCCTCCGCGACCGCGCCCCAAGATCTGTGCCAGAACCCGTAACTCGTGAACAAGGTCAATTTGGAGAGGTCATGAAAAATGATGCTCTCCATTCTCTTGACCGACTCCAGAAAAGGCGTAGCGTCATGGGGGACATTTGCGGTATCGCCCCGAAGGGGGGAGCCATGGACAGCGCAGTTCCTCGAGACACCCGCCCGGGGGGAACGGTTGCCGGCCCGGCTGTCCCCGCCCCGCAGCACTCCGTGCGGCCCCTGTCGCCAGGCGCACCTCCGGCCACGAGCTGCGTGGAGTCGTTCGCCGGCGGGCCGTGGGCACTGCCCTGGTCGCCGACCGCGTGCGCCTCGGCGAGGGCCGCCGTACGCGAGGTGTTGCTCCAATGGGATCTGTGTGACCTCGTCCCGACCGCCGAGCTGCTGGTCAGTGAGCTCGTATGCAACGCACTGCGTCATGCTTCCGGTCCGCTGCGTCTGACCCTGGAGCGGGTGTCCTCTGTGCGCTGTCTGGTCAGCGACGGCTCTTCGGAGCCTCCGCGCCGGACCGACGTCGGCTCCGAGGAGGAGCACGGCCGCGGACTCACCCTGGTGGACACCCTGGCAGCACGGTGGGGCTTTGAGCCCGGGCCCGTCGGCAAGACCGTGTGGTTCGAGCTCTCCACGGACACCGCCCCGGAGGGTGATGAGGCGGCCCCGGGGGACGACAGGGAGCACGAGGCAGAATGACAGCGACCGCCGCAGAGGAACCCATGGAGCTGGCCGCGGCACGGCTGCGCAAGGCGGGCATGCGGGTGACCGCTCCGCGCATGGCCGTACTCATGGCCGTCTCCGATTCGCCAGGCCATCTCGATGCCGAAGCCCTGCGTGAGCGCGCCCAGCGGGTCACAGGAGGCCTGTCCCTGCAGGCCACCTACAACGTGCTGCGTGCGCTCACGGACGCCGGCCTGATCCGGTGCACTCAGATCGCCGGACACCCGGCCCGCTACGAGGTCGAGAACCACGACAATCACCATCACTTCGTGTGCCGCAGCTGCGGTGCCATCCGTGACGTGGAATGCGCGGTGGGCGCGGCTCCCTGCATGGAGCCTCAGTTGCCGAAAGAGTACGCCGTCCAGGAGGCCGCAGTGACGTTCTGGGGAGTGTGCCCCGACTGCCGAATCACGTGACGACGGAGCTCTTCAGTACGTTGTCCGCGGCGAGAGTGCTCGGCCAATGCGGCGGCAGGTCGGCACCGGGCCTCGGCCACAAGCCGCGCAGCATGGGCAGTAAGGCCCCGGGCCGCCGGATCGGAGTAAAGCTGAAGCCACCTTTCACGGGTGGATGGTTCAGCAGATGACACACGGCCGTTGCGGACACCAAGAGATGAGTCCTGCAACGACCGTCAGCCGAATGGCGATACCGAGCTACTGCGCCGAGGCGGCGGGAGTGAGTGGCTACCTGGTCTTGAACCGGTCCGGACGCACGAAGTCCAGCCCTTCGACGGTCTGTTTGCCGAGCGCCTCGTGTGCGGCGATGTGGCCGTAGCCGGTCGCCATTTTGAAGCCCTTTCCGGAGAATCCGGTGGCGCAGTAAACCCTGCTGTTCTCATCCAGCCAGCCGAGGAGGGGATGCCTGTCCTCGGTGAAAAGGTCGGGGAAGGCGTCGGAGCGCACGATGGTGGGGATCAGGCCGGGGAAGAAGTCGGTGACGATCTCGGTGACCTTCTCGGTTTCTTCCCGGGTGAGATCCCTGGGCACGGAGTCCGGGTCGGGGGTTGTCCTTCTGCGCCCGTCCATCGGTGCGTCCACCGATGCCTTGACCGTCACGCCATCGACGGCGGGTGCGCCGTACAGGGAGCGGTCGCCGTGCAGTCGGCTGAAGACGGGGAAGTTCTCCGGCGAGAACTGTGTGCCGTCCTGGGCGATGAACCAGGTCAGGACGATCCGATGGGTTTCCGTGACGGCCTTGAGGTGGTCGGGCATGAGCCTTCGGGACCAGCCGCCCGAGGCGACGATGACCTTCTCGAAGGTCCAGGTTCTGTCGCCCGAGGTGACGACCACGCCGTCTTCGGTTTCGGTGATGCTGTCCACGGGTGTGTTCTGAAGGACGGTAGCGCCGCCTGCCTGGGCCGCCGCGACGGCGGCGCTGACGGCGCGGTCGGTGCGCAGAACGCCGGCGCGAGGGTCGTAGATGGCGCAGTCGTCGGGGCGGAGGTTGTGCTGGGGGTAGCGTTCCGCCAATTCCTCCCGGCTGAGGACGTCGTGCTCGGCTCCGTTGATGCGCGTTGTCTCGAGGAGGCTGTTGATGAAGCTGCCGTTCGCCGTTCCGATGGACAGGCCCCCCGTAGGTATGAGGATCTCCTGCCCGGTTTCCGCTTCGAGCTCGGCCCACAGGCTGCGGGAGCGTTCCAGGATGGGGTAGTAGTCGGGCTTCCCGAAATAGACCATCCGGAACAGGCGGGTGTCCCCGCCCACGGCACTGCGGCCGTGGGCGGGGGTGGCGGCTTCGAAACCCACGACCGAGTCGGACAGCCGGGAGGCCTGCCACAGGGCCATGCTTCCGATGCTGCCCAAGCCGATGACTGCGAGTTCTGCGTCCATGAAAGCATTTTCCTTTTCGTTTACTCGTGAAGTCCGGCAAGCCTGCTGCCGAATTTGGCCAGGAGTGAGGTCTTGCTGGAATTCCGGCGCTCTTCCCACCGGTCGGCGATACCGAAGAGCCGGTACATGGCGTGAACGCCCAGCCAGCGGATGGGTTCCGGTTCCCACTTCCGGGCCCGGTAGCCGACCCAGGGAAGGGTGGTCCGTTCGGTTTCCTTCTCGAAGGCGAGCTCCACGAGTGTCCTGCCGCCGACGTAGGCTGACGTGACACCGTGTCCGGCGTAGCCGGTGGACGATCCGATCCCGGAAGCCGGGTCCCAGTGCACGCCGCCGTTCCAGTCCCGTGTGACGCCCAGGACTCCCGACCAGGCGTGGTCCACCTCGAAGGGGATGCCCGGGAAGAAGGAACTGAGCTTGTGCGAGATCAGGTCGATGGTGGAGGGGGCGGTTGCACCGGCTCCCCCTGTGCCGGACCCGAAGCGGTAGGGGACACCGCGGCCCCCCATGGCGATACGGCCGTCAGCTGTCCGCTGGGCGTAGATGAACGTGTGTGCGGAGTCGTTGAGGCACTGCGGCCCGTCCCAGCCGATCTGCTGCCATGCTTCCTCCGACAGTGGCCTGGTCACGATCATCGAGGAATTGACCGGGATCAGGGTCCGGCGGCCGAGCAGCTGTCCCGAATAGCCTTCGGTACAGATGAACGTCCTGGCCGCGCTGACACGTCCGTCGGCCAGGGTGAGGGTCTTGCCCTCGACGCTGTCCACTCGGCTGCTCTCGTAGATGCTGACCCCCATGGAGGTGAGGGTGTCGGCGAGGCCGTAGACGAGTTTCGCGGGGTGGAGCCGCGCGCAGTGCTTGTAGAAGAGCCCGCCGTGGACGGTGGAGATGTTGATCCGGCTCCGGAACTCGTCCCGGTCGAGCAGCTGGCTCTCGTCCTCGGTCAGCCCGTACTTCAGGTCGGCATCACGCCTGGTGACCAGCCGGCCCAGCCCCGCCTGTGTGTGGGCGGCGACGAGCGCGCCGCCCTTGTGCTGGTCGGCATCGATGCCTTCGGCCCGCAGGATGTCCAGGACCGCGTCGACGCCGGCGACGAACTCCTGCTGCAGTGCCCGGCTCGCTTCCAGCCCTCCGCCGACGCGGGCGAAGGTGGCACGGTTTCCCGGAGGCATTGCCGAGAGCCAGCCACCGTTGCGTCCTGATGCGCCGTAGCCCACCTGCTCGGCCTCGAAGACGGCGACCGAGAGTGACGGCTCGAGCTTCTTGGCGAAGTACGCAGCCCACAGGCCGGTGTAGCCGCCGCCGACAACGGCCACGTCCACGGAGTCCTGGCCGGTGAAACGGGGGAACGAGGGCTTCTTGCCGGCCAGACCGGCCACCCAGAAGCCGAGCTCTCCGTTCCGGGGTGGTACCGCAAGGGCGTTCATGGTGTGTCCTTCATCTGTCTCTGGGAACCGCGTGAGCCGTGCTAGGTCGTGTCCGCAAAGTCCCGTCGTCCGCCCGGAGGGCGGGCCCCGCGGCGTCGTGGGGGAGCGTGCTCTCGGCGTGCCGGGCGGAAGCCCTGGTACTGGACGTACTTGGGCTTTCGCTCGGTGCGGCGAATGGGGGGTCCCCCTCTGGGGGAGCGTGCCAGGCGTCGCGGGGCAGGAGGGACTTTGCGGACACGGCCTGGGGCGGTGTGGCCGCCGTCGACGGGGAGCGTTGCCCCGGTGGTGCACGAGGACTCCGACGACGCGAGGAAAAGGACGGCGTCGGCCATTTCCTCAGGAGTGGCGAGGAGCTGGAGCGGGATCTGCCCTCACGCTCACGGCGGGTGGCCTTTGGGTCGTACCTGCGCCGGTAGAACGCCTCGTTGACTCGGCAGGCGCTGTCTTGCATTGCGTCGGCCAGACGATCGGCCGGGGTGTCGATGCGCCAGGCGAGGGCGTCGCGTGCCTGTTGCCGCCGGCTACCGCGGCACTGCTCGCGATTGGCTCGCCGCTACACAGCCGTGCAGATCACCTGGATCTCGACAGGGGTGTTGAGCGGCAGCCCGGCGACACCGATCGCGGTGCGGGCGTGCCGTCCGTTCTCGCCCAGTACCTCGATGAGCAGTTCACTGGCCGCGTTGGCGACGTTCGACTGCTGACCGAAGTCCGGCGTGCTGGCCACGAAGACCAGCATCTGCACGATCCGGACCCGGTCCAGGTCGCCCACCGCCTGCACAGCGGCGGCAAGGCAGTTGAGCGCGGCATGGCGTGCGAGCTCCTGCGCGGTCTCCAGCTCCACGTCCCGGCCGACAACGCCCTGGCCCAGTAGCTCGCCGTCCTTGAACGGGAGTTGGCCGGAGAGGTGGATGGTGGAGCCCACCGTCCGGTGGGGCACGAGGTACGTGCTGCCGGCCAGGGCGGGTAGCTCCAGTCCGAGGGTCTGGAGCCTTTCTGAAGCCGAGCGGCCCTTGACGGATTGAGGCAGGGGCAGACTCCCGCCGCCACCGCCTTGCTGCGGATTCATTTTCTCAGTTCTCCGCTCGGGCGTCAGGGGCGCGGCAGGCCGAAGAGGACCGGGAGGTCGGCGATGTCAGTGATCCGCTCGTAGCCGAGCCAGTGCTCGTCGTGCTCCCAGCCGCGGTCGACGTACACCTTGTTCTCGATGCCCATGATGGCCGCGGAGCGATGGTCGTACATCGGGCTCGCGGAGACGTGCACGAGTTCGTCGGGCGTCACGCCGAGCTTGTCGAACAAGTACTCGAAGGCGCGGAGCCGTGGCTTGTAGACGCCCATCTCCTCGGCGCTGATGACGACCTCGAACGGGGCCTTGAGGTTCTCCGCGAGGCGCACGGCGTGCGCGGTGTCGCTGTTGGTGATGATGACCAGCGGGACAGCCTCGCCCAGGCGGTTCAGCGCCTCGGTGACACCGGGGTACGGCCCCCAGGTGGGGATGATCTCGTACACCGCCCGCGCGTCGTCCTCGCGATACTCGACACCGACGCTGCGGGAGGCGCGTTCCATGGAATGGGCGACGACCTGGTGGAACGGCTGGTACGCACCCGTGCACTCGTCGATCCGGTACGCCTTGCAGATCCGCAGGTAGTCATCGGCGACCTCGGGCGGCAGTCGGTCGCCCAGGACCTCACGCATCGCGTCGTTGATGCTGAACTTGATCAGCGTCCCGTTCATGTCGAACGTGACGAACTTCGGCTTGACGTCGAATCCCATTGGTCCTCCTAGTGCTTCAGTGGAGCAGCAGTGAAATGGTCGATTGTCGACCATTCGGTTGGTCGATTGTCGACCAACTAGGTCTCGGCTGTCAACAGCGGGAGAGGTGTACCTCGGACAGAACCGGCGCTGTTTCTACTTCCGGATGAATGAGGTGATCCACCGGGTCAGCCGGATGGTGGCACCGCTGTGAGTTCAGTGAGCTCCGGGTCGGACAACCGGCCTGAGGTGTGGATACAGAACCCGCAGAGTTATAGTCGACAAACGACCACAGGGTCGACCAAGAGTCGAGGGAGCGACGGGGTGGACCACAAGTTCGAGTGGCAGGAGCAGCGGACGACGACGCCGGAAGGCGTCTACCGCACACTGCGTGCCGCCATCCTTGATGGGACCGTGCCTCCTGGTGGCCAGCTGCGTGAGGCGCACATTGCCGCTGATCTCGGCATCAGCCGGTCTCCGCTGCGCGAGGCGTTGACCAAGCTGGAGGAGGAAGGGCTCGTCGTAAAGATCCCCTACCGTGGTGCGTTCGTCGTAGAGGTGAGCGCTCGTGAAGTCGCCGAGATCGACTCGGTTCGGCTACGTGTCGAGCCGTACGCCGCCGAGCTCTCGGCCGAAGCACTGCGCGGTCCTGCGCGGCCCCAGTTGCTGCAAACCGTCGAGGACCTCCGCCGGGCAATGGAGAAGGACGACATCCCGGCCAGCATCGACGCGCACCTTCGCTTCCACCGGCTCTTCTACGATCTCTCGGGGCACGGCGTGCTGCAGAGTCTCTGGAACGGCTGGGAGACCAAGCTGCGCCTCCACCTCAGCGTCGATCACCGCACCTACAGCGACGACCCGCACCAATTGGTCGTCGAGCACGAGCGGTTGGCCGCAGTCGCCCTGGAAGGCGACACGGACGCGTTCCGCCAGGAACTGGCTGCCCATTTCCCCATGGGGCTGGGGGCCCGAACGGCAGATCCAGGGGAAGGCGCGCCCCGGCACGCTTGAGGCCATGCCGACGTGCGTGAAGCGTGCAGGCCCGCTCGCCACCGTGATGTCGCACGCCCATGCCGAAACGTCGAGGATCAAGCTCGCACTCTCCACACGATCTTGTAGCGGATCTTGAGTGAGGGTTGCCGGTTGCCGACCGCCGGCACGGGGAGGCGGGTAGAGGGCCCCCGCTGTGCGTCGGCTGGTTTCCTACGCGTCATGGTCGTTGTTCTGCCGGATCCGCCCGAAGGCCGGCGGTGTTCTTCCGGCCGTGAACGGGCCCATTACCGCCACGCTACGCCGCTGCCAGGTTCGTCACCACGGGCCTGCAGGGCAAACGCCGGTGCTCTTGCGAGGTTCCTGGCGCGGCCGGAGCCGCGGCTGCCGCGCGCTGAGCAAGCCGCCTGGCCGGTTCCGGCCGGTGGTCAGCGGGTGTGGCGGCGGACCGCGTCCAGGAGCTGGTCGATGTCTTCGGGGGTGTGAGAGAAGGAGGTGACGAGGCGGACGATGCCCGGCGCCCAGCGGTCGTGGTAGAAGGTGTAGCCCTCCGCGAGAAGCCCTTCGGTTGCCTGCTGGGGCAGGCGGCAGAAGAGGATGTTGGCCTGCGGGCTGCTGAGGAGTTCGGTGCCGGGGATGGCCTTGAGACCGTCGCCGAGCCGGGCGGCCAGACAACCGCGCGGTGTCCTCCTCGCAGCTCATGGCCCTCGCCGTTCAGCCGGGCAACGGCGGCGTTGATGTACTTCGTGGTTCACAGCACCATGGCGTTGAGGACCAGGCCGAGCGCGCCGAGCCGGCCCTCCATGCCGTCGCGGTACGCCTGGTGGATGGTGCCGCGTTTGCCGTGGCACACGTCCCGGGCCGGCTTGTACCTCGATTCCTGCACGGGGAACTGCCGGTTCATCTGCCGCCGGTAGGTGTCGGCCACCGGGTCGACCACCCGTAACAGGTGCTCAGTCTTGGCGATCCGCCCGTACTCAGCGAACGCCGCATCCACCGCGCCGTACGTGCCCGTCTCGACACCGGGCATCAGTGGCCCCGGAACCGCTGGTCGTCCAAGTCGCGGAATCGACTGAAGTCGTAGCTGAGGATCTTGAACAGGCCGAACACCATGTCGGAGTACTCGCGGTACTCGTAGCCGTCCCGGAGCTCCCGCGCGTGCTCATACGCCGTCTTCGGCCGCTTGGTGAGGCCGGCCACGCCCATGGCCGTCCATGCCGAAGCGGATGAAACCGGTGAGCCAGGTCCCGCCGTCGACCGTCGCTTCCAGCGACGGCAGGTGCAGCCCCACATGGTGTTCCGAGGTCGTACTCGAGACTGAAGTTTGTATTGACAGTGCTCGACGGGCGCCCATATGGTCGACAAACGACAATACGTTGGCGGTTTTAAGCCACCATAAGGCGCTTTGTCGCCACTGTTACTCGAGAGGAGAGCCGAGTGCAGATGATCAAGATTCATGAGAAGCGGGTTCTCGTGGCCCACCGCGAGGGTTTGTTCCCTGCGCCGTCCGCGGCGGTGGCGGGATGAGCCAGTCCGTGACTTCGGTAGCGAGCACCGGCTCGGCTTCCGATCGGCTCCACGCCTTGGGTCTGGACCTTCCCGAGCTCCGTGACAACCCGTACTACGTGCATCACCGGACGGTGGGCTCCAGCATCTACATTTCGGGCCAACTGCCCTACAGGGACGGTTGGTTGCTCCGACAGGGCACCGTCGGCCGGGACGTGGGGCTGGAGACCGCGCAGGAGCTCGCACGCCATGCCGCGCTCAACTGCCTTGCCGCCGCTGTGCAGGCGGTGGGCGACCTGGACCGGGTCCGGATCGTGCAGATGCTGGTCTTCGTGGCCAGCACGCCGGACTTCGGTCAGCAGTCGAACGTCGCCAACGCGGCCAGTGAACTGCTCATTCAGGTGCTGGGCGAGAACGGACGGCACGCCCGCACCGCGATAGGTGTCGCCGGGCTGCCGCTCAACACCCCTGTCGAGATCCAGATGGTCTGCACCGCGGTGTAGGCCGGGCCGACGGCGGCGGTGTACGCAAGCGCGCGATATCGCGGACCGCACACATTCGGCATCCAGGGGGAGTCAGCACCCGCGCCCCTCGATCATTCCCAGGCAGAACCACAAGGAGGGCAGCGTGAACCGGCTGCAACGAGCACTCGACGCTCTCGCCGAGCGGATCGACACCCCCGCGCCGATCGTGCTGGTCGACGTCATGCAGGGCAACATCGACCGCGTGCAGGGCTTCGCCGACCAGCACAACCTCAAGGTCAGGCCGCACGTCAAGACGCACAAGTGCGTGGAGATCGGGCGACGCCAGATCGAAGCCGGCGCGGTCGGGATCACCGCGGGCAACGTCGGTGAGGCCGAGGTCTTCGCCGCGGCCGGGTTCGACGACATCTTCCTCGCCTACCCGATCTGGGTCGCGGGAACGAAGAAGCCCCGGATCCGCCGGCTCGCCGAGTCCGCCCGGCTGCGGGTCGGCGCCGACAACGTCGCGGCGATCGAGGCCCTCGCCGACGCGATGGGAGACGAACCGGACCGGCTGCAGGTCGTGATCGAGGTCGACTGCGGCGCCCGTCGTTCCGGGGCGCCGCCCGAGGCTGCGGGCGATCTCGCGCTCGCCGCCCGCAAGCGGGGCCTGGTGCCGGTGGGTGTCTTCACCTATCCGGGGCACGGCGGTGCCGGCCGGGACCTTCGCGGGCGCGCCGCGCAGGACCAGGAGGCCGCGCTCACCACCGCGGTACGCAGCCTCGAAGGTGTCGGGGTCACCGCTGAGGTGGTCAGCGCCGGCTCCACTCCGACCCTCGAGTTCTCCACGAGCGGCGTGATCACCGAGATCCGCCCTGGCGAGTACGTCTTCGGCGATCTGAACAACGCCCGGCTGGGCTCGTGCACGGAGGACCAGATCGCGCTGTTCGTCGCCGGCACCGTGGTCAGCGACTGGGTCCCCCACCAGGTCATCGTCGATGTGGGCAACAAGGCCCTCAGCAAAGAAGGAAGCCCCGAGATCGGCTACGGCGGCATCGCCGGCACGAAGGCGGTCCTGTCCAAGGTCAACGAGTACCACGGGTTCCTCCCGCTGCCGGACGGCGAGTTCCGCCCCAGCGTCGGCACCGTCGTACCCGTGGTGCCGAACCACGTGTGCCCAGTCGTCCTCGGTTTCGAGGAACTGATCGTCACCGACAGCACGGGCACGTCGCTGGAGCGGTGGCCGGTCGACGCCCGCGGGTTCCTCAACTGACCGGCGCCGGGGACGGGACCCTCGTACCCGAACCCGCGACCCGACCGACATCCCCCGCAAAGGAGTGCCTGACATGAGACTCAACAACGTCACGGCCCTGGTGACAGGCGCCAGCAGTGGCATCGGGGAAGCTGTGAGTTCCCACTTCCGCCGCGAGGGCGCGCGACTGCTGCTCACCGGCCGCAGGGAGCGGCTCGACAGCGCCCAGCCCGACGACCTGTACGTTCCCGGAGACCTCAACGACGAGGCGTTCGTCGAGAGCCTGGCCAAGCAGGCCGCCGAGTCCTTCGGCACCGTCGACGCCGTCGTCCTCAACCACGGCCTGCAGGCGGTCAGTCCGCTCACCGAGATGGCCTGCGACGACGCGAAGAACGTGCTGGAGAGCAACCTGCTCAGCGCGTTCCTGGTGATGAAGCACTTCGCGTCGCTGATGCCCGAGACGGGGGGATCGTTCGTCTGCGTCAGTTCACGGCTGGGCATGGTCGGCATGGCCGGGCAGGTCCTGTACTCCGCCGCCAAGGGGGGCCTCATCATGCTCGCCAAGGGCGCGGCGATCGAATGGGCGCCGCGCAACATCCGCGTCAACGTCGTCGCTCCGGGCCTGACCGCCACCCCGATCATCGAAGCGGCGTTCCAGCGCAGGCCCGACCCCGAGGGCTACCGCCGCGAGCGCGAGAGCCAGATCCCGCTCAACCGCCTCGCCACCCCCGAAGAAGTCGCCGACGCGGTGCTCTTCTTCGCGTCGGCGGAGTCGTCGTACGTCACCGGATCGGTCCTGACCGTCGACGGCGGGTACACCGCCTTCTGAGCATGGGCCATGCCCACGAGTGTCGCTCGGCACCGGCTTGTCGACCGCTTTGTCATGAAGTGACCTAGAGGACGCGCGACCCGATCGTCCTCGAGTTTCTCGCGAAGTTACCTGCTGAGCAGCTTCGCCGGCGCCAAGGGACGCTCGGCACGTCCCTCAGCCGCGGGCCCGGGCTCTGCCTCGTCCCTCAACGAGTGCCTTCATACTGCGCCCCGGCACGCACCTCGCCGCCATCGCCATCCCGCATCACTGACGGGCCGCAGGCCCGCCCACTGAACCGCCCCCCATCCCACTGAGCTGGTCCCCGATCCGAGCGGCTCCCAGCGCGCTTTCCCCTTTGATTAAGGAGCAACCCATGCGAGTCAGCAGAAACTTGAGCGTCACGATCGTCACGACGGCCCTGGCCCTCGCGCTCGCCGCGTGCGGGGCGAGCGGCACCGCGCAGAACGTGGGGTCGAAGAGCACGACGCAGGGCGGGGGTTCTGGTTCGTCGGCCGAGCACACCGACGACATCTCGGTGGGTGTGCAGCCGGATGCGAAGGCGGTGAAGCTGCTGCCCGCGGCGGTGAAGGCCAGGGGCACGCTGTCGGTGGCCATGGACCTGACCAGCCCGCCCACTTCGTTCATGGCGTCGGACAACAAGACCCCGATCGGGTTCAACCCGGACTTCTCCCGGCTGATCGCGGCGAAGCTCGGGTTGAAGCTGCAGATCAACAACATCAAGTTCGACACCATCATCACGGGCCTGCAGGCCGACCGGTACGACTTCACGGCGTCCACCATGGGTGCCACCAAGGACCGGCTGAAGGTGCTCGACATGGTCGACTACTTCAAGGCCGGTACCGGAGTGTCGGTCCCCTACGGGAATCCGCAGAAGCTGGGCACCCACACGCTGTGCGGGCACCGCGTCGGTGTCCAGTCCGGCAGCACCGCGGAGCTGCAGTGGCTGCCTCAGCTGTCCAAGCAGGACTGTACGAGCAAGGGCAAGCCGGCCATCGCCGCGGTGAGCCTGCCCAGTGTGAACGATGCTCTGACCCAGCTGGTCTCCAAGCGGATCGACGCGGTGATGTACGACTTCACCGGGCTTCAGTGGGCGGCCACGCAGCAGCCCAAGACGTTCGACGTGCTGCAGCCCCTGGTGGCCACCAAGACCGTGACCGTCGCGCTGAAGAAGGACTCGCCGCTGACCCCGGCGGTGCAGGCTGCCATCCAGTCGATCATCGACAGTCCCAAGTACGCCGAGGCGCTGGGCCGCTGGGGCTTCAACACCCTGGGGATCAAGACCGCGGCCATGGCCGTCCCGCAGGACTGAGGTTCCGATGGATGTGATCGAGACGACGATCAGGAGCCGACCGGTGCCGGAACTGCTGGCCGAAGAAAAGAAGCGGATCACGCCGAAACGTCCGCGTGACTACGTCGCCTGGGTGGTGGCGGTCGCGATCGTCGCCGGTCTGGTGTGGACGGCGGTGACGAACGAGAACTATCGCTGGCCGGTGGTCTTCAGCTACTTCACCACCCAGACGATCCTCAACGGCCTGCTGACCACGCTCCTTCTCACGGTGGCGAGCATGGCCCTGGGCACCCTGCTGGGGCTGGTGCTGGCGGTGATGCGCATGTCGCACCAGCGGCCCGTCTCCGGGCTGGCCCAGCTCTACATCACCTTCTTCCGCGGCACCCCGGTGCTTGTGCAGTTGATCTTCTGGTTCAACATAGCGGCGTTGTACCCGCACCTGTCGATCGGCATCCCCTTCACCCATATCTCTGCGCCGGTGAACGTGAACGCGATCATGACTCCGATGACCGCGGCCGTCGTGGGGCTGACGCTGAACCAGGCCGCGTACATGTCCGAGATCATCCGCGGCGGGTTCGCAGCGGTTCCTCGCGGACAGCACGAGGCCGCGGAGTCCCTGGGCATGTCGGCCTTCACCAAGCTCCGCCATGTGATCATCCCGCAGACCATGCCGACGATCATTCCGGCCACCGGCAACCAGGTGATCGGGATGCTGAAGGAGACATCGCTGGTGAGCGTGCTCGGCGTCGCCGACCTGCTGCAGAGCGCACAGGCGATCTACGCCCGCACCTACCAGACGATCCCGCTGCTGATCGTGGCCAGCCTCTGGTATCTGATCATGACGCTGGTGCTGAGCGTGCCGCAGTCCATGATCGAGCGTCGTTTCTCCCGCTCGACCAGGATGCGGCTGACCCCGGCGGCCACCTCGGCCGAGCCGGGGGCGGGCCAGCCCGTTCCCACCATGAGGGAGTCCCTGCTGTGAACCCGGACGGAACGATCGTCGCACGCAAGCTGTGCAAGAGCTACGGCCGTCACCAGGTCCTGCACGACATCGACCTGACCGTCAAGGCCGGGGAGATCTCCTGCATCATCGGGCCCAGCGGATCCGGCAAATCGACCCTGCTGCGGTGTATCAACGGGCTGGAGACCGTGGACCGCGGGGTGCTGAAGGTCAACGGTGAGGACTTCGGCTACGTCGAGAAGGACCACGCCTACCACGCCGTGCGCCCCAAGCGGCTGGCCGAGCAGCGCACCCGCATCGGCATGGTGTTCCAGCAGTTCAACCTGTTCCCCAACATGACCGCCGAGAGCAACGTCATGTCCGGACCGGTACTGGTGAAGAAGAGGAACCGCGCGGCCAGCCGGGAACAGGCGCGGGAACTGCTGGCTAGGGTCGGCCTGGACGGGTGCGGCCACAAGTACCCCGCCCAGCTCTCCGGCGGCCAGCAGCAACGCGTGGCCATCGCCCGCGCACTCGCCATGGAACCCACCATCATGCTGTTCGACGAACCCACCAGCGCCCTGGACCCCGAACGCGTGGGCGAAGTCCTCGCCGTCATGCGCGACCTCGCCGGCAACGGCATGACCATGCTGGTCGTCACCCACGAGATGGGTTTCGCCCGCGAGGTCGCCGACGAGGTGCTCTTCATGGACGGCGGCATCGCCGTCGAACGCGGCGACGCACGTGAAGTCCTGGCCAACCCTCGCGAGAAACGAACCCAGGCATTCCTCGAAAGAGTGCTGTAGCAGCGGCACGGACATGCGGTAGCGGTTTCGGCAGCGTGGCCGGCCCGGCTTTGCTCCGGTCAAAGCCCTCGTCTTCGGCGAGCTTGTAGGACTTGGCCGGGGTGCCGCCGATGCCGAGGCAGTGGCGCGAATTCTGCCCCGGCTACTCGCCGCAGACTTTCCTGTCGGGCAGGCGGCCGGCGGACGAGCACACCCGGATGTTGCGCAGGGTGACCATGCAGCTCGCTCATCTGATGCGTCAGTGCACTCGCGCGAAGACCCAGATCCACTCCTTGCCCCACCGCGACCTGCTACCCCGCCCGCTCGCCTCTGACCTGCGCGGCAACACCGTGCAGATCAGCGCGCCATTCATCACCACCGACGACGAGGTCCGGCAGCTCGTGGCCGCCGTCGAAACCGTCGTCTCCGACCAGGAAGCCGAGTGACCACCATGCGCACCCTCCCCGAGGCGGAACCGACCGCCCTGGCCGACTCCGAGAAGGTCCTGGCCAACCTCGACCTCGCCGTTCCGGGCGTGACCCGGACCTTCGACGTCCACGATCCGGCCACCGGCCAGACGATCGCGCAGGTCCCCGACTTCGACGTCCAGCAGGCCCTGGAGGCCGTCGCGCGCGCCGACACAGTAGGCCGGTCCTGGGCCGCCACCACCACCCGGCACCGCGCCGACATCCTGCGCGCCTGGTACGACCTGATCACCGGCAACGCCGAGATGATCGCCCTGCTCATCACCCGTGAGATGGGCAAGCCGCTCGCCGAGGCCCGCGCGGAGGTCTCCTACGGGGCCGACTTCGTCCGCTGGTACGCCGAGGAAGCGGTACGCCCGGCAGGAAACCTTCGCGACGCTCCCACCGGCGGGGCCCGCCTGCTCACCCGGCGCGCACCGGTGGGGTTGTCGGTTTTGATCACCCCGTGGAACTTCCCGCTCGCCATGGCGACCCGCAAGATCGCCCCGGCGCTCGCCGCCGGCTGCCCGGTGGTCGTCAAGCCCGCGCCCAACACGCCCCTGACCACCATCTTCGCGGTCCAGCTCGCCCTCGCAGCCGGCGTCCCCGAAGACCTGGTGCAGGTCGTGACCACCACCGACGCACCCTCCTTCAGCACCGCCGTGCTGGCCGATCCGCGCGTGCGCAAGGTGTCCTTCACCGGATCGACCGCGGTCGGCAAGGTCCTCCTGCATCTCGCCGCGGACAACGTACTGAAGAGCTCCATGGAACTGGGCGGCAACGCCCCGCTGCTGGTCTTCGACGACGCCGACCTGGAGCGGGCCGTCGACGGAGCGTTCGCCGCCAAGATGCGCAACGGCGGCCAGTCCTGCATCGCCGCCAACCGCATCTTCGTCCAGGACGGCATCGCCGACGCCTTCGTCGAGGCCCTGACCGACCGGCTGGCCACGCTGGAGGTCGGCAACGGACTCGCCCCCGGCATCGGCCTCGGCCCCGTCATCGACCACAACGCCGTGACCAGACTCGCCGGCCTGGTCCAGGACGCGACCCGCCGCGGCGCACACCTGGTCACCGGCGGCTCGGCTCCCAGCCATCCCGGCTCGTTCTTCGAACCGACGCTCCTGGACCACGTACCGGCTGACGCCGCCCTCGCCCACACCGAAATCTTCGGGCCCATCGCCGCCATCCAGCGCTTCTCCCACCAGGACGAGGCGATAGCACGCGCCAACGACACCGAGTACGGCCTGGCAGGCTACGTCTTCACCGAAAGCCTCGACCGCGCCTTCAACGTGGCCGACCAACTGGCCACCGGCCTGGTCGGCATCAACCAGGGCGTCCCCTCGAACGCGGCCGCACCGTTCGGCGGCATCAAACAGTCCGGCCTCGGACGCGAGGGCAGCAGCGAAGGACTCGAGGAGTACCAGGAGATCCGCTACTACAACCTTCAACTGCGTCCGACCAGGTGATCCGTGTACAGCCGACACCTGAGAGCGGACGCTCGACGAGCTCACCGGGCTCGCCGAAGATCGGCGAGCCCGGTGATGTCGAAGACCGCCCGGGTCCCCCTCGAAGAGGGGCAATCACTCAGCCCCCGTACGCCCCGGAAGCCGTCAGCCGCAGTGCCGTGTCGATCAGCGGCACGTGGCTGAACGCCTGCGGGAAGTTGCCGACCTGGCGCTTCAGGCGCGGGTCCCACTCCTCCGCGAGCAGCCCCACGTCGTTGCGCAGTGCCAGCAGCTTCTCGAACAGCTTGCGGGCCTCGTCCACGCGGCCGATCATCGCCAGGTCGTCGGCCATCCAGAACGAGCAGGCCAGGAAGGCGCCCTCGTCGCCCGGCAGGCCGTCCACGCCCTCCTCCTCGCCGGAGGTCGGGTAGCGCAGGATGAAGCCGTCCGAGGTGGACAGCTCCCGCTGGATCGCCTCGATCGTGCCGATCACCCGCTTGTCGTCCGGCGGCAGGAAGCCCATCTGCGGGATCAGCAGCAGCGAGGCGTCCAGCTCCTTGGAGCCGTAGGACTGAGTGAAGGTGTTGCGCTCCTTGTCGTAGCCCTTTTCGCACACGTCCCGGTGGATGTCGTCGCGCAGCTCACGCCACTTCTCCAGCGGTCCGTCCGCGTCACCGGACTCGATCAGCTTGATCGTGCGGTCCACCGCCACCCAGGCCATCACCTTGGAGTGCACGAAGTGCCGGCGCGGGCCGCGCACCTCCCAGATGCCCTCGTCCGGCTCGTCCCAGTGCTGCTCGAGGTAGCGGATCAGCTTCAGCTGGAGCAGGGAGGCGTAGTCGTTGCGGGCGAGCCCGGTCATGTGGGCCAGGTGCAGGGCCTCGGTGACCTCTCCGTACACGTCCAGCTGCAGTTGGTGTGCGGCGCCGTTGCCGACGCGCACCGGGGCCGAGTTCTCGTAGCCGGGCAGCCAGTCCAGCTCCGCCTCGCCCAGCTCCCGCTCGCCCGCGATGCCGTACATGATCTGCAGGTTCTCGGGGTCGCCGGCCACGGCCCGCAGCAGCCACTCGCGCCAGGCGCGCGCCTCCTCGCGGTAGCCGGTGCGCAGCAGCGACGACAGGGTGATCGCCGCGTCCCGCAGCCAGGTGTAGCGGTAGTCCCAGTTGCGCACGCCGCCGATCTCCTCCGGCAGCGACGTCGTGGGCGCGGCCACGATGCCGCCGGTCGGCGCGTACGTCAGGGCCTTCAGGGTGATCAGCGAGCGGATGACGGCCTCGCGGTAGGGGCCGTGGTACGTACAGTGCTCCACCCAGTCGCGCCAGAAGTCCTCGGTCGCCTCCAGCGACTGCTCGGGCTCGGGCAGCGGCGGCGGCTCCTTGTGCGAGGGCTGCCAGGAGATCGTGAACCCGATCCGGTCACCCGGCGCGACCGTGAAGTCCGCGTACGTGGTCAGACCCTTGCCGTACGTCTCGGCCTCTGTGTCGAACCACACGGAGTCCGGCCCGGCGACGGCCACCGTGCGGCCCTCGTGCTTGTGCACCCAGGGCACGATGCGCCCGTAGGAGAAGCGCATGCGCAGCGCCGACCGCATCGGCACCCGGCCCGTGACGCCCTCGACGATCCGGATCAGCTGGGGGGCGCCGTCACGCGGCGGCATGAGGTCGATGACCCGGACCGTGCCGCGCGGGGTGTCCCACTCGGACTCCAGGATCAGCGACTCGCCGCGGTACGTGCGCCGGGTCGCCCTCGGCGGCTCGGCGTCCGACGCGTGCGCCGGACCCAGCCGCCAGAAGCCGTGCTCCTCCGAGCCGAGCAGTCCCGCGAAGACGGCATGGGAATCGAAGCGGGGCAGGCACAGCCAGTCCACGGTGCCGTCCCGGCAGACCAGCGCCGCGGTCTGCATGTCTCCGATGAGTGCGTAGTCTTCGATGCGCCCGGCCAATGCAACTCCAGTCGAACGGCCACGTCGCCCCGAGGGGCGGTCGCTCTGTGCGGTCATGGGGGTCATGAGAAACGGCGTTGTTCACCGACCCATTCGAAAATGATGCAGTCGATGTTCAACGAACTGACGAGCTCTTGTTGTTCCGGGGACCGGCGGGGGTGGTGCCGTTTTCCGGGAGCGCTCGGCAGAGAGTGTCCGAGCAGGATACGACGCAGGTCCATGATCCGCGTGCCCCGCCGGGCAACCGGACTGCCCCGAACGAGTGAGCCGCGGGTGAAACCCCGGTGAAAACCTCTTAAGGTTCGCGCGTCCGTGGTGACACATGCGCGGAGCGTGGCCGGAAGCAGTCCCCTCGTGGCGCTGATACGCTGGTAGCCCGTGGACCGGTGGGCTCGAAACCCCCGAACCGCAGCGACGGCACCCCCGAAAAAAATACTTCGAGGACCAGCCGTACCGCACCCCAGACCGCGACCACGGGAGCCCCCTCTTGGCCATGCCGCCCGCTGCTTTTCGAAACAGCACAGCCACGACGACCAAGCACATCTTCGTCACCGGGGGTGTCGCCTCCTCGCTCGGCAAGGGTCTGACCGCCTCCAGCCTCGGCATGCTGCTCAAGGCCCGGGGCCTGCGGGTCGTGATGCAGAAGCTCGACCCGTACCTGAACGTCGACCCGGGCACGATGAACCCGTTCCAGCACGGTGAGGTGTTCGTCACCAACGACGGCGCCGAGACCGACCTGGACATCGGGCACTACGAACGCTTCCTCGACCGCGACCTGGACGGATCGGCGAACGTCACCACCGGGCAGGTCTACTCGACGGTGATCGCCAAGGAGCGGCGCGGCGAGTACCTGGGCGACACCGTGCAGGTCATCCCGCACATCACCAACGAGATCAAGCACCGCATCCGGCGTATGGCCACCGACGAGGTGGACGTCGTGATCACCGAGGTGGGCGGCACGGTCGGCGACATCGAGTCGCTGCCGTTCCTGGAGACCGTCCGCCAGGTCCGCCACGAGGTCGGCCGCGACAACGTCTTCGTGGTGCACATCTCGCTGCTGCCCTACATCGGCCCCTCCGGCGAGCTGAAGACCAAGCCGACCCAGCACTCGGTGGCCGCGCTGCGCAACATCGGTATCCAGCCGGACGCGATCGTCCTGCGCTGCGACCGCGAGGTCCCCACCGCGATCAAGCGCAAGATCTCCCTGATGTGCGACGTCGACGAGGCCGCCGTCGTCGCCTGCCCGGACGCCCGCTCGATCTACGACATCCCGAAGACCGTGCACGGCGAGGGCCTGGACGCCTACGTCGTCCGCAAGCTGGACCTGCCCTTCCGCGACGTCGACTGGACGACCTGGGACGACCTGCTCGACCGCGTCCACAACCCCGAGAACGAGGTCACCCTCGCCCTGGTCGGCAAGTACATCGACCTGCCCGACGCCTACCTCTCGGTGACCGAGGCGCTGCGCGCGGGCGGCTTCGCCAACAAGGCCCGGGTGAAGATCAAGTGGGTCACCTCGGACGACTGCAAGACCCCGGCGGGCGCCAAGAAGCAGCTGTCCGACGTGGACGCGATCTGCATCCCGGGCGGCTTCGGCGACCGGGGCGTGTCCGGCAAGGTCGGCGCCATCCAGTACGCCCGTGAGAACAAGATCCCGCTGCTCGGCCTCTGCCTCGGCCTGCAGTGCATCGTGATCGAGGCCGCGCGCAACCTGGCCGGCATCCCCGACGCGAACTCCACCGAGTTCGACGCCGCCACCGCCCACCCGGTCATCTCCACCATGGCCGAGCAGCTCGACATCGTCGCGGGCGAGGGCGACATGGGCGGAACGATGCGGCTCGGCATGTACCCGGCCAAGCTCGCCGAGGGCTCGATCGTGCGCGAGGTCTACGACGGCAAGGAGTACGTCGAGGAGCGCCACCGCCACCGCTACGAGGTGAACAACGCCTACCGCGCCGAGCTGGAGAAGAAGGCGGGCATCGTGTTCTCCGGGACGTCGCCCGACGGCAAGCTCGTGGAGTACGTGGAGTACCCGCGCGAAGTGCACCCCTACCTGGTGGCGACCCAGGCGCACCCCGAGCTGCGCTCCCGCCCAACCCGCCCGCACCCGCTGTTCGCGGGCCTGGTGAAGGCGGCCGTGGAACGCAAGAACGGGAAGAACGGCAAGTAAGACGGGGCCTGTACGGTGGCCGGGGTACGCGTCCTCACGGAGGCGTACCCCGGTTCGTGCGAGGTGTGGGAGGAACAGGGCGACATGGCGACGATCAAGGACACCGCCGAGGAGTGGGAGATCCGGGCGAGCGAGACCCCGTTCGTCGGCAACAAGACCTCTGTCCGCACCGACGACGTGGTCATGCCGGACGGCTCGGTGGCGCGCCGCGACTACCAGGTCCACCCCGGATCGGTGGCCGTCCTCGCCCTGGACGCCCAGGACCGGGTGCTGGTCATCCGGCAGTACCGCCACCCGGTGCGCCAGAAGCTGTGGGAGATCCCGGCCGGCCTGCTCGACGTCCCCGGCGAGAACCCGCTGCACGCCGCCCAGCGCGAGCTGTACGAGGAGGCGCACGTCAAGGCCGAGGACTGGCGCGTGCTGGCCGACGTCTACACCACCCCAGGAGGCTGCGACGAGGCCGTGCGCATCTTCCTCGCCCGCGACCTGTCCGAGGCCGACGGGCAGCGCTTCGAGGTGGAGGACGAGGAGGCCGACATGGAGCTGGCCCGGGTGCCGGTGGCGGACCTCGTGCGGGGCGTCCTGGCGGGCGACCTCCACAACAACTGCCTCGTCGTCGGCGTGCTGTCGCTGGTCGCCGCGCGGACCGGCGAAGGCCTGGACGCCCTGCGCCCGGCCGAGGCCCCGTGGCCGGCCCGGCCGTTCCAGGCGTGACGCCTCCGGTTCGGACACCGTCCTCGGGGGCTCCGCCCCTTCGCCCCCGGACGGGGTGTCGAGGGGATGCGGGCCGGGAGCCGGTTCGAGCCGTGGCGCCCCGAGCGGGCTGAAAAATCACCACCGGTCGTACGATCGCCTGATCCGATCGAGGGACCCGTCCGCCGTGCTCCGCCGGGATCGTCGCAGAGCGTCAACTAGGCTCTGACAGCGACCCGCCCGAGGCTCGGCGGGCCCGTGTGCGCAGTGGACGGGAGCGTGGCCCGTGACGGATCAGGCGGTGGACACAGACGGTGGCGTGCGGTCGGACAGCGATCCGCGTCCCGTCGTCGGCCACGGTCGGTTCCTCGGCCGCACACGGGAGTTGAAGGAACTCCGTGCCGACATCCAGCGCGCGGGCCTGGACACCCTCTCCGGACGCAAGGCACCCCGCGCCCGCGTGCTGCTCGTCGCAGGCCGCCCCGGCTACGGCCGCACCGCGCTCGCCGAGGAACTGGCGCGCCAGGTCGCGGACGGCTACCCGGACGGCGTGCTGCGCGCCCGCCTCAGCGAGCCCGACGGCACCCCCGTCCCCACCGAGCGCACCGCCCGCGAGCTGCTGACCGCCCTCGGTGTGCCCACCCCGCCCGGGGCCGACGAGGACGAGCTGGGCCAGGCGGTGCGTGAGGCCCTCGTGGGGCGCCGAGCGCTGCTGCTGCTCGACGACGCCGTGTCCGCCGAGCAGGTGGACGCGGTGCTGCCGGACACGCCCGACTGCCTCGTCGTCGCCGTCGCCCAGGGCCCCCTGACCGGGATCGCGGACGTGCGCCCCTGCACCCTCGGCGGCCTCGACACCAAGGCCGCCCTGGAGCTGCTCACCCGGTACGCCGGCTCCGTGCGCGTCACCGTCGACCCGCGTGCCGCCGAGGGGCTCGTCGAGGAGTGCGCGGGCCAGCCCGCCGCGCTGGTCCTCGCCGGGGGCTGGCTGGCCGCCCAACCCAAGGCCGCCGTCGCCGACCTCGCCCGGCACCTGCGCACCGGTGCCGAGGACGGGCCGCCCCTCGCCCGCGCTTTCCGGCTTTCCTACGAGGCGCTGCCGGGCTCCGCCCAGCGGATGCTGCGGCTGCTGTGCCTGGCCCCCGCCGGCCTGCCCGATCCGCACACCGCCTCCGCGCTGGCCGGCTGCCCCGTCGACACGGCCCGCGCCGCCCTCGACGATTTCGCGGAGCGCGGCTTCCTGCGGCACCTTGGGACACCACTGCCGCAGTACGAGGTCCCGGGCTGCCTGCTGCCCCTGCTGCGCGCGCTCGCCGAGCGTCACGACCGTCCGGCCGAGCTGCAGCTGGCCCGCGCCCGGATGCTGGAGCGGACGGTACGGCTGCTGCAGTCCTGCCGGGTGATCACCGAGACCGACAGCCCCGAGGCGCGCGAGAAGCTCGCAGGGCTGCCCCGCGAGTTGCGCTTCGCGAGCCCCCGAGCGGCCGAGGACTGGCTGCGCCTGCGGCAGCCCGCGCTGCTGGCGTCGGCCCGGCTCGCGGTCGCCGACGGCGAGCTGGACACCCTCGCCCGGCGTCTGATGGCCGCGCTGGTGCGGGCCCTGGTCGCCCACTTCGGCACCCGGGCGGCCGCGCCCGAGCTGTACGGCATCCACCGGCTCGTCCTCGATGTCGCCGAGCGCCGCGGACTGCACCGAGAGAAGGCGGCGGCCCTGCTGAACCTCGCCGACGTGGACGCGCGGACCGGCCGTACGAGGGAGGCACTGGCCCGCTACCGGGCCGCGCTGGACGCCGGACGGGCCGGCAACGACCCGTATGCGACCGGCCGCGCGATGGAATCCGTAGGCGGCGCCCACCAGGAGATCGGGGACTTCGACCGGGCGGCCGACTGGTACGGCAGGGCCCTGTCCCATCGCCTCGCCCGCGACGAGCGCGCGGAGGCCGCCCGCCTGTACGGCCGCCTCGCCACCGTCCAGACCTACGCCGGCCGCTACGGCGAGGCGCAGCGCAACTGGCGCGCGGCGATCGCTCTGCACCGCAGGAGCGGCGATGTGGCCGCGCACGCCCGGGCGTTGAGCGAACTGGCCCGTGTCCAGGAGTACGCCGGACGCCCCGAGGAGTCGCTGCGCACCTGCGAGGAGGCCGTCGAGTGGGCGCGGCAGGCCGACGACGCCCGGCTGCAGGCGGCGCTCCGGCTCCGGGTCGCCGACACCCTGGAACGTCTCGGCGACCCGGCGGCCGCCGCCCTGCACCGGTCGGCGGCCGAGCGCATGCTGGGAGACGGTGCGCAGGAAGGCCCGATGCCCCCGGAACACACCGCTAACGCCTGCGAAATCCGTAGTACATCCGCTGAAGATTGATGCAATGAAAGGCTAGACAGCGGGAACACCTTCATTAAACTGGCTTCGCCGCACGTTCTCCTGCGGTGTCTCCCGGTGTGCTCCTGTGCGTCCGGGTATGTCTTGCAATGCCCCCACATTCCCTGAGCCAAGGACCGTGATCGACGTGAAGGTCGGCATCCCCCGCGAGGTCAAGAACAACGAGTTCCGGGTGGCCATCACCCCCGCCGGCGTGCACGAGCTGGTGCGCCACGGCCACCAGGTCGTCGTCGAGCGGAACGCCGGTGTCGGCTCCTCGATCCCGGACGAGGAGTACATCGCCGCAGGCGCACAGATCCTGGACACCGCCGACGAGGTGTGGGCCACCGCCGACCTGCTGCTGAAGGTCAAGGAGCCCATCGCCGAGGAGTACCACCGCCTGCGCAAGGACCAGACGCTCTTCACCTACCTGCACCTGGCCGCCTCCAAGGAGTGCACGGAGGCGCTGCTCGAGTCCGGCACCACGGCGATCGCCTACGAGACGGTCGAGCTGTCGAACCGGGCGCTCCCGCTGCTCGCCCCCATGTCCGAGGTCGCGGGCCGGCTCGCCCCGCAGGTCGGCGCCTACCACCTCATGGCCGCCAACGGCGGCCGCGGCGTGCTGCCCGGCGGCGTCCCGGGTGTGCCCGCCGCCAAGGCCGTCGTCATCGGCGGCGGCGTGTCGGGCTGGAACGCCGCGCAGATCGCCATCGGCATGGG
Organism: Streptomyces cynarae; assembly: GCF_025642135.1. NCBI lineage: Bacteria > Bacillati > Actinomycetota > Actinomycetes > Kitasatosporales > Streptomycetaceae > Streptomyces > Streptomyces cynarae. The sequence continues at coordinate 2,066,879 of NZ_CP106793.1, read as the reverse complement.
CTTCCACGTCACCCTGCTCGACAGGGACATCAACAAGCTCAAGGAAGCCGACAAGATCTTCGGCACGAAGATCCAGACCGTCGTCTCCAACGCCTTCGAGCTGGAGAAGGCCTGCCTCGACGCCGACCTCGTCATCGGCGCCGTCCTCATCCCGGGCGCCAAGGCCCCCAAGCTGGTCACCAACGAGCTGGTCTCCCGGATGAAGCCCGGAAGTGTCCTTGTCGACATCGCGATCGACCAGGGCGGCTGCTTCGAGGACTCGCGCCCGACCACGCACGCGGAGCCGACCTTCAGGGTCCACGAGTCGGTCTTCTACTGCGTCGCCAACATGCCCGGCGCCGTCCCCAACACCTCCACCTACGCGCTGACCAACGCCACGCTGCCCTACATCGTGGAACTCGCCGACCGCGGCTGGGTCGAGGCCCTGCGCCGCGACGCCGCGCTGGCCAAGGGGCTCAACACCCATGATGGCAAGGTGGTTTACAAGGAGGTCGCCGAGGCACACGGCCTGGAGCACGTCGAGCTGGAATCCCTGCTCGGCTAGTTCCTCGCCAGGCCGGCCACTGGTGCGGGTTCGATTTCCCGTGCCCACAAGGCGATAGGTCAACACGCCTCGTCAACACCGCTCATCCGGCCGGACCTTGCCCGACAAGGTCCGGCCGGATGTGTGTATGGTCACTTTGCGACACTCGTTCAAGTCGCCTCGAACGCAACCCTTCCACCGTTTCGCACACCGGTGAAACCGGGCGAACGACGCCCGGACGCCCTTGACAGCGGGATGTTTCATTGCCGACACATCGATCCGGGTCCGGCGGATTGTGTTGCTGCGGACCGCCGACACGCCATAGAGTCGCCAACCGTCGGCATGGTGCCACGCTGACCTATCTAGAAGTTTCCTGGTCACCAAGGAGGTAAGACGACTTGTGAATGAGTCGACATTTACTCCCGGGGGTGGTCAACCAGGAATGCCTGCGCGGGGCACGGGCCCCACGGGGCTCGAGGCTGTCGGCTCCGTCGCTGTCCGTACCTTCGCAGCCCACCAGAGCCAGAGCCCCCACATGGCTCAGACAGCACACCAGAGCATGGATGGCCAACACGTGAACGCCATGTCCGGCGACGGAAGTGGCGGAGTCCACAACCACTTCGCCGACTACGAAGAGCTGCCCGAGGGGCACTTCTACGACCCCGACGCCGAATACGAGCCCGATCCCGAGTACGCGGCCACGCTCGCGCCCGACGCGGCCCGGCAGCGCCGTGAGCGCATCGGGCCCACCGGCCGCCCACTGCCGTACTTCCCGATCCCCGGACCGCTGACCGACCACGGCCCGGCCACGATCATCGCGATGTGCAACCAGAAGGGCGGCGTCGGCAAGACCACGTCGACCATCAACCTGGGTGCCGCGCTCGCGGAGTACGGGCGCCGGGTGCTGCTCGTCGACTTCGACCCGCAGGGCGCGCTGTCCGTGGGACTCGGTGTGAACCCCATGGAGCTGGACCTCACCGTCTACAACCTGCTCATGGAGCGGGGCATGTCGGCGGACGAGGTCCTGCTGAAGACCGCGGTCCCCAACATGGACCTGCTGCCGAGCAACATCGACCTCTCGGCCGCCGAGGTCCAGCTGGTGTCGGAGGTCGCGCGCGAGTCCACGCTCCAGCGGGCGCTCAAGCCGCTGCTGCCGGACTACGACTACATCGTGATCGACTGCCAGCCCTCGCTCGGCCTGCTCACCGTGAACGCGCTCACCGCGGCGCACAAGGTGATCGTGCCGCTGGAGTGCGAGTTCTTCGCGTTGCGCGGTGTCGCGCTGCTCACCGAGACCATCGAGAAGGTCCAGGAACGGCTCAACCCCGACCTCGAACTCGACGGCATCCTCGCCACGATGTACGACTCCAGGACCGTGCACAGCCGTGAGGTCCTCGCGCGGGTCGTCGAGGCGTTCGACGACCACGTCTACCACACGGTGATCGGCCGGACCGTGCGCTTCCCGGAGACCACGGTCGCCGGTGAACCGATCACCACGTACGCCTCCAACTCCGTCGGTGCCGCCGCCTACCGCCAGCTCGCCAGGGAGGTGCTCGCCCGGTGTCACGCCGAGTGAGTCTGCCGGGGGCCGACGAACTGTTCCGTACCACCGGGGGAACGGCGCTCCAGGCGTCCACTCCCAGGCGCCAGGCCAACGGCGAGGCCCGGGTGCCGGCTCCCGCGGGCGAGACCGACCCGGCGGCCCAGGCGGAGGACGCACCGCCGTCGGTGCCCGTGCAGGGCGGCGACGGGGAGGGCGACGAGCACGTTGCGGCAGACGTCGCGGAGGCCGAGGCCGGGGAGTCCCGGGCACGGTCCACCGCCGCGGAGCGGACCGCGCGGCGTGGCGCCGCGGCGGCGCAGGAAGGTTCTGCCGGTTCCTCCGCGGCCTCATCCGCGGCCGAGCAGCGCAAGCGGGGGCGTGCAGCCGGGCGGCGGCCCAGCGGCCGCGAGCGGCACGACGAGAAGATCACCGTGTACGTGTCCGCCGAGGAGCTGATGGACCTCGAGCACGCACGGCTGGTGCTCCGGGGCGAGCACGGGCTCGCGGTGGACCGCGGGCGGATCGTGCGGGAGGCCGTCGCCGTGGTGCTGGCGGATCTGGAGTCCCGGGGGGACGCGAGCATTCTCGTACGTCGGCTCCGGGGGCGGTAAGAGGTAGCCTGCGACGGCTATGACCTCGAACGACGGCTCCGCTTCCGCTACCGGCTCCCCCGGCTCCGGCGGGCGTCGGCGTGCGCTGGGGCGGGGCCCCGGAGCCGCACGGGTCGTACCGGCGCTGCCTGCCGAGGAGGCGGAGCCGCTCGAAGAGGTACCGCCGGCTGCCGAGCCTGAATCTCGCCCCGAGCCCGAGCCCGAGCCTCAGCCCGAGCCTGAGCCTCGCCCCGAGCCTGAGCCTCGACCCCAGCCCGCGCCTCGCCCCGAGCCCGAGCCTCGGCCCGAGCCCAAGACCGCGCCTCGCCCCGAGCCTGAGACCGAGCCTCGGCCCGAGACCGAATCTCCGTCCGAGCCCGAATCTCGGCCCGAGCCCGAGCCTGAACGTCGGCACGAGCCCCAATCTCCGCCTCGGCACGAGCCCGAATCTCCGCCTCGGTCCGAACCGGAAGCCGTGGTCGAGGCGACCGGGGCTACCGCACCTCCCGTCGACGAGACCGAACCCGGCGACGGTGTCTTCAAGGTCCGGCTCCACAACTTCGAGGGGCCCTTCGACCTGCTCCTGCAGTTGATCTCCAAGCACAAACTCGACGTGACCGAGGTCGCCCTGTCCAAGGTGACCGACGAGTTCATGGCGCACATCCGGGCCATGGGGCCGGACTGGGACCTGGACCAGACGACCGAGTTCCTCGTCGTCGCCGCCACGCTGCTCGACCTCAAGGCCGCGCGGCTGCTGCCCGCCGCCGAGGTGGAGGACGAGGCCGACCTCGCGCTGCTCGAAGCCAGGGACCTGCTGTTCGCGCGGCTGCTGCAGTACCGCGCGTACAAACAGATCGCCGAGATCTTCAGCCGGCGCACCGACGACGAGGCCCGGCGGTATCCCCGTACCGTCGGCCTCGAGCCGCACCACGCCGAGCTGCTGCCCGAGGTCGTCATCAGCATCGGCCCCGAAGGGTTCGCCAAACTCGCCGTCAAGGCGATGCAGCCCAAGCCCAAGCCGCAGGTGTACGTCGACCACATCCACGCCCCGCTCGTCAGTGTGCAGGAGCAGGCCGGGATCGTCGTGGCCCGGCTGAGGGAACTCGGGGAGGCCAGTTTCCGGGCGCTGATCGAGGACACCGCCGACACCCTCACCGTCGTCGCCCGCTTCCTCGCACTGCTGGAGCTGTACCGCGAGAAGGCCGTGGCGCTGGAGCAGGAGGCCGCCCTCGGCGAGCTGGTCGTGCGCTGGACCGGTGGGGACGGGGACGCCGACGTCATGGTCACCGACGAGTTCGACCGGCCGCCCGAGGAGCCCGAGCCGGCCAAGGAGGAGGAGAAGGCGTGAGCGAGGACACCATCGACGCACCGGCAGGGCTGAACACCGTCGCCGGCCTCGACCTCAAGCCCGCTCTCGAGGCCGTCCTCATGGTCGTGGACGAGCCCGCCACCGAGGAGAACCTGGCGAAGATACTGGAGCGGCCGCGCCGGCAGATCGCGGACGCGCTGCGCGAGCTGGCGGACGAGTACACCGTGCAGGGCCGCGGCTTCGAGCTGCGGTTCGTCGCGGGCGGCTGGCGTTTCTACACCCGTGCCGAGTACGCCCCCGCCGTGGAGCGGTTCGTGCTCGACGGGCAGCAGGCGCGCCTCACCCAGGCCGCCCTGGAGACCCTCGCCGTGGTCGCGTACCGCCAGCCGGTCAGCCGCAGCCGCGTCTCGGCGGTGCGCGGAGTGAACTGCGACGGGGTCATGCGCACCCTCCTCCAACGCGGTCTGGTCGAAGAGGCGGGCACGGAACCCGAAACAGGTGCGATCCTGTACAGGACGACGAACTACTTCCTGGAGCGGATGGGCCTGCGCGGCCTGGACGAGCTTCCGGAGCTCGCGCCCTTCCTCCCGGAGGCGGAGGCGATCGAGGCCGAGACCCAGGAGGGCGTACCGTCGTTCGACCCGGACGCTCCCGATGCTCCGGACGCAGACGACGATCACACGACGAAGACGACGACGGAACTTTGATGCGAAGCAGCGGCAGCGGCAAGAGCGGCGGGCGCGGTAACTACCGCGGTGCCGGCAACGACAGGGACCAGAAGCAGGGGCAGGGACGCCCCCGCAAGCCCCGCCCCGAGGAGCGCCGCTACGACGTCGGCCCGGGCGCCACGCAGGACGGCCCGAAGTCCGGGCGCGGCGGCGCGGCCCGCGGTGGCGCCAAGGGCGGCCCGAAGCAGTCCCAGCAGCGCGGCGGGCGCGGTCGTACGGCCCCGGCGCGCCCGCGCGAGTACGAGGCGCAGATCGAGGAGCGCAACCGCGAGCGGTACGCGGGCAAGAAGGACCTCAAGCTGCCCAAGACCTTCCCGGGCGCCGAGCAGGAGGGCGAGCGGCTGCAGAAGGTGCTCGCGCGCGCGGGCTACGGCTCCCGGCGCGCCTGCGAGGAGCTGATCGAGCAGGCCAGGGTCGAGGTCAACGGCGCGATCGTCACCGAGCAGGGCCTGCGGGTCGACCCCGGGAAGGACGAGATCAAGGTCGACGGGCTGACCGTGGCCACGCAGTCGTACCAGTTCTTCTCGCTCAACAAGCCCGCCGGTGTCGTCTCCACCATGGAGGACCCGGAGGGCCGCCAGTGCCTCGGCGACTACGTCACCAACCGGGAGACCCGGCTCTTCCACGTCGGCCGGCTCGACACCGAGACCGAGGGCGTCATCCTGCTCACCAACCACGGCGAGCTGGCACACCGCCTCACCCATCCCAAGTACGGCGTGAAGAAGACCTACCTGGCGCACATCGTCGGCCCCATCCCGCGCGACCTCGGCAAGCGGCTGAAGGACGGCATCCAGCTGGAGGACGGCTACGCGCGCGCGGACCACTTCCGGGTGGTCGAGCAGACCGGCAAGAACTACCTCGTCGAGGTGACCCTGCACGAGGGGCGCAAGCACATCGTGCGGCGCATGCTCGCCGAGGCCGGGTTCCCTGTGGACAAGCTCGTGCGGACGGCCTTCGGCCCGATCACGCTGGGGGACCAGAAGTCGGGGTGGCTTCGGCGGTTGTCCAACACGGAGGTCGGCATGCTGATGAAGGAAGTCGATCTCTAGAGCGACATGCTCCGCGGGGCGCAGGGCGCCTGGGAGCTCGGGTTCTCCCGCCGGTTGGCGACTGCGGGCTCGTCGTGGTTGATCGCGCAGTTCCCCGCGCCCCTGAGGGGCGCGGGGCGTGCCCTACGCTGGTGAGCAGACCTTTTCCGTAGATCAGCAAGGAGCATCACCGTGGCGGTACGAGCGGTCCGTGGCGCCGTTCAGCTTGAGCGGGACGAGGCCGGGCACATGGACGAGCAGGTCGGTGCCCTGCTCACCGCCATCCTGGAGCGCAACGGGCTGACCACCGACGACCTGATCAGCATCTGGTTCACGGCCACGCCCGATCTGCACAGCGACTTCCCGGCGGCCGCCGCCCGCAAGCTCGGCATCGTCGACGTGCCGCTGATCTGCGCCCAGGAGCTGGACATCGAGGGCGCGATGCCCCGGGTCGTCCGCATCCTCGCCCACATCGAGTCCGACAAGCCGCGCGCGGAGATCGCGCATGTCTACCTCGGTGCCGCCGCCGCTCTGCGCAAGGACATCGCCCAGTGAGGACCGCACTCGTCATCGGCACGGGGCTGATCGGCACGTCCGTGGCCCTCGCGCTCGCCGCCCGCGGGGTCACCGTGCACCTCGCCGACCACGACCCGGAGCAGGCCCGAACGGCCGCCGCGCTCGGAGCCGGGACCGACGAGGCGCCCGAGGGCCCGGTCGACCTGGTGATCGTCGCCGCCCCGCCCGCCCACGTGGCCGCCGCGCTCGCCGACGCCGTGCGGCGCGGCCTCGGGCGCGGTTACCTCGACGTGGCCAGCGTCAAGGGCGGACCGCGCCGCGAGCTGGAGGCGCTCGGCCTGGACCTGACCTCGTACATCGGCACACACCCCATGTCGGGCCGCGAGAAGTCGGGCCCGCTGGCGGCCAGCGGCGACCTCTTCGAGGGGCGGCCCTGGGTGCTGACCCCGACCCGGGACACCGACACCGAGGTGCTCAACCTCGCCCTGGAACTGGTCTCGCACTGCCGGGCCGTGCCGGTCGTCATGGACGCCGATGCGCACGACCGGGCCGTCGCGCTCGTCTCGCACATGCCCCACCTGGTCTCCAGCATGGTCGCCGCGCGCCTGGAGCACGCCGAGGAGGCGGCGGTACGGCTGTGCGGGCAGGGCATCCGGGACGTGACCCGGATCGCGGCCTCCGACCCCCGGATGTGGATCGACATCCTGTCCGCCAACCCGGGCCCGGTCGCCGACCTGCTCTCCGAGGTCGCCGCCGACCTCGACGAGACCGTCCAGGCCCTGCGGGCCCTGCAGTCCTCCGACGAGGCCAAGCGGCGCGAGGGGACCGAGGGCATCGAGGACGTGCTGCGCCGCGGCAACGCCGGGCAGGTCCGGGTGCCCGGCAAGCACGGCAGCGCCCCGCGGGCGTACGAGACCGTGGCCGTCCTCATCGACGACCAGCCCGGCCAGCTGGCCCGTATCTTCGCGGACGCGGGCAGGGCCGGGATCAACATCGAGGACGTCCGCATCGAACACGCGACGGGGCAGCAGGCGGGCCTGGTCCAGCTGATGGTCGAGCAGACGGCCGCCCCGGTGCTGAGCGCCGCGTTGCGGGAGCGGGGCTGGTTGATCAGGCAGTAGGGCGGGCGTACGACCGGCCGAGGGTCCGCGCCCGGCGCTGCGGCAACCGGGTGACGGGCAGGCCCGGCATGCCGGGCCCGGCGAGCCAGTAACCTTGTGCGGGGCGCCCTCGCGTCCCGCCCGTCCACCCACCCGCCCCACCCCACCAGGAAGGTGTTCCCACCGTGGAAAACGGCGCCGCCCGGACCGCCCCGGCAGTGATTGTCGCCATCGACGGCCCCGCCGGCACGGGCAAGTCGAGCACGTCCAAGGCTGTGGCCGCACAGCTCGGGCTCAGCTACCTGGACACCGGCGCCCAGTACCGGGCGATCACCTGGTGGATGGTGAACAACGGCATCGACATAGCGGACCCCACGGCCGTCGCGGCGGTGGCGGGCAAGCCGGAGATCGTCTCCGGCACCGACCCCAAGGCCCCCACCATCTCCGTGGACGGCACGGACGTCTCCGGGCCGATCCGCTCCCCGGAGGTGTCCTCCAAGGTCAGCGCGGTCAGCGCGGTGCCCGAGGTGCGCGCCCGGATCACCGAGCTGCAGCGCTCGCTGGCCGCCTCCGCCGAGAACGGCATGGTCGTCGAGGGCCGCGACATCGGCACGACCGTGCTGCCCGACGCCGACCTGAAGATCTTCCTCACCGCCTCCCCGGAGGCACGCGCCGCCCGTCGCAACGGCGAACTGAAGGGCGCGGACCTGCACGCCACCCGTGAGGCGCTGATCAAGCGGGACGCGGCCGACTCCAGCCGCAAGACGTCCCCGCTGGCGAAGGCGGACGACGCGGTCGAGGTGGACACCACCGACCTCACCCTCCAGCAGGTCATCGAGTGCGTCGTCACCCTCGTCGAGGAGAAGCGGGCCGGGAAGTGACCGAGGTTCCTTCCGCGCGGAGCGCCGAAGTCGGGCGTCGCATCGGCGTCCCGCTGATGTACGGGCTGTGGAAGCCGCGCGTGCTCGGCGCGTGGAGGGTGCCCGCAAGCGGCCCGGTGATCCTCGCCGTGAACCACTCCCACAACATCGACGGGCCCATGGTCATGGGCGTGGCGCCCAGGCCGACGCACTTCCTGATCAAGAAGGAGGCGTTCGTCGGCCCCCTGGACCCCTTCCTGCGGGGCATCGGCCAGCTGAAGGTGGACCGCACGTCCACCGACCGCACGGCCGTCACCCGGGCGCTCGGCGTGCTCCAGAACGGGGGAGTCCTCGGCATCTTCCCCGAGGGGACCCGCGGCGGGGGCGACTTCGCCTCGCTGCGCGCCGGGCTCGCCTACTTCGCGGTCCGCAGCGGGGCGCCGATCGTCCCGGTCGCGGTGCTGGGAAGCTCCGAGCGGCGGGGACGGTTGATAAAGGGGCTGCCCCCGCTGCGCAGCCGTATCGACGTCGTCTTCGGCGACCCGTTCCAGGCGGGCGACGGCAGCGGGCGGCGTACGCGCAAGGCGCTGGACGAGGCGACCGCGCGCATCCAGAAGCAGCTCACGGAGCACCTGGAAAACGCCAGGCGTTCGACCGGGCGCTAGGCGACACTTGAGTAGTGGATCACCGTAGGTGCGGTGCTCCACCGATCACCACGATGAACGAGGTACGGACTTCATGAACGACCAGATCCAGCCCGACGGCTCGGCGGAGCACGAGTACGAGCACGGGGCGCTCGGCGACGCCGAGTACGCGGAGTTCATGGAGCTCGCCGCCGAAGAGGGCTTCGACCTCGAGGACGTCGAGGGCGCCATCGAGGAGGCCGGACACGGCCCGCTCCCGGTGCTCGCCGTCGTCGGCCGCCCCAATGTCGGCAAGTCGACCCTGGTGAACCGCATCATCGGCCGCCGCGAGGCGGTCGTCGAGGACAAGCCCGGCGTCACCCGCGACCGTGTCACCTACGAGGCCGAGTGGGCGGGCCGCCGCTTCAAGGTCGTCGACACCGGCGGCTGGGAGCAGGACGTCCTCGGCATCGACGCCTCCGTGGCCGCGCAGGCCGAGTACGCGATCGAGGCCGCCGACGCGGTCGTGTTCGTCGTCGACGCCAAGGTCGGCGCCACCGACACCGACGAGGCGGTCGTCCGGCTGCTGCGCAAGGCGGGCAAGCCCGTGGTGCTCGCCGCCAACAAGGTCGACGGTCCGAGCGGCGAGGCCGACGCGGCGTACCTGTGGAACCTCGGCCTCGGCGAGCCCTACCCGGTCTCGGCGCTGCACGGCCGTGGCACCGGCGACATGCTGGACGCAGTCCTCGAGGCCCTGCCCGAGGCGCCCGCCCAGACCTTCGGCGGCGCCGGGGTCGGCGGACCGCGCCGTGTCGCCCTGATCGGCCGCCCGAACGTCGGCAAGTCCTCACTGCTGAACAAGGTCGCCGGCGAGGAGCGCGTCGTCGTCAACGAACTCGCGGGCACCACCCGCGACCCGGTCGACGAGCTGATCGAACTCGGCGGCAAGACCTGGAAGTTCGTCGACACGGCCGGCATCCGCAAGCGGGTCCACCTCCAGCAGGGCGCCGACTACTACGCCTCGCTGCGCACCGCCGCCGCCGTCGAGAAGGCGGAGGTCGCGGTCGTCCTCATCGACGCCTCCGAGTCCATCTCCGTACAGGACCAGCGCATCGTCACCATGGCGGTGGAGGCGGGCCGTGCGCTCGTCCTCGCCTTCAACAAGTGGGACACCCTCGACGAGGAGCGCCGCTACTACCTGGAGCGGGAGATCGAGACCGAGCTGGGCCAGGTGGCGTGGGCGCCGCGCGTGAACGTCTCGGCGCGTACCGGCCGCCACATGGAGAAGCTCGTCCCGGCGATCGAGACCGCCCTCGCGGGCTGGGAGACCCGGGTGCCGACGGGCCGCCTCAACGCGTTCCTCGGCGAGCTGGTGTCCGCGCACCCGCACCCGGTCCGGGGCGGCAAGCAGCCGCGCATCCTCTTCGGCACGCAGGCGGGCACCAAGCCCCCGCGGTTCGTGCTCTTCGCCTCCGGCTTCATCGAGGCGGGCTACCGCCGGTTCATCGAGCGGCGGCTGCGCGAGGAGTTCGGCTTCGAGGGGACGCCGATCCATATCTCGGTCCGCGTGCGCGAGAAGCGCGGCAAGAAGAAGTGAGGTGACACAAAGGGCCGGCCTCCGTGCGGGGGCCGGCCCTTTGTGTGTTCTGCGTCCTCTGCCGCCCTGCTCACAGTCCCCTGCGTGGTGCGGGCGGCAGCGCCGGGACGTGGTGCATGCCGCGGGCGTGCCGCGCCACCTGCTGCCAGACGCTGGCCGCCGAGGCCGTATGGCCGTGCTGGGCGGCCAGATGCCCGGTCCCGTGCTGGGGGGAGGCGGAGAAGGCGGTGAAACCCAGCTCCTCCTCGCCGCTGCGGTCGCCCGGGCACGCCCGGAAGGCCCTGACGTACTCGGCGTAGAGCGCGTCGTAGATCGGTGTGGCGGAGGGGTCCTGGGTCGGTGCCCCGGAGCGGATCGGCTGGTAGGACTGGCGGCGGGGGACGTCATATGCGTGCACGTAGGTGCCAACGACCCCGCCGCTCAAGGGATGCGCACGATTAGTCCGCTTTCGGCAGCGGCGGCGCCCTGGAGGAGCGCAGCCTCAGATGCCCGCCAGAGGCAGCGCCGCGGCCACGAGTTTGCCGTTCGCCGCCGCCCTGTCCAGCGCCTCACGCAGCAGGTCCTCGCGCGGCTGACGCCCGATCGATCCCACCGGCGCGGCGAACATCAGCACCTGCTGGTGCTTGTTGGCGGCCGCCCGCCACCCGTCCGTCACCTGCAGCGGCTGGTGGGCCTGCCACCATGCCACCGGCTGCCCGCCGTTCGCCCCGGGCTGCAATACCGCGTGCAGCTGGCCCACGGCGAGCAGCACCGACCAGCCGTGCAGCACCGGCGGCACCGACTCGATCGCCGTCAGCGGCATGAAGCCCTGCTCGATGAGCAGCGGCAGGAAGTCGTCGCCGATCCCGGTCGTGCCCGGGCGCGCGATCGGCGCGGTCGGCTCCACGACGAGCGCCGGGTGCAGCTCTCCGGCGATCAGGACGAGTCCGCTGGTGACACCGAGAACCGCCTGCTCGGGTACGGCCGTGCCGGGCCCCTGGTCGGCGGTGATGGAGCGGACGGCGCCCTGCAGCTGTTCCTCTGTGACCTGGACGACCTGGGAGGGCAGGCAGGTGGCGTGGGCAAAGGCGAGGACGGCCGTCTCCTCGCCGACGAACAGGACGGTGCTGGTGCGCTCCTGTGAGGAGTCGCCCGGGGTGCGGCAGGAGGTGCAGTCGTAACTGCCCGGGGTGTTGTCTCCGGCGAGCAGCCGGTCGGCTTCTTCGTCGCCGATCTCGGCGCGTACGGCGTCGCTGACGTCGAGCATGCGCGGCACGGGTGGCTCCCTCGGGATGCGGTACGTGACGGTGCCGGGTGGCTCCCGGCCCATGAGCCCGGGGGTCCCCGGCTCATGAAGATGACAACGGGCGATCTGTGGCCGGAGTCACGCCCGAAGGCGAACGGAATCGAACCAACCAGCGCGCAGGGTGAAGCTCCCCGCGGAATCGGTTACTCCATGTCAACCTCTCTGTCTCCGCGGCGAGTTGGTTCCGTGAGGTGACTCACAGACCGTCGCGTTCGCTGGTCGACAAATCCGGAAATCAGCGAATGAAGTGGGTGGCCTGAAATCGCCGATACCCGCGGTAACAGCCAACTGGCCTCGAATGACATGGAGTTGGTTGATTCCGGGCCGCCGACCTCCTTACATTCCTCCGCCGTGTGCAACGAGCACCGCCCGGGTACGTCCACCGGCCGCGCCGCACAGCCGGCGCGCAGCACCACCTCCGGTGGACGGGGCGGAGTGCGACGACCGCGTTCCATGCGCGGGACGGCGCGCTCTCGCCTTGGGGGATCCGGGTCTGTGGAGAGGGAATTACATGTCCGAATGTGCCGATAACACCCGTAAGACTCGTACGACCCGTAACTCGGCGGTCCTCGCCGGCGCGGCTCTGCTCGCCCCGCTCGGACTGCTCGCCGCGACCGGCAACGCCGCTGCGGCCGACGGTGGAGTGTGGGACCGCATCGCCCAGTGCGAAAGCGGCGGGAACTGGCACATCAACACCGGCAACGGCTACTACGGAGGACTGCAGTTCTCCGCCGGCACCTGGCGCGCGTACGGCGGTACGGCCTACGCCCCGACCGCCGACCAGGCCTCCCGCCAGGCGCAGATCGCCGTCGCCACCAAGGTCCAGCAGGCCCAGGGCTGGGGCGCCTGGCCGGTCTGCTCGCAGCGTGCCGGCGCCTACGGCAGCGCGCCCGCCGCATCGGGCGCCGAGGTGAGCACCCGCTCCTCCTCGAAGGCGGCCACCACCGAGTCCGCCCCGGCGAAGCAGTCGTGGAAGGCGCCGCAGCGCTCGACGGGCCATGTCAACCGCAGCGCGTCCCGCGGTGACTACACCGTGCGCCAGGGCGACACGCTCAGCGGCATCGCCGAACGGCACGGCACCACCTGGCAGCGGCTGTACGAGCGCAACAAGGCGGTCATCGGCGGCGACCCCGACCTGATCGTTCCGGGGCAGCGGCTCGAACTCTGACCGCGCCCGCCTCTCGGGCCCCGACGTCACAGCGGGACGTCGGGGCCCGACGCGTTCGTGCACCGTCGACGGGCTGCCGCTCCCCGTGGCCGTGAGCAGCCGCCCCGCCTCCGACGACGCGCACGAGCTGCCCGTCCGTGGGAGGCTGGGAGGACAGCGCCTTCGGGACCGGAGGGACGAACCGCACGACGTACAGCGTCGCGATCGCGGTCGCCGAGCAGCACGACGTGGCCCCGCATGATGACCGAGCCCTCACACACCGCCCCGCCCGTGTCCGCCGACTGCGTCGCCGACACCGCGGGAGGGCTGACCTTCGACATCGGCATCGCCGAGCCGGGTCCTGCCCACCTGGTGCTGCGCCGCCGCGACGGCGAGGAGTGCGCGCTGCCTCTGGCTCCCGCCGAGGGCGGCCGGCTGCGCGCCGCCCTGCCCAGCAGCGTCGACCTGCCCGAGGGCCGCTGGGACGCCTACGCACGGTTCGCCGAGGACGAGCGGCACCCCCTCGTCCCGGGCGTCAGTGACCTGCGGTCCCTCGTCGACCGCGTGCCCGGGGAAACGGCCGCCCGGATCGCCGTCCGCATCCCGTACACCACCAGGCAGGGCACCCTGGCCGTCCGCAGCTGGCTGCGCGCCCCGCACGCCGAGGCCGGAGAACTGCACCTCACCCAGGGCGGGTTCACCGTGAGCGGCCGGGTGTACGGCACCGGGCTCGGGCCCGACGCCTATGCCGAGGTCCGCGAGCGGAGCTGCGCGGAGAAGGTGCTGCGCGCGGACGTCACCGCCGAGGAGGCGGAGTTCGGCTTCACCGTTCCCTACGCGCCGCTCGACCCCGGCATCTGGGACTTGTGGCTGCGCCCGGCGGGGGAGGAGGGGCCCCGGGTGCGGATCGCACGGCTGCTCGACGACGTCGTGGACAAGAAGCCGGTCTTCCGCTACCCGAAGGCCGCGGTGCGGGCGGAGCACGGTGAGGTCCGGGCCCGGCCCTACTACACCGTCGACAACGACCTGTCGGTGACCGTCAGCGCCGTGAGCTGACCGCTTTGCGGACAAGCCCGGCCGCCGGGCCTGGCAGACTCGGCCCATGCTGGACACCTCGGCCCGACTGCTGCGCCTGCTGTCCCTGCTCCAGGCCCACCGCGAATGGTCCGGAGTCGACCTCGCGCAGCGGCTGGGCGTCAGCCCCCGCACCGTCCGCCGCGACGTGGAACGGCTGCGCGACCTCGGCTACCCCGTCAACGCCAGCCCCGGGACCGGCGGCGGCTACCAGCTCGGCGCGGGAGCCGAACTGCCGCCCCTGCTGCTGGACGACGACGAGGCGGTCGCCGTGGCCGTGGGGCTGCGCACGGCCGCCGGACAGGGCATCGAGGGCATCGGCGAGAGCTCCGTCCGCGCCCTCGCCAAGCTGGAGCAGGTGCTGCCCGACCGACTGCGCCGCCGCGTCGGCGCCCTCAACGCCTTCACCGTGCCGATGCTGCGCGGGCCCGCCCCGTCCCCCGTGGACCCCGGCGTCCTCACGGAGCTGGCCCACCTGTGCCGGGACGCGGAGCGGCTGCGCTTCGAGTACCGCGACCACGAGGGCGCCGCCACCCGCCGTACGGTCGAGCCGCACCGCCTGGTGTGCACCGAGCGCCGCTGGTACCTGGTCGCCTGGGACCTCGACCGCGACGGCTGGCGCACCTTCCGCGTCGACCGCATCAGCCCCAAGCCGCCGCACGGCCCCCGCTTCACCCCGCGCACACCGCCGGCCGACGACCTGGCCGTCTACGTGTCGCGGGGCGTCTCCACGCGCGCCTACGCCGCGCAGGCCGTCCTGCGCCTGCTGGTGCCGCTGCACGAGGCGGCCGAACGCATCTCCCCGTCGGCCGGGACCCTGGAGGCGGAGGGCGATGGCAGCTGTCTGCTGCGCACCGGGGCGCCCAGCCTCGAGGCGATGGTGGTTCATGTGATGATGACCGGCTTCCCCTTCGAGATCCTGGAGCCCGCCGAGCTCATCGAGACCGTCAGGACGGCTCGTGACCGGCTTGATGCCGCTCTGGCTCGGGCTGAGGGGCCTGACCGGCGTACAGCGGATGGTGCAGGTCGAACGCCGGGGACTCCGAGCGGATCCGGGGCAGCGTGACGAAGTTGTGCCGCGGTGGCGGGCACGAGGTCGCCCACTCCAGGGAGCGGCCGAAGCCCCACGGGTCGTCGGACTCCACCTTCGGCGCGTACTGGGCGGTGCGCCACACGTTGTAGAGGAACGGCAGCGTCGACAGGCCGAGCAGGAGGGCGCCGATCGTCGAGACGGTGTTGAGCGCGGTGAACCCGTCGGCGGCCAGATAGTCGGCGTACCGGCGGGGCATGCCCTCCGCGCCCAGCCAGTGCTGCACCAGGAACGTGGTGTGGAAGCCGGTGAACAGCGTCCAGAAGTGGATCTTGCCGAGCCGTTCGTCGAGCATCCTGCCGGTGAACTTGGGCCACCAGAAGTAGAAGCCGCCGAAGGTCGCGAAGACGACCGTGCCGAAGACCACGTAGTGGAAGTGGGCGACCACGAAGTACGAGTCGGTGACGTGGAAGTCCAGCGGCGGCGACGCCAGGATCACCCCGGTCAGTCCGCCGAACAGGAACGACACGAGGAAGCCGGTCGCCCACAGCATCGGCGTCTCGAAGGACAGCGAGCCCCGGAGCATCGTGCCGCTCCAGTTGAAGAACTTCACCCCCGTCGGCACCGCGATCATGAAGGACATGAACGAGAAGTACGGCAGCAGCACCGCCTGCGTGGCGAACATGTGGTGCGCCCAGACGACGATCGACAGGCCGGTGATCGCCATCGTGGCGCCGACCAGGGTCAGATAGCCGAAGATCGGCTTGCGGCTGAAGACCGGGATGATCTCCGTGATGATCCCGAAGAACGGCAGCGCGATGATGTAGACCTCGGGATGGCCGAAGAACCAGAACAGGTGCTGCCACAGGATGGCGCCGCCGTTGGCGGCCTCGAACACCTGCGAGCCGAACCGCCGGTCCGCCTCCAGGACCAGCAGCGCCGCGGCCAGCACCGGGAACGCCATCAGGACGAGGATCGACGTGAACAGCGTGTTCCAGGTGAAGATCGGCATCCGGAACATCGTCATCCCCGGCGCGCGCATCCCGACGATCGTCGTCAGGAAGTTCACCGCGCCGAGGATCGTGCCGAAGCCGGCCAGCGCGAGCCCCAGGATCCACAGGTCGGCGCCGATGCCCGGCGTGTGCTCGTGGCTGTTGAGCGGGGCGTAGGCGAACCAGCCGAAGTCGGCGGCGCCGTCCGGCGTCAGCAGCGACCCCAGCACGATCAGCCCGCCGAACAGGAACAGCCAGTACGACAACATGTTCAGTCGAGGGAACGCCACATCGGGGGCGCCGATCTGCAGCGGCATGATCTCGTTCGCGAAGCCCGCGAAGCTCGGGGTCGCGAACAGCAGCAGCATGATCGTGCCGTGCAGGGTGAACAACTGGTTGTACTGGGTGTTGCTCATGATCTGCAGGCCGGGCCGGGCCAGTTCCGCGCGCATCAGCAGCGCCATGACGCCGCCGATCAGGAAGAAGCCGAACGACGTGATCAGATAGAGGTGGCCGATCTTCTTGTGATCGGTGGTCGTCAGCCAGTCGACGACCAGTCGCCCGGCCCGCCTCGTCGGTGCGGGCCCCGCGATCGCCCGCGCCGTGTCCGTGCCCATGCTTGCCTCTCACTCGTCGCGCCCTGGGCCTGCCGGCGCCCGCGGCTCGGCACTCCCGCGTGCTCATGCCATGCTGCGCGCGCCGCCGACGGCTCCGACCGCGGACATACGGGGATTCTGTGCTGAAGCCGTGTGTTTCTCATGCGGAGTCAGGCGGCGCGGACATCCCTTAATCGAAATGGAAAGAGCAGCCGGTGAACTGCGTGCCTGGCTTTCCGCTGGGTTATTCCGAACCCCTTCCGACCGTGGTCAAGCTAGTCCCGAATTACGTTCGGCGGCGTGCGCGGCGCGACCGGAACCGCCCGTACGTGTGACGCCGTTGGGGCGAAACGGGTGTCGTGATCCTGTGACAGAAGCGTGATCAGAGGGGTATCAGAGCCTCCTGTGGCGCACCGGGCTTCCGCCTCGGGAGCGCGCGGCCTACGGTGGCGGCATGGCACCCCATCCCACACCTGACGCCGAACCCGAGGACTCCCCGGAGCGTTACGTCGGCCTGGAGGCCGGGCAGGCCGAGCGGCTCGCCCGCGAGCGCGGCTGGCGCACGGTCCGCTCGCTACAGCCGGGCTCGATCATCACCATGGAGTACCTCTTCGGACGGATCAACTTCGAGGTCGAGGGCGGCAGGGTCAAGCGCTCCTGGAAGGGCTGACCGAACCGCGCGCACGCATGACGAAGGCCCCGGCTCGCAGAAGCCGGGGCCTTCGTCATGCATGCGGGTGGGTGTGCGTACCGGTCCCGCGATGTGCGCCGCTCAGCCGCCCGCCAGGGGGCGGGCCGAGGCCGTGCCGCGCGAGGCGCGGTCCGAGTGCGGCGGGCGGCGGCTGCCCACCGGGGTGACCGGGGTGCGTTCCGCCCGTGCCATGTGCGGTCCCGGGGCCAGGTACGCCGGTGAGCGGGAGGCGCGGGAGGCGGTCACCGGCTCCCGCGCGGTCACCGGCTGCTCGGCGACGCGCGGGCCGAGGA
This sequence comes from Streptomyces cynarae, assembly GCF_025642135.1. Classification (NCBI taxonomy): domain Bacteria; kingdom Bacillati; phylum Actinomycetota; class Actinomycetes; order Kitasatosporales; family Streptomycetaceae; genus Streptomyces; species Streptomyces cynarae. Next base: position 2,049,354 of record NZ_CP106793.1, on the reverse strand, counting down.
CCAGCGACGGGGCGCCGACCGGGGCCGGAGCGGGCACCGGGGCGGCACGGCGGCTGCGCACGCGGTCCCTCAGCGCCAGGATGCGGACCTCGGCGGTGGCGATCGGCGACTCGAACCAGGGCAGCGCCAGCAGGATGAGCAGGCCCGCGGCCCAGCCGAGGAGCACGTCGCTCAGCCAGTGCGTACCGAGGTAGACGGTGGTCATGCCGACGCCCAGGGAGGTCACCGCGGAGAGCGCGGACAGCCAGCGTCTGGCTCGCGGCGTCGAGGCCAGATAGGCGAGGATGCCCCAGGTCACAACGGCGTTGGCGGTGTGACCGGAGGGGAATATATCGCCGCCGCGCCACATCTCGTTCGACCCGATCACGGTCGCGTAGTGCGGTCCGAGACGGCCCATGCCGTACTTGGCGGCACCGACCGTGATGTTGAGCAGCAGCAGTGCCGCTGCCAGGGTGAGCAGCGGGCGCAGGGTGTGCTGCCGCCAGGAGCGCCAGCCGAGCCAGGCCGCGACCATCACCGCGGTGGGGCCGCGCTGGCCGAGTACCACGTAGTAGTCGAGGAACGCGTGGATCTGCGGCCACTGCTGATACGGCCGGAAGAACATGACCTGCCAGTCGAGCCGGACCAGCCAGGAGGAGACGACGACGGCCCACACGATCGCCAAGTAGAAGGCCAGAGTTGCCGAGAAGAGAACAACTCGGTGCCGGCTCATCCTGGGCACGTCGATGTGGGCCGGTCGGCTCGGCTCGCGGTCCAACCGGGCGAAGACCCGCTCCCAACGGCTCAGCTTTCGTTCGGTACGCACTCAATCGACGTTACAGCGGGTGAGCTGTGAACCCGCCCGAAACACTGGGGTTGTGATGACGATGTGATGTGGGATTCCTCTCAACAGGGCGTTTATTTCAACTGATTCCGCAATGAGCTGCGAGGAGTGGCCTTCAATTCCATTGATCTTCGGGCGTCCACGTTTCATTGGCCCTTATCTATTCGTTCACCAATGCCGGGGCTCAATTCCCGGGCCGATCACCGCCCGTCGCGGAGTGGATCACAGGGGACCGGAGCCGTTCAGCCACAACGCTCCGTAGACGGCCGATGCCACGACGACACCGCCGAGCACCGACGCCGACGTCGGTGTCCGTCCCCGGGCGAGAGCACGGGCGAGGGGCAGCAGCAGGGGGAAGGCGGGCATCAGGAGGCGCGGTTTGGAGCCGAAGTAGCTTGCCGCGCCGAGCGCGAGCGCCGTGACCACGCCCGTGTACACGAGCAACGGCAGCGGCTGGCCCTGCCGTACGCACACCACGTACAACCAGATGATCAACGCGACCCCGGCCACCAGGCCCACGCCGGCCGGCACCGAGGCCAGGGAGGTGAACTTGGCGGCGGCGAAGCGCGCGAAGGCGTAGCCGCCGTCGAAGCCGTTGCGCCAGCCCGCCTGGACGTCGAGGTAGCCGAGCGGGCCCCGGCCGGTGCGGTGGCCGACCCACAGGACGTACCCGGCGGCGCCGAGCGGGGCGAGGAGCATCCCCAGCGCCCGGCGGACCGGGTCGTCGGGCCGCCCGTCCACCGCCGACGTGCCCCGGTCGCGCACGTACGGACGGATCGCCGCCACCCATACGGCCACGACCACGGCCGCACCGACCGGACGGGTCAGGCCCGCGAGCGACGCGAGGACACCCGCACTCACCCAGTGGTCCGTCAGCACCGCGTACAGCGCCCAGGCGGCGAGCGCGGTGAACAAGGACTCGCTGTACGCCGTCGACTGCACGACGCCGACAGGCAGCGCCGCCCACACCAGCACCGCGCACACTCCGGTACGGCGCCCGTACACATGGTCCGCGACGGCGAAGATCCCCCAGGCCGCGGCGAGCGAGGCGAGCGTCGAGACGGCCAGGCCCGCGTCGGCGTACGACAACGGGGTGAGCGCCGCGCCGAGCCGCTCCAGCCAGGGCAGCAGCGGGAAGAACGCGAGGTTGGAGTGGACGTCGCCGTTCGGCAGACGGACCTCGTAGCCGTAACCGAGAGCGGCGACCCGGGTGTACCACAGCGAGTCCCAACGAGCGCTCAGCAGCGTGTGCGGGCTCGTGCCGCGCGCCGCGCTCCACACGGCGAGCACGACGAGCCCCAGGGCACGCACGGCGGCGTACCCCGCGAGGGCGGGAGCGGCCCGGCGCACGGTGCCGGTGGGGGGCGGCACCGGGCGCGCTGCAAGATCGGTCACGCGCTCGATTATCGATGCCGTACGGAACCGGAGCGGTCATCCGCGCGTGGTGCACCCGGGAAGGCGTGGCGCATACCACACTCTCTCCCAAAGGAACGTGAGAGGTCTGCCACGCGACAGCCGGGGGAACTCGCGTACGCTGACGAATCACTCGCTTCGTTGCGTGGGCCCGGAGTACCGCTCCTACCGGCCGCTACCGCGGGGACGTCCCCACCTCGTGGATCCGCCGAAGCGAGGCACCATCTGGGAGGTACGTACATGTCCGGGACGACCACGGCCGCCGCTCGGCTGCGCCGTAGGACGGCCGGGGCGGGTGCCAACCGCTGGGTCGTGCTCGTCGTCCTCTGCGTGAGCCTGCTGCTCGTCGCCCTCGACGCGACCGTGCTGCACGTGGCGATGCCCGCCGTCACCGAGGACCTCAAGCCCGGCGCGATAGAGCTGCTCTGGATCGTCGACACCTATCCGCTCGTCTGTGCCTCGCTGCTGATCCTGTTCGGCACGCTGGGCGACCGGATCGGCCGCAGACGCGTCCTGCTGCTCGGTTACGGACTCTTCGGCGTCGCCTCCGGCGTCGCCGCCCTCGCCCAGGACGCCCAGGTGCTGATCGCGGCGCGGGCGCTGCTCGGCGTGGGCGGCGCGATGATCATGCCGGCGACGCTGTCCATCCTGCGCCAGGTGTTCCCCGACCGGCGCGAGCGGGCGCTGGCGATAGGCATCTGGAGCGCGGTGGCCGCCGTGGGGGCGGCGGTCGGTCCGCTGCTCGGCGGCTTCCTGCTCGAGCACTACTGGTGGGGTTCGGTCTTCCTGATCAACATCCCGCTGATGCTGGTCAGTCTGCCGGTCGGACGGCTGCTGCTGCCCGAGTCGAGGGGGGAGCGGGACGGCCCGTGGGACGTGGTCGGTGCGCTCATGGCGGCCGGCGGCCTCTTCGGGCTGGTGCTCGGAGTGAAGCGGCTCGGCGGCGGTGAGCCGCCGATCGCCCCGGCCACACTGCTGCCGCTGCTGGTGGGCGCGGCCCTGCTGGTGGGTTTCGTACGGCGGCAACGACGCCGCGCGCACCCCCTGGTGGACCTGAGGATGTTCGCGCGCCCGGCGTTCAGCACATCGGTGGGGTGCATCGTGCTGGCGATGCTCGCGCTGGTCGGTCTGGAGCTGATCGCGGCGCAGTACCTGCAACTGGTGCTGCGTCTCTCGCCGCTTCAGACGGGCCTCAGGCTGCTGCCGCTGACGTTCGCGGCGATGGCGGCGGGCCTGGTCGGCTCCCACCTGCTGCACCGGTTCGGTCCGCGCCGGATGGTCGCCGTCGGCTTCTGCCTCACGGCCGCGGCGGTGCTCCTGCTGACGGCGATGGGCGGGGAGGACGACCCGGCACTGCTGCTGTCCGGTTTCGTTCTGCTGGGCTTCGGGCTGGAGACCACGCTGTTCGCGGCGTACGAGTCGATGCTGAGCGAGGCGCCGCAGGAGCAGTCCGGTGGCGCGGCGGCGATCGGCGAGACGTCCTACCAGCTGGGCGCGGGCATCGGCATCGCGCTCCTGGGCAGCGTGATGAACGCGGCGTACGCGCCCGGACTGTCCTCGGTGCCCGGAGTCCCGGCGGGGGCGTCACGGGCGGCGGGGCACTCGCTGGGGGAGGCGTACGAGGTGGCGGACCGGCTGGGCGGTGCGCGGGGCGCCGCACTGCGACACGCCGCACGGGACTCCTTCGTGCACGGCCTGCATGTGACGCTGCTGGTGAGCGCGGGGCTGTTGCTGATGGGGGCCTTGATGGCGGTGAGGCTGCCGCGGGTGATGCACTGCGAGGCCCCGCCGACGGCGGTGCCGACCTCGCGCGAGGCCGCCGACACGCGCGTCTCGGCGTAGCCGGGGCCCCGCCGGCCGGGCGGGCCCGAGCCCGGTACTGGACGTGGAGCGCACCGCGTCGTAGCGTCGGCCCCGTCCAACCCTGGCTAGCGCTGTTAGTTTTCAGTGTCACGGAGGCTGCCCGCATGACCGCGTCCTCGACGTTGCCGCCCTTCGACCCGGCCGACCCGCTGGGGATCGACGACCTGCTGGACGCCGAGGACCGCGCCATCCGCGACACCGTACGGACCTGGGCGGCGGACCGCGTGCTGCCCTATGTCGCCGAGTGGTACGAGAAGGGCGAGCTGCCCGGCATCCGCGAGCTCGCCCGTGAGCTGGGCGGCATCGGCGCCCTCGGCATGTCGCTCAGCGGCTACGGCTGCGCGGGAGCCGGCGCCGTGCAGTACGGGCTCGCCTGCCTGGAACTCGAGGCCGCGGACTCCGGCATCCGGTCCCTGGTCTCCGTGCAGGGCTCCCTCGCCATGTACGCCATCCACCGCTTCGGCAGCGAGGAGCAGAAGCAGCAGTGGCTGCCGCGTATGGCCGCCGGTGAGGTCATCGGCTGCTTCGGGCTCACCGAACCCGACCACGGCTCCGACCCGGCCTCGATGCGGACGTACGCCAAGCGCGACGGCTCCGACTGGGTCCTGAGCGGCCGCAAGATGTGGATCACCAACGGCTCCGTCGCCGGGGTCGCCGTCGTCTGGGCGCGCACCGACGACGGCATCCGCGGGTTCGTCGTACCCACCGACAGCCCGGGCTTCTCCGCCCCGGAGATCAAGCACAAGTGGTCCCTGCGCGCCTCCGTCACCAGCGAGCTGGTCCTGGACGACGTACGGCTGCCCGCCGACGCCGTACTCCCCGGTGTCGCAGGACTCAAGGGACCGCTCAGCTGTCTCTCCCACGCCCGCTACGGGATCGTGTGGGGTGCCATGGGGGCCGCCCGGTCGTGCTTCGAGGCCGCCGTGGAGTACGCGAAGAGCAGGGAACAGTTCGGCAGGCCCATCGGGGGGTTCCAGCTCACCCAGGCCAAGCTCGCCGACATGGCGGTCGAACTGCACAAGGGGATTCTGCTCGCCCACCATCTGGGGCGGCGCATGGACGCGGGACGGCTGCGTCCCGAACAGGTCAGCTTCGGCAAGCTCAACAACGTCCGCGAGGCCATCGAGATCTGCCGCACCGCGCGCACGATCCTCGGCGCCAACGGGATCTCCCTGGAGTACCCCGTGATGCGGCACGCCACCAACCTGGAGTCGGTGCTCACCTACGAGGGCACCGTCGAAATGCACCAGCTCGTGCTGGGCAAGGCGCTCACCGGACTCGACGCCTTCCGATGACCCGGAACCCGGGAGCGGGCAGGGCCGGTGAGCGGCCCTGCCTCAGCTCTGGTTGAAGAAGCCGTCGCCCTGCCGGCTCGCGGTGTCGCCGCTGACGATCTCCGTGTTCGCCGGGGTCAGCAGGAAGACCCGGCTGGAGACACGGTCGATCGAGCCGCGCAGGCCGAAGATCAGCCCGGCCGCGAAGTCGACCACGCGCTTGGCGTCGCCGGGCTCCATGTTGGTGAGGTTCATGATGACCGGGACCCCGTCCCGGAACAGCTCGCCGATGGCCCGGGCGTCCCGGAAGCTGTCCGGGGTGACCGTGCCGATCCGGCGGCCCTTCTCCTCCGCCGTGTCGGAGGCGACCTTGACGCGCGGGTCGGTCACCCAGGCGTCGCCGTGCTCCTGGTCCTCGGCGTAGTCGTCGTCGTAGTAACGCTCGTCATCGTTGTCGTCGACGAGGCCGAGCCAGGCACTCGCCTTGCGCACCGATCCCATGGACGCCTCCTCTCACAGCGGTCTTTTTCATGCCTTCCGCAACCCCATGGTCGTCCATGATGCGGATGTGGCGCCAAGGGGATAGACGCCGCGCGGGGGTTTCGTGACGGTACTGGTGCACAGCGGATCCGTCGAGAGGCCGTATGCCCCAAGAGTTCAGGCTCAGACGCCTGCTGACTATGAGTGAAATACGATTTGTCGCGGCGTCCGGGTGACGGCGAGTGCGTACGGGTGAACGAGCCGGCGGATAATCTGCCGCAGCTCAACATCGTACGAGCCACGGGGGAGTGTCGTGTTCGGAATGGTCCGGCCCTGTCGTCACCGGATGAGCGAGGGCCTGAGGGCCCAGTGGATGGCGCACTTGTGCGGGCTGTGTCTCGCGCTGCGCCGGGACCACGGGCAGCTCGCACGCATCGTCACCAACTACGACGGTCTGCTGATCTCGGTTCTGACGGAGGCTCAGGCCGACCGGGCCGCCGGGTGGCGGCGCACCGCCGGTCCCTGCCCGCTGCGCGGGATGCGCACCGCGTCCGTCGCGCGGGGCGAGGGGGCACGGCTCGCGGCCGCCGTGTCGCTGGTGCTCGCCTCCGCCAAGGTGCGCGACCACATGGCCGACGGGGACGGGCTGTTGGCGCGCGCGCCGGTGGCGTTCGCCGCGCGCCGGGTGGCCGCGAACTGGGGCAGGGCCGGGGCCCGTACCGGCTCCGACATCGGGTTCGACACCGCTGTGCTGGTGGACGCCGTGGACCGGCAGGTGGGCATCGAGGCGCTCGCCGGGCCCGGCACCCCCTCCTGGCCGTCACCGAACCGACGGAGACCGCAACCGCCGCCGCCTTCGCGCACACGGCGGTCCTCGCCGGGCGCCCCGGCAACGCCGCACCGCTCGCCGAGGCCGGCCGGCTCTTCGGGCGGCTCGCGCACCTGCTGGACGCCGTGGAGGACCGGGAGGCGGACGCCGCGTCGGGCGCCTGGAACCCGCTGACGGCCACGGGCACCTCACTGGAGGAGGCCCGTCGCCTCGCCGAGGACGCGTTGCACGGGATACGTCTCGCGCTGCGGGACGTCGCCTGGGGGTCAGGGGTCTCTCCGGAAGGACACAGCACCGAGGGACGGCTCGCGCACGTCCTGCTCGTCCACGAGCTGCGGCGTTCGGTGGACCGGGCCTTCGGCACCGAGTCCTGCGGGCACGGTCCTCAGGGCGCCTTCGGCCCACCGCGGCAGGACGGTCCGCACACCACGGAGGATCTCTCGAAGCCCGGCAAGCGGGGCTTCCTGGCCGGCTGCGCGGTGGCCGTGGGGCTGTGCTGCACCTGCCAGGCGTGCTGCGCCGACGAGTTCGAGGGACCGTGGTCGCGGAAGAGGCGCGAGGGATGGTGCAACAACTGCGACTGCGACTGTGGCGATTGCGGCGACTGCTGCGAGTGCTGCGGCAACTGCTGTTCCTGCGGCGACGGATGCGACTGCGGCTGCGACTGCTGACGTCCCCTGCCGGAGAGATGGCCCTTACGTAAAACAAGCACATGATCTGGTGACCGGTGCGCCATGGTGATCGTTGGCCGGGGGCAGAACGATTTTCTGCCCCTCCGACCATTCGTCCTCCATATAAGGCACTTCATCAGTGGACGTCACACCCCCCACCACCCGCGCCAGGCTGCTGAGGTTCCTCGTCCTCGCCCTCGCCGTCCTGCTCGCCCTGCTCGGCGCGGCCGCCGCCCAGCAGATCTCCGAACACCGCGTCGCCGCCGCCACCGCCGACCACGCCCGGCTCGAGATCGCCCTTCAGGGGCTCGTCCACGAGTTGCAGAAGGAACGCGGGCTGACCACCGGATACGTCGGCGGCGTACGGCAGTTCGGAGCGAAGCTGCCCGCGCAGCGCAGAGCCACCGACACCGCACGCGCCCGGCTGGTACGAGAGGTGCGGGGCCGTGACGATGCCGCCGCCGCCTCCGTGCGCGCGTCCCTGGGGCGGCTCGACGGGCTCACCGTGATCCGCCGGCACGCCGATGACGGCACCGGCGCCTTCCAGGAGACCTTCGCCTCCTTCAGCACCGGCATCACCGTCCTCGACCGGCTCGAGCTCGGCCTCGACAACGTGTACGACGCCCGGCTCCGCGCCGCCTGCCGGGCGCTCGACGTCCTCGGCGACGCCAAGGAGTCCGCCGACGAGGAGCGCGCCGTCGTCCTGGGCTCGGTACGCGCCGGACGGTTTCGCGGCGACGACTACAACCGCTTCCTGCAACTCCGCGCGGCCAGGCTCGCGGCCCTGGAGAGCTTTCCGCGCTCGGCCACCGCGGCCCAGCGGCGGCGCCTCGACGCCGCGCTCGGCACACCGGAGGCCGAACGCGCCTTCGCCTACGAGAGCGTCGCCGTGCACGCGGACGGCCGCCTCGCCACGGCCGCCATTCCCCCGATGGCCTGGTGGGAGTCCATGACCGCCGCCGACGACGGACTGCGCTCGGTGCAGATCTCGCTCGGCAAGGACGTGGAGGAGCGCGCCGCCGCGCTACAGAGCGCAGCCCAGTGCGATCTGCTGCTGTTCGTGCTGTTCGCGTTCGGCACCGTCGCCGCGCTCGGCCACCTCGCCCTCGACTGCGTCCGGTCCGTCTCGACCCCGCTCGCCGTCCTGGCCCAGCAGGCACTGGAGGTGGCCGCCACTCAGCTGCCGCGCGCCGTCGCCGCCGGGCGGCGCGGTACTTGGGGTGAGCACCCCGGCCCGCCCGCACCGCTCGCGGTGCCCGGCCGGGCCGGGGCCGAGGTGCTCCATGTCGCCGAGGCGTTCGACCGTGTGCAGCGCGTCGCCTTCGACCTCGCCACCGAGCAGGTACTGCCGCGCCCCGCGCCCCTTGGCGAGGGGGCGGAACCCGTCAGTTCTTCAGCTCCGGAGGCGAGATCCGCGACGTGCTGATCGCCGAGTCCGTCGTCCCCCACTTCTTCAGGATCGTCTCGTACGTTCCGTCGGCGATCAGATGGTTCACCGCGGCCCGGAACGCCGCTGTCAGCTTCGTGCCCTTCTTGAAGGCGAAGCCGACGTCGAGGCGGTGGTACTCGTTCAGGAACTTCAGCCCCGGCTGCTGAGCGACCGCGTACCGCAGGCCGTTGATCGTCGACATCACCACATCGCTGCGGCCCTGCTGAAGGGACGACCACAGCGCGCCCGACTCGCTGTACGTCTGCACGCCGTACGCTTTTTTGCCCGCGTCCGTGCAGACGTGCTTGTTCTCCTCCAGGGTCGCCTCGAAGGTCGTCCCCGCGCCGGTCGCCACGTTCAGCCCGCACAGCTGCTTCAGCTCGGTGATCTTCGTGAGGCCGCTGTCCTTGCGGGCGGCGAAGCCCTGGCCGTCGTTGATGTACGTGACGAAGTCGATCGTCTTGCGCCGTTCGTCGGTGACACCGAAGTTGCTCGCACCGAAGTCGTACTTGCCGCTGCCGAGCGCCGGCAGGATCGCCTCGAAGCTCGCCGGTTCCAGCTTCAGTTTGATCCCGAGCGTCTTGGCGACGGCGTTGGAGAAGTCGATGTCCTGCCCGACGAGTGTCTTGCCGTCGTCCAGATAACTGGTGCCCGGCAACTGGCCGGAGACGGCGACCCCGACGGTGAGGTCGTGCACGCCCGCCGGCAGCAGCCTGGCGGCGGGCTCGTACACCTTGACGGCCGACACGACGTCCGTGGCCGGGATCTTCCCGGTGTCGGCCGCGGCCCGGGCATCGGCACCGCCCGAGCCCGACGCGTCGCCGGAACCGCACGCGGTGAGCGACAGAGCTGCCGAGACAGCAAGGGCAAAGGGGGTGAAAAGCCTCGTGCTTGTACGTGTCAACGTACGCATGGGTCAGCGGTCTCCTGAGAGCGGAAGTGACGGCGCGCGAGGGAACGCGAAGGAGGGGAGGCGCGTGTGAAGGCGTGGAAAGCGCGTGGGCGAACGCGAAAGAGGCCCTGCGGATCAGGGCGTACAGGGCGTCAGGCAGTGCAGGGCGTCAGCTCAACAGGAACAGGACCACACACGACCGAAGTCGATGTGGGAGCGGGTGACCAGCCGCTGCTGTGGGCGCATGTGTCAAGTGGAACAAACATCCGTTTCCCCGTCAACCGACTTGAGACGCATGGCTCACAGTGCGGACGGCCTTGACAGTGCGGGGAAACGGCCACGTACGCTCAGGGCACGGCCCTGCTGAGGGGCTCGGCCGTACAGCGCCTGTGTGAAGGCACCCACCCGTGTTCGACTCGACGTATCACGGAGCCTTCGCATGTCCTCCGAGACCCTCGCCAAACCGGCCGCGGCTGCCGAAGAAGCCGCACCCCCGCGTCTCGTCCCGCGGCGCCACCTCGGTCAGTGGGCCGCGGCCCTCGTGGTCCTGGTCCTGCTCGGTTTCGCCCTCTCCTCCATCATGCGCAACGAGGCGTTCCAGTGGGACGTCGTCGGCGCCTACTTCACCTCCACCGCCGTCCTGCGCGGCCTCTGGCTGACCCTCTGGCTGACCGCGGTCGTCATGGGGCTCGGCTTCGCCCTGGGCACCCTGCTCGCCGCGGCCCGGCTGTCCGCCAACCCGGTGCTGAAGAGCGTCAGTTGGGGTTACGTCTGGCTGTTCCGCTCGGTGCCGATCCTGGTGCAGCTGCTGTTCTGGTTCAACATCGGCGCCCTGTACCCGCACATCCTCGGCGTGAAGACCGTGAATCTGTTCGGCCCGGTCACCGTCGCCGTCGTCGGCCTGACGCTGCACGAGGCCGCGTACGCCGCCGAAGTGGTGCGCGGCGGCATCCTCTCCGTCGACCGGGGCCAGATCGAGGCCGCGCAGGCGCTCGGCCTGAGCCGGTGGCAGCGCTGGTGGCGGATCGTGCTCCCGCAGGCGATGCGGTCCATCGTGCCGCCGGCCGCGAACATGCTGATCGGCACCCTCAAGGGCACGTCCATCGTCAGCGTCATCGCCGTCCAGGACCTGCTCTACTCGGCGCAGCTCATCTACCACCGCACCTACCAGGTCATCCCGCTGCTCATGGTGGCCACGCTCTGGTACGTCATCGTCACCTCGGTGCTCAGCGTGGGCCAGTACTACGTGGAGAGGCACTACGCGCGCGGTGCGGAGCGCACACGATGAGCGGTGACCGACCTACGCTGGTGATCGTGGGGGCCGGACCGCGGGGGACCGGTCTCCTGGAGCGGATCGCCGCCAACGTCCCCGCCCTCTACGCCGGTTCCGAGCTGGACGTGCACCTGGTGGACCCGTATCCGCCCGGCGGCGGACGCATCTGGCGCCAGGCGCAGTCGCCGCTGCTGTGGATGAACTCGCACGCCGAGGACGTCACCATGTTCACCGACGAGACGGTGACCATGCAGGGCCCGGTGCGCGAGGGCCCCACCCTGCACGAGTGGGCGGGCGTCGGCGGGCGTCTGTTCGCCGACCGGCAGCGGCAGGGCGCGTACCTGAGCTGGGTCTACGAGCAGACGGTCGCCGCCCTGCCGCCCGGTATCCGCGTCCACCACCACCCCCGCCTCGCCGTCCGGGTCGACGGCCCGCGCGAGGGCCGGCAGCGGGTCTGGCTGGCGGGACGGGCCGAGCCGCTGACCGCCGACATCGTGGTCCTCACGCTCGGCCACCTCGACGCCGAACTCGACGACGAACAGCGCGCTTTGGCGTCGTACGCCCGCACGCACGGCCTCGTCCACCTGCCACCCGACTTCACGGCCGACAGCGACCTGTCACCGCTGAAGGCGGGCGAGCCGGTCCTCGTCCGCGGCTTCGGGCTCGCCTTCGTCGACCTCATGGTGCTGCTCACCGAGGGACGCGGCGGACGGTACGAGGGGGACACCTACGTGCCTTCGGGACGTGAACCGGTCCTGTACGTCGGCTCCCGGCGCGGCGTGCCCTACCACTCCAAGATCGGGTACGACTGGACGGGGGAGAGGCCGCCGCTGCCCCGGTTCTTCGGACCCGCCGAGGTCGACGTGCTGCTCGCGCGCCCCGAGGGCTTCGACTTCCGGCGCGACGTGTGGCCGTCGGTCGAGAAGGAGCTGGGCTTCGCCCACTACCACCGGCTGTTCACCGCCCACCCCGAGCGCACCACGGTCGCCTGGAGGGACTTCGAGGAGAAGTACGCCGTGGCGGACGCGGCCTCGCTGCCCGCACTGGTGTCCGCCGCCGTCCCCGACCCCGCCGACCGCCTCGACCTGCGCGCCCTCGACCGTCCGCTGGACGGGGTGCGCCACGCCTCCCACGACGACCTCCAGAACGGCCTGCGCCGCTACATCGAGGCCGACCTGGACCGGCGTCACGACCCCGCCCACAGTCCGGACCTGGCGGTCTTCCTCGGGCTGCTCTCCGTCTACGGGCAGCTGGTGCGGCTCGGCGACATCGGACCCCGGTGGCACGGCTTCTTCAGCCACCTGGCCTCCGGTCCGCCCGGTCCGCGACTGCGGCAGATGCTCGCGCTGTCCCGCGCGGGCGTGCTGAAGTTCCTCGGCGCGGACATGACCGTCACCGCCGAGGGCGGCGTCTTCCGGGCGTCGAGCGGCACCGTGCCCGGCGCGTTCGTCGAGGCCCGCGCGCTGGTCGAGGCGCGGCTGCCGCACCCCACGGTCGAACGCACCCGCGACCGGCTGCTGCGGGAGCTGTACGCGGACGGCGCGGCCGCCACCGCCGAGGGGCTGCTCGCCGTGGACCCCGCCGACGGGCGCGTCCTGGACCGCTCCGGCCGCCCGCATCCGCGGCGCTTCGCGCTGGGCCCGCACACCGACGCCCGGGGTTCCGGCGCGTTCACCCGGCCCCGCACGGGCGGGCCCGCGTTCCGGCAGAACGACGCGGCGGCACGGGCGGCACTCACCGTCCTGCGCGGCCCGTCCACGACGCCGTGACGCCCCATCAGCCGCAGAACCTCGGCGACGGCGAACACGCGGCCGAACGCGGAGGAGGCGGGGGCGGCCCCCGGCAGACCGCGCACGGCCCCTTCTACCGCGGCGGCCCCGTCGACCTGGCCGAGCTGATCGCCCGCTGGCACACGGCCGGTGCCGTCGACGGCTTCCTCACGCCCGCCGAGCCGCGCCGTGACCTGGAACGGCTCGTCAACGGCACGGTCGCGCTGCTCCAGCACCGCGGCTTGTTCCGCATCTTCTATCCGGGCAGCACCCTCAGGGAGCACCTGGGCCTGCCCCGGCCCGCCACCGGTACGTCGTGACAGGGGGAACGTCATGACGGCGCGTTCTGCGCGACGTTCGCCGGAGGGACGGGTTCCTCCGATCGGGCGCCGCCGATGGGTTCTTCCTCGTACCGCATCCCACCACGCTGCGCCCGCACCCCGGGCGCAGGTGTCCCATATGGAAGGGTTGACCACATGACGACGGACGCATCCGACGAGTGGAAGCAGTGGCACGAGCACCGCACCGCGCAGGTGTCGGAGCCGTACGGGCCGCTCGCGTTGACCGGCACCTACTGGCTGGAGGATTATCCGGACGGTCAAATTCCGGACATTCCCGGGCGGTGGACGGACGACGGTGACGCGGTGGCGCTGACGGCCGGCGAGGCCGACGGACTGACGGTCGACGGAAGGCCCTTCACCGGTGAGGTCCGCCTGGACGCCGATGCCGGACCGGTGGGCGCGGCCCGCGTCGCGGCCGGCGAGCGCCGCCTGGTCGTCCTCGCCCGCGAGGGCGTGTGGGGCGTGCGCGACTACGACCCGGCCGCCCCGGCACGCCGGGACTTCCGGGGCATCGACGCCACGCCCTACGATCCGCGCTGGTCCGTCGAGGGGCACTTCACCCCGTACGGGGAGAGCCGCACCGTACGCGTCGAGAACGCCGACGGACGCCACCGCGGGCTCGGCCTCGGCGGAGTGCTCGCCTTCACCCTCGACGGACAGGACCTGACCCTCCAGGTGTCGGTCGAGGGCGATGGTTCGCTGTGGGCCGTGTTCGCCGACGCCACCAGCGGGGACACCAGTTTCCGCTTCCGGTTCCTGCGACCGCCGGCGCCCGACGCCGAGGGGCGCACGACCGTGGACTTCAACCGCGCGCTGCTGCCGCCCTGTGCCTTCGCGGACCACTTCATCTGCCCCTTCCCACCGCCGGGCAACACGCTGGGCGTCGCGATCGAGGCGGGAGAGCGCGCCCTGCTGTAGAACACGAGCCGTCACAGGGTCGCTGTCAATCCCTTGGAGCCCCAGAGAGGTTAAAGACTGCACGGCCGAAAGGCGCCCTTGCGTCCTTCGGTCAGGCGGCCGAATACTCCCCCACAGCGCTTGTCAGGGGCACGGCGTGTCCGGAATCCGGATGGCACGGCCCCCGGCTGCGACTCACGGGCCCCATCCCCCACGTGGGCCCCCGACTTCCCTTGGAGGGGAACGACAAGTGAGGATCAAGCGCACCAACCCCACGAGCGGCCTCGCGAGACGGACCCGGCTGATCGCCGTGGCCACCGGACTCCTGGCCGCGGCCGCGTTCACGGTCCCCAGCGCGAACGCGAGCAACGCACCGACCTTCAGTGTGAACCAACTCACCAGGGCGAGCGACTCGGTGCTCAAGGCCGATGTCCCGGGCACCGCCTGGGCCGTCGACCCGAAGACGAACCGCGTCGTCGTCACCGTCGACAGCACGGTCTCGAACGCCGAGATCGCGAAGATCAAGCAGGAGGCCGGTGGCAACGCCGAGGCCCTCACGATCAAGCACACCCCGGGCAGGTTCAACAAGCTGATCTCCGGCGGCGACGCCATCTATGCGAGTAGCTGGCGCTGCTCGCTCGGCTTCAACGTGCAGGACAACAGCGGAAACTACTACTTCCTGACCGCCGGTCACTGCACCGACGGCGCGGGAACCTGGTGGTCGAACTCGTCGCACTCCACCACGCTCGGCACCACGGCCGGCTCCAGCTTCCCCGGCAACGACTACGGCATCGTGCGCTACACCAACAGCTCGGTGACCAAGTCGGGCACCGTGGGCAGCGTGGACATCACGAGCGCGGCCACGCCCTCCGTCGGCACCACCGTCTACCGCCGCGGCTCCACGACCGGCATCCACAGCGGCCGCGTCACCGCGCTCAACGCGACGGTCAACTACGGCAACGGTGACATCGTCTACGGCCTCATCCAGACCACGGTGTGCGCCGAGCCCGGCGACTCCGGCGGCCCGCTCTACTCCAACAGCGGCATCGCCTACGGCCTGACCTCCGGTGGCAGCGGCAACTGCACCTCCGGCGGCACGACCTTCTTCCAGCCGGTCACCGAGGCCCTGAGCGCCTACGGCGTCCACGTCTACTGACGCCGAGGACCTCCACGCCGGCACACCCGCACGGCTGACCTGCATCCGGCAGCAGGCGAGCCCCCGCACGCGACCCGCGTGCGGGGGCTCGCCCTTGTCGCGTCCCGGGTCTACCGTCGAGGCAGGCACCAAGCACGCACCTGATGCGCCCACTTCGGACCCTGGGGGGCCGGCATGGTCGAGGAGCTGGTGGCGGCGGGAGCGGCGCTCGCGTCCGCCGGGGCCGTCTATGCGATGGCGGCGGTCCGGGTCGTCAAGCAGTACGAGCGGGGAGTGGTGTTCCGCCTCGGGCGGCTCAGGCCCGAGGTGCGGGGACCCGGACTGACGCTGGTCGTGCCGCTCGTCGACCGGATCCGCCGGGTCAACATGCAGATCGTGACGATGCCGGTGCCCGCGCAGGAGGGCATCACCCGGGACAACGTCACGGTCCGGGTGGACGCCGTGGTGTACTTCCGGGTGACCTCCCCGGCCGACGCGATCGTCCGGGTCGAGGACTACCGGTTCGCCGTCTCGCAGATGGCGCAGACCTCGCTCAGGTCCATCATCGGCAAGAGCGAGCTGGACGACCTGCTCTCCAACCGGGAGAAGCTCAACCAGGGGCTGGAGTTGATGATCGACAGCCCCGCCGTGGAGTGGGGCGTCACCATCGACCGCGTCGACATCAAGGACGTGTCCCTGCCGGAGACCATGAAACGGTCCATGGCCCGGCAGGCCGAGGCCGACCGCGAGCGGCGGGCCCGCGTCATCAACGCCGACGCGGAACTCCAGGCGTCGAAGAAGCTGGCGGAGGCGGCCCAACAGATGGCCGAGACGCCCGCCGCGCTGCAACTGCGGCTGCTGCAGACGGTGGTGGCGGTGGCCGCCGAGAAGAACTCGACGCTGGTCCTGCCCTTCCCGGTGGAGCTGCTGCGGTTCCTGGAGCGGGCACAGCAGCCGGTGGCGGCGGTACCGCAGCAGGCTCCTGCGGCGCCGGAGACGGTCGAGTCATCGGTGCAGGAGCAACTCCCGCCCCCGGTCACCGGCTTGAACCAGAAGCCCCAGGGGGCGAAATCCAGCCAGGACTAGACCTGCTGTCCGCATGGGGACAACCCTGCTGTGCGCAGGGGGTCGGTCAGGCGTGCGCCGACGCACGTCAGCGGAGAGCCGCCGTGCGGTGTCGGCGCTGTCATCGCGCAGGGCTTCCACCAGTGAGCCGTGCGACCTACGATCACCTCTCTCGGATCACTGGGGAGTGATCCGGCAAGGGGGGACGATGGATTTCCTGATCGGCATGGTCCTGATCGTGTTCGGCGCACCGCTTGTCGGGATCGTCGGCCGATGGATCGAGGGCGCCGGCCGCGAGGGCCTGGGCAGGACCATCTCCGTCGGCGGGTACCTGGGGGTGCTCGGCGTCGCGGCGTGGCTGATCATCGGGAGTTTCTGAGCCGCGTTCACGCCGTTGCGGGGCCGCGTTCACGCCGTTGCAGGGGTGGTGTCCCTGTCCCCGTGTGCCCGCGATTCATGGGCGGATGACCGTATGTCCGCAAGCTCGTGCCTGGGGGTATTTTGTTCATGTCTATACAGAAATGTGCGCCCGCAAGGTTGTCGTACGGCAGTTCGAAAATTGGTCTATGGTGGTGCTGAGGGGGATGGGAACGAACGTTCGAGAGTCGTGTGGGTGGCTCACGGGTACGGGAGGTGCGTGTGCCGGGTTTCACGCATCTGCACACCGCCTCCGGGTTCTCCCTGCGGTACGGCGCCTCGCACCCGGAGCGGCTGGCCGAGCGCGCCGGTGAGCTGGGCATGGACGCCCTCGCGCTCACCGACCGGGACACCCTCGCGGGCACGGTCCGGTTCGCACGGGCCTGCGCGGCGGCAGGGATCCGGCCGCTGTTCGGGGCGCAGCTGGCGGTGGCGGAGTACGAGCCCGTACGACGCGAGAGGCGCCGTGCCCCCGTGCGCGGCGGTGCCTTCATCGACGAGTCGACACCCCGCGCGGTCTTCCTCGCCCGGGACGGCGCCCGCGGCTGGGCCGACCTGTGCCGTCTCGTCTCCGCCGCCCATACGCAGGAGGGCACCCCGCTGCTGCCCTGGGCCGACAACCACGCCGACGGCCTGACCGTTCTGCTCGGCCCCGACTCCGACGTGGGCCGTGCCCTCGCCGCCGGACGCCCGGACCGCGCCGCGAAGCTGCTCGCACCCTGGCGCGAGGTCTACGGCGACGCCCTGCGTCTGGAGGCCGTCTGGCACGGCCGCTCCGGAACCGGCCCCGGCTCCCTGCGCCTGGCCGCCCGCACCGTCGGCTTCGCCGCCGAACAGCGCGTCCGGCCCGTGCTCAGCAACGCCGTCCGGTACGCCGACCCCGGCCTCGGCCCGGTCGCCGACGTCCTGGACGCCGCCCGCCGTCTGGTCCCCGTCGACCCCACCAAGGAGCTGGACTCCGGCGAGGCCTGGCTCAAGGACGCGGGCGCCATGTCCGAGATCGCCGAGCGGGTGGTGGAGGCGGCCGGCTTCCGCCGCGACACCGCCCACCGCCTGCTGGAGCAGACCCGGGCCACGGCCGCCGAGTGCCTGGTCGACCCCGAGGACGACCTCGGCATCGGCACCGTCCACTTCCCCGAACCGCATCTCGTCGGCGCCGGCCGCCGCACCGCCCAGCGCGCACTGGCCTCCCGAGCGGCGGCGGGCATGGTGCTGCGCGGCTACGCCGGCCGCCGCGACTACTGGGAGCGGTTGCACGAGGAACTGGACATCATCGCCCACCACGGCTTCGCCTCCTACTTCCTCACCGTCACCCAGGTCGTGGACGACGTGCGGAAGATGGGCATCAGGGTCGCCGCGCGCGGTTCCGGCGCGGGATCCCTCGTCAACCACCTCCTCGGTATCGCGCACGCCGACCCCATCGAGCACGGGCTGCTGATGGAGCGCTTCCTGTCCAAGCGGCGCGTCGCCCTGCCCGACATCGACATCGACGTGGAGTCCGCGCGCCGCCTCGAGGTCTACCGGGCGATCATCGGCCGGTTCGGCACCGAGCGGGTCGCCACGGTCGCGATGCCGGAGACGTACCGCGTGCGGCACGCCATCCGCGATGTCGGCGCCGCCCTGTCCATGGACCCGGCCGAGATCGACCGCATCGCCAAGTCCTTCCCGCACATCCGCGCCCGCGACGCCCGCGCGGCGCTGGAGGAGCTGCCCGAGCTGAAGCGGCTGGCGGGGGAGAAGGAGCGGTACGGCCCGCTGTGGGAGCTGGTCGAGGCGCTCGACGCCCTCCCGCGCGGGGTCGCCATGCACCCGTGCGGGGTCCTGCTCTCCGACGCCTCCCTCCTGTCCCGTACGCCGGTCATGCCGACCAGCGGCGAGGGCTTCCCCATGTCGCAGTTCGACAAGGACGACGTGGAGGAGCTGGGGCTGCTCAAGCTCGATGTGCTCGGGGTGCGGATGCAGTCCGCGATGGCGCACGCGGTCGCGGAGGTGAAGCGGACCTTCGGCAGGCGGATCGACCTGGACTCCCTCGCGCCGGGCGACCCGGCGACGTACCGGCTCATCCGCTCCGCCGAGACCCTGGGTTGCTTCCAGATCGAGTCGCCGGGCCAGCGGGACCTGGTCGGGCGGCTCCAGCCGGCCGGCTTCCACGACCTGGTCGTCGACATCTCCCTGTTCCGGCCGGGGCCGGTCGCGGCCGACATGGTGCGGCCGTTCATCGAGGCGCGGCACGGGCGGGCGCCCGTCCGCTATCCGCACCCCGACCTGGAGGAACCGCTGAAGGAGACGTACGGCGTCGTCGTCTTCCACGAGCAGATCATCCACATCGTCGACATCATGACCGGCTGCGGGCGGGGCGAGGCGGACCAGGTGCGGCGCGGGCTGTCCGACCCTCAGGCGCAGGGGCGGATCCGGGTGTGGTTCGCGCAGCGGGCGGCGGCGAACGGATACGACGCGGAAACGATCCAGCGGACCTGGGAGATCGTCGAGGCCTTCGGTTCCTACGGTTTCTGCAAGGCGCACGCGGTCGCCTTCGCCGTACCGACGTACCAGTCCGCGTGGCTGAAGGCCCATCACCCGGCCGCCTTCTACGCGGGGCTGCTCACCCACGACCCCGGCATGTACCCGAAGCGGCTGCTGCTGGCGGACGCGCGGCGCCGGGGTGTGCCGATCCTGCCGTTGGACGTGAACAAGTCGGGCGCCGCACACCGTATCGAACTGGTGTCTGAATCACCTGATTCCGGCGGGCGTTGGGGCCTCCGTCTCGCCTTCTCCGACGTGCACGGCATCAGCGAGGCCGAGGCCGGGCGGATCGAGGCCGGACAGCCGTACGCCTCCCTCCTCGACTTCTGGGAGCGGGCCCGGCCGAGCCGCCCCCTCGCCCAGCGGCTCGCGCAGGTCGGCGCGTTGGACGCGTTCGGCGCCAACCGCCGCGATCTGCAACTGCACCTGGCCGAGCTGCACCGGGGCTCCCGGGGCGCGGGCGGCGGCCAGCTCCCCTGGCGGGCGGACGCAGGACCGCCCCAGCCGGGCTGCCCGACCTCACCGCCCAGGAGCGGCTCAGCGCCGAGCTGGGCGTGCTGTCCATGGACGCCTCGCGCAACCTGATGGACGACTACCGCACGTTCCTCGACGAGCTGGGCGTGATCTCGGCACGCCGGTTGCGTGAGGCCCGGCACGGCGAGACGGTGCTGGTCGCGGGCGCCAAGGCGGCCACCCAGACCCCGCCGATCCGCTCCGGAAAGCGGGTCATCTTCACCACGCTCGACGACGGCACGGGCCTGGTCGACCTCGCCTTCTTCGACGACTCCCACGACACCTGCGCCCATACCGTCTTCCACTCCTGGCTGCTGCTGGTGCGCGGAGTGGTGCAGCGGCGCGGACCGCGCAGCCTCAGCGTGGTCGGCTCGGCCGCCTGGAACCTCGCCGAGCTGGTCGAACTGCGCGCCGAGGGCGGCCTCGACGTGGTGGCGGAACGGCTGGCGGAGCCCACGGCGCACCGGCCGGACGGCGAGGGGGACGCGGCGGGGGGCCGGCGCATCCGGATGCCCACGGGGTACGAGATGAACCCCTGGGCCGACATGCGTCCCGCAGGCGAGGGCCCGGCGGGCGGAAGGAAGTTGTGGCACCAGAGTCCGGGGAGTGCGGGATGACCATCCTCTGCGTACGTTTCCAGCTGCCCGAGCTGTACGAGGCGGCCCTGCCGGGGCTGCTCGGGCTCCTCGAGGAGTTCACGCCCGTCGTCGAGGCGCTGCCGCCCGACGCCGCGCTCGCCGACCTCGGGGGAGCGGAGCGGTACTTCGGACGGGACGCCGTCGAACTGGCCAGGCTGATCCGCGTACGGGCCATCGCGCACCACGGGGTCGACTGCGTGATCGGGGCCGGGCCGGGGCCGATGCTGGCCCGCATGGCCCTCGGGGAGGCGGCGCCCGGGCAGATCCGGGTGGTGCCCGACGACCCGGACGCCGTCACGGAGTTCCTGGCCGACCGCCCGGTGCGGGCGCTGCCCGGGGTCGGCGGCGCGACCGCCCGCACCCTGTGCGAGTACGGTCTCGACACCATCGGCAGGCTCGCCGCCGCGCCCCTGTCGACGGTGCAGCGGCTCGTCGGCGCCCGGGCCGGCCGCGAACTGCACGAGAAGGCGCACGGTATCGACCGCGGCCGGGTCGTGCCCAACGCCGTCACCCGCTCCCTCGCCACCGAACGCACCTTCCAGCGCGACGAACTGGACCCGGACCGGCACCGCCGCGCCCTGCTGTCCGCCGCCGAGGAACTGGGCGCACGGCTGCGCGCCGTGGAGCGGGTGTGCGGCAGGCTGACCCTCACCGTGCGCTACGCCGACCGCTCCGCGACGACCCGCACCCGCACCCTCGCCGAGCCGACCGCACACTCCGCTGCCCTCACCGCCGAGGCATACCGCATGTACGAGGCGCTCGGCCTGCAGCGCGCCCGCGTCCGTGCGATCGCCCTGCGCACCGAGGACCTGAGCTCCGCCGAACACGCGGCCCACCAGCTCACCTTCGACCCGGTGGACGAGAAGGTCCGCCGCGTCGAGGAGGTCGCGGACCGTGCGCGGGCGAAGTTCGGGCCCCGGGCGGTGATACGGGGATCACTGGCCGCGTAGATCACTCAACTCGCCCACGGGGGTGTGATACGCGTGCCGTCCGCGAGCACCGCCTCCAGGCCGATGGAGGTGGTGACCCAGGAGACGGCGACCTCGTCCGTGGGGTTCTCCACGCCGAAGGTCACGCCGGGATTGATGATCACCGTGTCGCCCGCGGTGATCCGCTCGTCGTGACCGTCGAGCGTGATCAGCAACTCTCCGCTGAGCAGATGGAAGATCTCCTCCCGGTTCACGGTGTGGAGGGGAGCGCGGGTCCCGGCGGGGATCTCGCCGCGCCAGGCACACAGTTCCCTGCTCCCGCTCAGGGGAGTGGCATGCGAGACGAAGCGGGCGCCGTGCATCTCATGGGTGACGGCTTGGGAGGAGCGGACGACGGGCATGGGTGCCTCCAAGCATGTTGGTCAAGCTGCTTGACTATCTGTATCGCTCATATGGTCAACCTGCTTGACCGTCAAGTCAAGGGTGTTTCAATGCTTCCGTGCAGAACTCCGAGGCCATGGCCCTGTCCGCCGCCCTGCTCGCCGTCGCGGGTGAGCTGACGCAACGCATCCACGACGGCGTCACGGCGCGCGGCTTCGACGGGCTGCGGCCGGCGCACGGTTTCGCGTTCGCGCGACTCGCGCCGGACGGGGCGACCGTCACCGAGCTGGCCGCCCATCTCGGGGTGACCAAGCAGGCGGCCAGTCAGCTCGTCGAGGAGATCGTGCGCAAGGGGTACGCCGAGCGGCGGCCGCACCCCGAGGACGCGCGGGCACGGCTGATCGTGCTGACCGAGCGCGGGTGGGCCTGTACGCGGGCCGCCGAGGAGGCTGCGGCGGAGGCCGTGCGGCCATGGGTGGAACTGCTCGGGGAGCGTGAAATCCGTTCCTTGCAGCATCAGTTGCTGCGTATCGCGCCCTATGGGCCGATCAAGCCCGTCTGGTGACGAGTCGCCGCATACGTTCAGGGCATTACCAGGAATCACCGCCGCGGTCAGTTATCACTGAAAGTTTTTACTGACGCGTAACTTCACTTGTCACCTACTCGTTCGTAACTTGACGAGTGAACAGCATCCCGTGATCCGGATCACAGGGCGCAAGGTCGTCGCTTCTCCCCTGAGCCGCAAGGAGATCACCCGATGCTGCCCTGGAAACGCCTGATCAGACCGCTTGCCGCGCTGGCGCTGACCGCCGCGGTCGCCTTCGTCCCCGCCGCCACCGCCGAGGCCGCCGCCCCCAGCACCGGCTGGAACGACTACTCCTGCAAGCCGTCCGCCGCCCACCCCCGCCCGGTCGTCCTCGTCCACGGGACCTTCGCGAACTCGGTCGACAACTGGCTGGCCTTCGCCCCCTACCTGGAGGACCGCGGCTACTGCGTCTTCTCCCTCGACTACGGCCAACTCTCAGGCGTCCCGCTCTTCCACGGCCTCGGCCCCATCGACCAGTCCGCGCAGCAACTGTCCGTCTTCGTCGACGACGTGCGCGCCGCGACCGGCGCCGCCAAGGTCGACATCGTCGGACACTCCCAGGGCGGCATGATGCCCCGCTACTACCTCAAGTTCCTCGGCGGCGCCGCCAAGGTGAACACCCTCGTCGGCATCGCGCCCGACAACCACGGCACCACCCTGGACGGACTCACCAACCTGCTGCCGTACTTCCCCGGCGCGCAGGACCTTCTCTCCGCGACCACGCCCGGGCTCGCCGACCAGGTCGCCGGGTCGGCCTTCCTCACCAAGCTCAACGCGGGAGGCGACACCGTGGCCGGCGTCCACTACACGGTCATCGCCACCAAGTACGACGAGGTGGTCACGCCGTACCGCTCCCAGTTCCTGACCGGATCCGACGTCCACAACGTGCTGTTGCAGGACCTGTGCGGGGTGGACCTCTCGGAGCACGTGATGATCGGGCTGTCCGACCGTATCGCCTTCCACGAGGCGGCCAACGCCCTCGACCCGGCCCACGCCACCGCCACCACCTGCGCGTCGGCGTTCAGCTGAACCGCCGCCGGGGCCTGTCCGGCCTGAGCCGCCGGACAGGTCCCGGAGTGGGGGGCGAACAGCAAGCTAGCCGCAGGAAGCCGTGAAACCGCCTGTTCGGGGCGGGTGGTGGAGATCCTTATGGTCCCGTTAAGCGGGTGCTGAGCCTGCGATCAGGTAAGTACCGTTCCGCCCATGACAGATGCCATGGAAGACGCCGGTACGACCGAGGGGATCAGGCCGGCCCTCGCCGCCGACGTTCCGGCCGTACGGGCCGTGACGGATGCCGCGTACCACCACTACATCGCGCGCATCGGAGTGGTGCCCAAGCCCATGGAGGCGGACCACCCGGACGACGTGGCCGCGGGGCGGGTGTTCGTGACGGGAGAGCCCGTGAACGGCCTTGTGGTGGTGGAGGCGTTCGAGGACCATCTCTTCCTCGACAGCATCGCCGTGCACCCCGGCGCCCAGGGCCGGGGCGTGGGGCGCCGACTGCTCGACTTCGTGGACGCACACGCGCGTGCGCTCGGCCTGCCCGAGGTCAGGCTCTATACGAACGCGCTGATGTGGGAGAACCAGGCGATCTACCCGAAGTACGGGTACGAGGTCGTGGAGCGCCGTGTCGACGGGCCGTACGACCGCGTCCACTACCGCAAGCGGCTGGACTGAGGGGCACTCCAGCAGCAGCGCGTGACGGTCGGAGGCGCCGGGGTCAGCCGTCCGGCCACCAGACGCGGGCGATGTCCTTGCGGACCTCCGGGCGCTCCGTGGGGCGCTCGTCGGCTTCCTCGCGCGTCCGGCGGGAGTCGGTCCTCTTCAGGGGCTTGTGCACGGTCACTCGGCGCATGGCTGCCTCCTTGTGCCTACCGGGTTCCGCGTTCGCGCGGAGGTAGACCCTTTCGGCGAGGGTTCCTCATCGGTCGAGGTATGTCTGTGGCGGCTGTCACGATTCGACTGTCAGTGGCGGCTGTCACCCTGGCGTCATGAACCGAGACATCAACACGGACATGACCAGGAACATGGCCAGGAACAGCGGAGCCCAAACCTTCGCGGGCACCGGACCCGGCGTGGACTGGGACGCCGAGGCCGCGACCTTCGACGCCGAACCGGACCACGGACTGCGCGACCCCGCCGTGCGCGAGGCGTGGGCCGCCCGGTTGGGTACATGGCTGCCGCGGCGGGCCGGCGACGTCCTGGACCTCGGCTGCGGCACCGGCAGCCTGTCACTGCTCGCCTCCGAACAGGGGCACCGGGTGACAGGGGTCGACCTGTCACCGGCCATGGTCGCGCGTGCCCGCGCCAAGCTCGCCGGCCGCGACGCGGTGTTCCTCGTCGGCGACGCGGCGACGCCGCCGGTCGGCGAGCAGCTCTTCGACGCCGTCCTCGTCCGCCATGTGCTGTGGACACTGCCCGACCCCGGCCGCGTACTGCGCCACTGGCGGGGACTGCTGCGCCCGGCCGGCCGCCTGGTGCTGGTGGAGGGCGTGTGGGGGACGGTGAGCCCGGTCGGCATACCCGCCGACCGCCTGACCGCTCTCCTCGCGCCCCTCGTCCGGGACGTACGCCTCGAGCGGCTGTCGGACGACGCCCGGCTGTGGGGGAAGGAGGTGGACGACGAGCGGTATGCGGTGGTGGCGCTCGTCTGACGGCCGGCCCGGTGCGGGGTCAGCGCATGCGGGTCAGTGCAGCAGAGCCTCGAAGTTGCCCCCCTTGGCCAGGAGTTCGAGCTCGTCCAGGGCGCTCAGGGCGGCCGCCGCGGCCTCCGGGTCCCTGCTCGCCAGGCCGCTCGCCGCGAACTCGTCCTCGTCCAGGCGCAGCACGGCCGTGCCGTCCGCCGAGCGCCACAGGTCCAGGTCGAGGTCCTCCACGACGAGTTCGGAGCCGGAGACCGTGGCGGGGCGGGTGATGTCGCAGTACCAGCCCTTGAGCCTGCCCTGCTTGTCCCTGACCTCCTTCACCGCGTACCACCGGTCGCGCCAGTAGTGCTCGGTGAAGACGTCACCGGGTTCGAACCGTACGAAGCCGAAGTCACGGACGCCCTCGCCCGCCCAGGCGGCGCGTACGGTGATCCGCGAGCCGTCGTCGTGCAGCAGCTCGGCGGGATAACGGATCTTCGTACGGCCCGCCTTGACCAGGACGACGTCCATCGGGGCCGCCGTCTCAGCCGAGTTCGCGGACATGGCGCACCTCCGTGCCGCAGATCTCGTAGCCGAACCACTTGTTGATCGCGATCATCGGGTCGTTGCCCGCGTCGTTGCCCGTGAACGCCTCCGTGTACCCGGCGGTGCGGGCGCGGTGCAGGGAGTGGTTCTTGGCGAGCTTGGCGAGGCCCCGGCCGCGGAAGGCGCGGGCCGTGCCGGTCATCACGGTGCCGTAGCGGGTGCCGCCGTCGGTGCGGGCCGCGCTGAACGCGGCGGGGCGGCCGTCGACCACCGCCACAGAGGTCAGCTCGGGGCTGAGGAGGGGGTGGCGCCACGTCTCCTCGAGCCACGCCTCGTAGTCCGTGAACTCGTATGCGATGTCGCTCGGCTCGTCGGACATCGTCTCCGCGTCCAGTTCGAACAGGGGGCGAGGGTCGTCCGCGAAGTCCGCGCCGGTGCGCAGCTCGACGCCCGGCGGGGGGTCCTGGAGCGGGGGCAGGGTGCCGTTCGCCAGATCCAGGCGGAGGAAGTGGGCGGAGCGGCTGCTCCTGTAGCCGTGCCGTTCCGCGAAGGCGCGGTTGCCGGGCTCGTCCAGGACCCAGGCGAAGAGCCTGGTGGCGCCCACGGAGGCCAGGTACTCCTCGGCGGCGCGGACGAGGAGCGAGCCGGCACCGCGGCGGGTGCGTCCGGGATGCACGTAGACGTTGAGGTTGCCCTGGCCGGGCTCCCGGCTCTCATGGGCGAGGTGAACCTGGGCCGTGCCGATGATCTCGCCGTCCTCCTCGGCCACGAGCGGGCGGTAGTGGGCGTCGGGATGCATGTGGGCGGCGTCGTAGGCGATGGACTCCGGGGTGAACAGGATGAAGGGGAGGGCGAGGCGCCGGACCCGGGCGAAGCCCTCGGTGTCGGCTCGTACGTCGGGACGGAGGTCGCGCACGATCACTGTCATGGGGGCGCACGGTATTCGGACCGGGCGCGGGGGTGCCTCTCATTTTCCGATGGGTGCGGGACAATCGGGCCGTGACCTTGAAGATCCACATCGATGGGAGCGCGCCGCCGTACGAACAGGTGCGGGCGCAGATCTCCGAGCAGGCCCGGGCGGGGGTGCTGCCGGTGGGGTACCGGCTGCCGACCGTACGCGGGCTGGCCGAGTCCCTCGGCCTCGCGGCGAACACGGTGGCGAAGGCGTACCGGGCGCTGGAGGAGGACGGGGTGATCGAGACGCGGGGGCGCAACGGGACGTTCGTGGCCGCCGCCGGCTCGGCCGCGGAGCGAGAGGCGGCTGCGGCCGCCTCCGCCTACGCCGAAAGGGCGCGGCGGCTGGGGCTGGGCGAGGACGCGGCGTTGGCCGCCGTGCGGGACGCCCTGCGGGCGGCTTACGGGGGTTGACCACTGCGGTCGGCTGCCCGCCGGGTCCCCCTGGGTGGCGGGGGAGGGTTCGACACTTCCCCCACTGCCTTGACTGCGTGGGGGACCCCGGTCTCCGCCGTCGTGGCTGATCGCCGGTGCGGCGGAAAGAGGGGACCCACGAGGGGACGCACCGCTGCGGCGGGAGACGGTCACGTCGCCGTACCCGTGGAGGGTGCGGGGAGCTTTCGAGGCGTGCGTGTCACCCGCATGCCCGCCGTGGTCGCCAACCGCGCGAACACCGTCGCGTCCAGGACCGCCGCCGCGTGCGGGTCGTTGTTGAAGTAGGCGTAGACGTCCACCTCCTCCGGCCACACCGCCCCGATCCGCTGGACCCACGTCGTCAGGGACCGGCGGCCGTAGCGAGGCCACGGGCGGGCCCGCCCCGTGTGGAAGCGGATGTAGCCCCAGTCCGTGGTGCGCCACAACGGGGTGACAGGGCGGGACAGCACGTCGGCCCAGCACAGGGCGGCGCCCCGCGCCTCCAACACCGCGCGCACCTCGGGTGTCCACCAGGAGTCGTGGCGTGGCTCGACCGCGACCCGGGTGCCGGGCGGGAAACAGGCGAGGCAGTCGTCCAGGAGTGCCGGATCGGCGCGCAGGGTGGGCGGGAGCTGGAGCAGGACCGGGCCCAGGCGGTTGCCGAGCCCGGCCGCGTGGCTCATCAGACGGTGCACCGGCTCCTCGGGCTCCTTGAGCCGCTTGATGTGCGTCAGATAGCGGCTCGCCTTCACCGCCACCACGAAGTCCGCCGGCACCCGTTGCCGCCAGGCCTCGAACGTCTCCCGCGTCGGCAGCCGGTAGAACGCGTTGTTGATCTCGACCGTGGCGAACCGCGTCGCGTACTCCTCCAGCCACAGCCGCATGGGGACGTCCGCCGGGTAGAGGACGTCCCGCCAGTCCCGGTACTGCCACCCCGACGTGCCGACGAACAGGGTCATAAGTCCATCAAAGCACCGGTGGCCGTCGAGGCGCCGGTCGTGGCCCGCTCCAGGTGTCGTGCCCGCTGCGGGTGTCGCGCCCTACAGGTACAGCCCCGCGCCCGCTACCGCCCGCTGGTCCGGCACCGACGCCGGAGACGTGCCCCGCCGCAGCGCGTACAGCTCCGCCAGCGTCGCCCCCTCGCGGCCCACGCCCTCCTCGCGGCCCAGCCAGCTCACCGCCTCCGTGCGGGTGAGCGGGCCGACCTCGATACGGGCCAGGCAGCGGCCGGGCCGGACGACGGCCGGGTGCAGGCGCTCCAGGTCCTCGTTCGTCGTCACGCCCACCAGCACGTTGCGGCCCTGCCCCAGCAGTCCGTCCGTCAGGTTCAGCAGACGCGACAGCGCCTGGCCCGCCGTGTGCTTCGCCTCGCCGCGGATCAGTTCGTCGCAGTCCTCCAGCAGGAGCAGCCGCCAGCGGCCCTTGCCCGCCGTGTCCTCCTCGCCGATCGCGATGTCCATCAGATAGCCGACGTCGCTGAAGAGCCGCTCCGGGTCCAGGACGCAGTCCACCTGGCACCAGTCCCGCCACGAGCGGGCCAGCGTCCGCAGCGCCGAGGTCTTGCCCGTGCCCGGCGGGCCGTGGAGCAGCAGCAGACGGCCCGCGATGTCCTCCGGGGTCGTCTTCATCAGCCGGTCCATGGCGTCCGCCACCGGCGCCGTGTAGTTCGGGCGCACCTCCTCCCAGGTGCCCGCCGAGATCTGCCGTGTCGTACGGTGCGGGCCGCGCCGCGGCGAGACGTACCAGAACCCCATCGTCACGTTCTCCGGCTGCGGCTCCGGCTCGTCGGCCGCGCCGTCCGTGGCCTCGCCCAGCACCTTCTCCGCCAGCTCGGCGCTGGTCGCGGTCACCGTGACGTCCGCGCCGCGGTTCCAGCGGGACACCAGCAGCGTCCAGCCGTCGCCCTCGGCGAGCGTCGCGCTGCGGTCGTCGTCGCGGGCGACCCGCAGCACCCGGGCGCCCGGCGGCAGGAGTGTGGCCCCGGACCGTACCCGGTCGATGTTCGCGGCGTGGGAGTAGGGCTGCTCGCCCGTCGCGAAGCGGCCGAGGAACAGCGCGTCGACGACGTCGGAGGGGGAGTCGCTGTCGTCGACGTTGAGCCGGACCGGCAGAGCGTCGTATGGGTTCGCAGACATGCCGCCATGATCCGTCACGGGGCCGCCTGCTGCATCCGCTTTCCGTGGTGCGCCGCATGTGTCGTCTTTGCCTGGTGTATACCCACCGGATCAGCCCCTTCCGGTACGTGCTGTTACCTGGCTGTCGCACGCCGCAATCTGCCCGCGGCCCAAGCAGCGCCGTTAGTGTGGCCCCTGATGGGACGTCATGGGTGGAATTCGGGGGAACGGCGGTGGCGACTCACCGCACTGCTCGGCGTGGCCGTGGCCGCTCTGGCCCTGGTGGTCACCCTGATCAGCACACTGCCCGGGAACGGCGCGAGCACCAGAGGCACGACACGCGACGGCGACAAGGTGCACGGCACCCCCGCCACCCCGCCCCAGGTGACGAAACCGGACGTCGGCTGGGGCTTCACCCACACCCAGTACAGCGCCGACCAGGGCAGCGGCGCCGCCACCGAGCGCGTCGAGGGGCTGCTGTCAGGGGCCGGGCTGCCGCAGAACCAGGCCGTCATGGGGTGGGGCGCCGACAACCCGGAACCGGTCGAGGGCCGTTACGACTTCGCAACGATGGACCGCCGTATCGACTTCGTCCGCAAGACCGGCGGCACCCCGGTCGTCACGCTGTGCTGCGCCCCGGACTGGATGAAGGGCGGCAAGGCGGGCGCGGACAACACCGACTGGAGCCAGACCGCCCTCGAGACCGCCCCGAGGCCCGAGCACTTCAAGGACTACGCCGCCCTCGCCGCGACCGTCGCCAGGCGCTACCCGGACGTGCGCCACTTCGTCGTCTGGAACGAGTTCAAGGGCTTCTGGAACGACTCCAAGGCCCGCTGGGACTACGAGGGCTACACCGAGCTGTACAACCTGGTCTACAAGGCGCTCAAGCAGGTCGACCCCAAGATCATGGTGGGCGGCCCGTACCTCGTCATGGACAGCGTCGACCCGCGGCAGAAGGAGAACGCCTCCACCGCGCTGCGCGGCTCCTGGGGTGCCATGGACCAGCGGATCGTCGACGCCTTCACCTACTGGAACACACACAAGGCGGGCGCCGACTTCGTCGTCGTGGACGGCTCCAGCTACACCAACGACGACGAGCTGCTTCCGAACGAGTTCGCCGCGACCGACAAGTTCACCGCCGTCGGCGCGTGGGTGCGCCGGCAGACCCACGGCCTGCCGCTGTGGTGGGCCGAGTACTACGTCGAGCCCGCCGACGGCAATGACGAGCGCAGGGGCTGGAGCGAGGACCGCCGCGTCGCCGTCCAGGCCGCCGGGATGATCGCCCTGGTCAAGGGCGGCGCGTCCTCGGGCTTCTACTGGAACCCGGAGGATGAAAAGGGCACCGACTGCCCGGGCTGTCTGTGGACGCCCACCGACAGCGCCGAGGGCGGCCGGGCCCTGCCGATGTACGGCCTGGTGTCCCGCTTCTCCAAGGAGTTCCCGCCCGGCACCGCGTACCGGACGGTGACGGTGGCCCCGGACGACGTGCCGAACGTCCGCGTCCTCGCCACCGACAAGGTCGTGCTGGTGGTGAACACCCTGGGTCGCGCGATCAGCGCCCAGGTCGACGGCAAGCGGTTCGACATGAAGGCGTACGAGGTGAAGTGGCTCACGCGCTGAGCCGCTTCACCTCGTACGCCCGTCCCTCCGTGTGCCCCGTCCTCCGTGCGCTCCCGTCCCTCCGTGGGCCTCCGCAGCCCGTGTGAGCCTCAGCCCTTCCCCATGGTCAGGAACCGTTGCACCAGCGAGGCCAGCAGCACCGCCAGCAGCGGCAGCGAGAACCAGAAGCTCGACTGCAGCACCCGCAGCTGCCGTACGCCCGGCCGTACCGCGACCCGCACCATCTCCCGCGCCGTCAGCATGAGTACCAGCGCCACGGCGGCGAGCCCCCCGACCACCGACCACGGCGTCCAGGTCACCCGCGGGCCGATCGGGCCCGGACGCGGCTGCGGGACCTCGCCGGCGGGCTGCTTGCGCAGCGCGTACATGGTCACGTCGTCGTTGACCAGGACCTTCTTCAGCTCCTGGCGGTCGTCCAGGTTCTTGACGAGCCGGGACTCCCAGGTCGCCGAGTAGCCCACGTCCATCTGGAGATACGTCACCTGGCTGCGGTTGATCATGAGGTACGAATTGGGGCCCGCGTCCTTGAGCGACTTG
This sequence comes from Streptomyces cynarae, assembly GCF_025642135.1. Classification (NCBI taxonomy): domain Bacteria; kingdom Bacillati; phylum Actinomycetota; class Actinomycetes; order Kitasatosporales; family Streptomycetaceae; genus Streptomyces; species Streptomyces cynarae. Next base: position 2,018,404 of record NZ_CP106793.1, on the reverse strand, counting down.
ACCAGGCCGGACACCAGGACCGGATCGGTGGGCGCCAAGGTCGGCACATAGTTCACCTTCTCCATGTCCTTGGCGCCCCACGGCATCGCCGGCGTCACGTCGTTGACCGTGTCGTTGCTCAGCCACAGCAGCCGTACCGTCGGCTTGTCGTGCGCGTACACATAGTCCATGGCCGCGACCTCGCCGGGGCGGATCCGCTCGAACGGCTCATTGCCCCAGCGGGCCACCAGGAAGCCGCCCATCAGCAGCAGGCCCGCCATCAGGGCGGCGAGCGGCGCGAGGCTCGCCCGGTCCTTGTCCCGTTCCTCGGCCGTCACGCCGGTGCGCGGGAAGAGCGCGAGCGCGCAGAGCAGGGCCGCGCCCGGCACCGCGAACATGAACACGCGCAGCGCCATCTCGCCGCCGTAGGACTGCATGCCGAAGCCCAGGAACGGGACGAAGGTGAGCACCAGCAGCGACCGCTCCCGGTACTTGTGCTCGCGCCGCCGCCACCAGCCCCAGCAGGCGAACGCCATCACGACGCCGGCCAGCAGCACGCGCGTGTACAGCACCAGCTTGTGCGTCGAGTCGCCGCCCTGGATACGGCCGGAGACGGACGTCGACACATTGCTGCCGACGCCGCCGACGCCGCCGAAGAGTTCGTCGAAGTGGCCGGACCAGTACGGCTCCGCCATGTAGCCCAACCAGAACATGACCAGCACCGCGAACAGGACAGGAAGACCACGGAGTTCGGAGCGGCCCACCAGGACGAGCACCGCGAGCACGCCCAGCATCATGAACGGGGTGAGCTGGTGGGCCGGGACGCTCGCCGCGTACAGCGCGATCAGCACCATGAGCAGCACGGCGCGTTGCCCGCGGCCGGTGGGCTCCACCTCGGCCTCGCCGGGGCGCCTCCGGGTCCAGAGCACGCGCGGCGCGCGGAACCAGACCAGCAGGATCGCCACGAAGGCGAGATAGAACAGATAGGTGAAGCCCTGCGGGGAGAAGTAGTCCTGGCCGACCCAGCCGCTGAGCACGAAGATCCAGATTCCGGTCCACTTGGCGCGCCAGCTCGCCCGCATCGAGCGGACCAGTAGGAACATCGGCGCCAGGTAGAGCAGCTGGATGGTCAGCGGCCACCAGCGGATGACCTCGGTCAGGTCGGTGACCCCGCAGGCCTTCGCGACGAACGCGGCCACCGCGAAGAACCCCGGCCAGCTCCAGCGGGCGTCCAGGAACGGCACGGCCGACCCGGTGCGGTCGATGTAGTCGAGGAAGCCGAGGTGCTGCCAGGCCGTCGGGAACCGCGGCTCGGTCTCGATCACGGCGGGCAGCGCGTGCAGCGACACGACGGTGGCCACCAGGGTCGCCAGCAAGAGGACCTTGTGCTCGCGGGCGCGCCAGAGCAGGGCGGCGAAGACCACGACGAGGAGGGCCGCGCCGAGCAGAGTCGGCAGCGGCAGTACCGAGATCAGGCCGAGGCCGCCCATACGGTCCAGAGAACCGTCGTCGAGGCTCAGCGCGGGTACCCAGTAGAGCAGCAGCGCGGACACGAGCAGACAGCCCAACAGAATCGGCCCGATGGGAGAGGCCGCACCGTGCTTCGACGGCGGGTCGTCCGCGGCTGGTCGCGCCGTTCCCCGCGCCCCTTCTGGGCCGCCCGGGGGCACCGGTGTTCCAGCCGGCGGGGTACCCGGCCCCCGCCGCACGTCCGGCCTGCGTTCCTGGTGGTCGAAGTCCACGTGGACGCCGAGCGCCAGCGTGTCCGCGTCCAGCCTCTTCGCCCAGGACGGGCCGCTCCTCGGCTCGGGGACCTCGAGGTCGGAGAGGTCCCCGTCCGGTGCCGCGTCCTCGGGCACCGCGTCCGCCGGGGCGGTGCGCACGATCTTGAGCAGCTTCGGTGCGGCGATCGCCACGATCACCGACAGGCTGGAGATCTCCGCGACGCCCGCCCCGGTCAGCCCCATACGGGGCAGCAGAAGGACGGTCAGTCCGAGCACCAGGACGCACAGCAGGCCCTGGAGGTAGGCGAGCCCGGAGGTACGGCTCTGGGCTCGCAGCACCGCGAAGTACGTCTCCATCACGACCCGCAGCAGCGCGCCCACCGCGAACCAGCGCAGCAGCGGGCTCGCCGCGTGCGCGTAGCCGTCGCCGAAGACGTGCAGGATGACCGGCGCGCCCAGGAACAGCAGCCCGCACACCGGCAGCATGATCCGGACCATGCGCTTCAGCGCCGCCCGGGTGTTGGCGGCGAGTCGCGCCGGGTCGTGCGAGCCCTCGACGGTGAGCGAGGCGCCCATGTTGATGGCGAGCAGGTTGGTCGTGCCGCCGATGGTGGTGGTGATGTAGAAGTACGCGTTGTCCGCGGCGCTGACCTGCGAGGCCACGATCACCGGCACCAGGTAGACCACGGCCAGTGAGAACAGCGAGCCGGTGTAGTCGCCGGCCAGGAACCGCCCGACCTCCTTCAGCGACGGCGGACTGGCGTGGTCCTCGGTCGCCTTGACGTGCCGCGGCACCAGACGCCGGAACACCAGCCAGCCGAGCGGCACCACGGACGTGGCGATGGCCGCGACCCAGGAGACGAAGACACCCAGCATCGGGATCGCAGCCGCGAAACCGACGAGCAGCAGCAGCTTCACCGCGGAGAAGACGGTGTTGCCCACCGGCACCCACAGCGCGCTGCGCAGCCCGGTCAGCACACCGTCCTGGAGGGTGAGCAGGTTCCAGGAGACCACGGCCACCACGAAGACCAGGGCGGGGCCGGGACCGTGCAGGAAGCGGTACGACGGCCCCCACAGGTCCAGCGTCAGCAGGAACACGCCCGCGGCGATCGCCACGACGAGCGAACTGCCCGCGTAGGTACGGAGGATGAGGCGCCCGGTGGCGCGTCCCGCGACCGGTGTGAAGCGGGCCAGGGCACCTGTGAGCGTGACCGCGGTGAGCCCGGCGAGCAGCTTCATCGCGGCGATCGCGGCCGAGCCCTGGCCGACCGCGGCGTCGGAGTAGTAGCGGGCGGCGACCAGCCAGTAGCCGAGGCCCAGCACCGCGGAGATCCCGGTGTTGAGCATCAGCGCGTAGGCGTTGCGGAACAGCTGGTTGCCGCCTCCTGGGACGCCGCCCCTTCCGGGCAGGCGGAGGCGGCGGCCCGACGGCTGCCCGGTTTCCGCGGTCGTGGCCTCACCGGCCTGGGTTGTGGTGGTCGTGTCAGACACGGGAACGGATGGCCTTCCGGCGGACCTGGCGTGCTCTTCGGACCACGGCGTACCCCTTGGTCAGGGCGCGGTCCCTGGCGAAGGTGCGGGCGATCGCACGGCCCTGGACGAGCCGCTCGAACTCCTCGACACCGGTGGTGCGGCGCACGGTGACCCGTTGCAGCGCGTACGGGCCCTGGCGGCGGCGTGCGAGAGCGTTCCCCACGGCGAGCGACTGACCGAAGCCCGCCTCGCGCACGATGCGGCGCACCCGGCGGCTGGAGTAGCCGTACGGGTAGGCGAACGACACCGGGCGGGCGCCGAGTTCGTCGGCGATGATCTCCTTGCAGCGCAGCAGCTCGAACCAGAGCGCGTCGTCGGGGAGCTGGTCGAGCTGCGGGTGCGTGTGGCTGTGCCCGCCGATCTCGACCCCGGCGTCCACGAGGTCGCGGACCTGTTGCCAGTCGAGCATGGTGTCCAGGCCGCCGCCGGTGTCGTGGGCACCCCGGATCCACCCGGTGGAGACGAACAGCGTGGAGGCGAAGCCGTGCCGCGCGAGCACGGGCAGCGCGTGCCGGTGCACGCCCTCGTAGCCGTCGTCGAAGGTGATGAGGACGGGCCGCTCGGGCAGCGGGCCGCTCTCCCGCCAGCTCCTCGCCAGGTCGGACGTGGTGACGGGCGTGAACTTGAGGTCGGCGAGCAGGGCCATCTGCTCGCCGAACGCCGCGGGCGCCACCGACAGCGCACGCGTCGCCTCGTTGGGCGCCGTCGCCACCGAGTGGTACATGAGGATCGGCACGGGCTGGTCGCTCATGCGGCCGCCCCCTCACCGTCCGGGACGCCGGCCACGGCGAAGGTCGCGCCACTCCTGCGCGCCCGGACGCTTCCGACCAGGTACCCGCCCGCCGCCGTGAGCACCCCGGCGACGATCGCACCCGCCCGGCCCGCGCCCCCGGGCGGGCCAGCAGCGCGTCGCGCAGGCCGCGGCCCACCCCGGCGGGCAGCACCCGGGTGGTGTAGCGGCGTTCGGACTCCAGGCCCTTCTCGGCACCGACGCTGCGGGCCACGAGCGCCTTGGACAGGCCCTCGGAGTAGGTGCGGGTGCGGAAGTACGCGAAGTGCTCGCGCGGCTGAGGCACCCGGTGGTGGATCACCGCCCGGTCGTCGATCAGCAGGATCGCGTCGGGCCTGGCCCGGGTGAGGCGGATGCACAGCTCCGTCTCCTCGCAGCCGAGGGGACGCTTGTCGCCGTCGCGTCCGATGCCCGTGGCGAAGCCGCCCGCCGCGTCGAACGCGCTGCGGCGGAACGAGGCGTTGCCGCCGAGGACGTTGCGCACCCGGACCCGGCCGGGCGGCAGCCCCCTGTACGTACAGCCCACCACCCAGTCGAACTCCTCCGGGAACCAGGCCGGGCGGCGGCCCGACGCCCAGATCGGCATCGTTCGGCCGCCGACGGCCATGACCCGCGGGTCCTCGTATCCTTCGGCGAAGTGCTTCAGCCAGTCCCGTTCGGCCACCGCGTCGTCGTCGAGGAAGGCGATGACCTCCCCCTGCGAGGCGGCGATCCCGGTGTTGCGGCCCGCGGACAGGCCGCGGGGCCCCGCGTTGGCGAGTACCCGGACCGATCCGTCCTCCTGGGCCTGTTTGTATTCCCGGGTCAGCCTCTCCAGCAGGGTCTCGTTGTGGTCCACGACCAGCAGCGTCTCGCGCGCCGGCCGGGACTGCGCCCGCACCGAGGCGACCGCCGCGAGGATGTCCTCCCAGCGGTCCTCGGTGTAGACGCAGATGACCACGGAGATGTCCGGATCGCTCAAGACAGCTCTCCCTGACCGGAGTTGAGCGCGACGGCGCGCGGACGGCGGCGCAGCGCACGCCGGTTCGAGCGCTCCTTGAGGATCACCTTCAGCACCCGGAGCCCGTCGCGTACCGCGCTCAGATTGCTGGTGCCGTGGATGCGGAGGTACTCGTGGCTGGGTATCTCCTGCACTTTCAGGCCGGCCTTGACCACCCGGATGTTCATCAGCGTCTCGACCTCGAAGCCGGTGCAGTCGAGGTCGATCTCGTCCAGGCAGTGCCGCCAGAACGCGTTGTAGCCGTAGCACAGGTCGGTGTAGCGGGCGCCGAACTTGGCGTTGACGATCGCGCACAGCACCCGGTTGCCCAGCTTGCGGATCGGCGTCATGTCGGAGGTGCCGCCGCCGTTGGCGAACCGCGAGCCCTTCGCGAAGTCGGCCCCGGACACCAGCGCGGAGACGTAGCTGACGATCTCCTGACCGTCCGCCGAGCCGTCCGCGTCGACCATCACGATGATGTCGCCCGTGCACGCCGCGAAGCCGGTGATCAGGGCGTCGCCCTTGCCCTTGCCCCGCTGTTCGACGACCTTCACCTCGGGCCACAGCTCGCGCGCCACGTCCACGGTGTCGTCGGTGGAATTGCCGTCCACAAGAACCACTTCGTGAATCCAGTCCGGAAGGGTCTTGAAGACGTAGGGAAGATTCTCCGCCTCATTCATGGCGGGAATCACCACGCTCACCGGCGGCGCGATGGCCAGGTGAGAGGAGATCGGCCGGTACTTCCCCTGCGCTAACGGACCTTGGTCCGAAAAGGCAGGGCGCAGAACGGAACTCATGAGTCTTGTCCCTCTCGTCCGGTCGGACCGTCCGCCCCTGGACGGTCCGGCTCTGTGTCCGGTTCGAAAGGGGGGTTCTCACCGACGGCATGCGACATGGATCTCCGTGCATGCAGGGTGAGCTGGCAAAGTGGCCGTCTGCCGGGAAATCGGCAGCCGGTCGCGCGGCACGACTCGTACGGCCTTTCAGGTCGCCGAGCACGGCACCCCCCTACCGCGCCCCGCGCCGGGATCCATCGCGGTACCTGAGCCCTCCCCTGGACCGCATGATGATGGACCGATGCGGGTTGATGTATGACGGTATTGACGATTGCGACGATATGGCAAGACCTACGACAAGGTCCGCGTTTTTGTTGGTATGTACGTAACTGAACTCCTCGAACGGATTTGTCCGATCCGTTTGAGTGTCCGAACGGCCGTCTCGAAGAGTTCCGGCCGCGACAGCACCGCATCGCGCGGCGCCCGGACCGGGGCGCGACGGGCCCCGTGTCCGAACATGACAGGGTGACAAGGTGTCACCCGCCCCTCCTGCGTGACACGTTCCCGTGCCTTCAGGGAGTCCTTGTGTTCCGTCCGGGGCGGAGACTTCGGCGCCGTCGGCGGAGTCGTCCACGCCCCCCCGGTCGGCCTGTGCGGGCTCGCCGGGGCGGTGCGCGTCGATGCCCACGTCGTCAGCCCCGATTTCGTGCCGCGCGGCCGAGGTGCCGCCGTACCAGGACCGGCACGAGGACGAGGGTGCTGGTCACGGTCACCGCGACGACCCCGCCGGTGACGGACCACCGATGCACCGCCAGCATGCCCTGGGCGACCAGAAGGTCGATCGCGATCGCTCCCGCCACGGACACCACTGTGCGGGGATAGGGTTTCAGCCCCCTCAGGGCTGCTCCCACGGCCGTCGCCGGTGCGGCGAGCAGGAAGAACAGGGTGAACGGGCCGCGCAGGGGCGAGTCGGAGCCGCTCAGCGCGAGGATGGCGCCGACCGCCGCGACCGCGAGGGCCACGCCCTTGAGCAGCGGAAACAGGTCCCTCCCTGGACCCTGCCCCGGCCGCTCGTCTCCCTCTGATGAAGGTGGCTTGATACCTAAGGTCTGCATTGGCGACTTTGCCCCCCGAAGCGCCGGATGCCGGGCTTCAATGTCGCGCGTTGAGCGGAGGGCGTCAAGATGCGAAAACCGCCCGCCCAGGTTCTCGGCCCTCTTCAAACATCCGTTCTGTGGGGGTGATTGAAGAGGGCCCCGAAAAGTCTTGGCATGGACACTTCCTGTCAACACGCGTAGCTGCTATGCCGGTTGTGGCAGAGATCCTGCTAAAGGGAGGTTCCATGAGACGTTCCCGATATGCGGCCTTTATGAGTTCGCTCCTCCTCGCCCTCGGCCTCGCCCTCACCGGGGCCGCCGCGGCGCAGGCGTCCCCCCTCGCCGCGGCCACCGGATATGTGGCGCTGGGCGACTCCTACTCCTCCGGTGTCGGCTCCGGCAGCTACATCAGCTCCAGCGGCGACTGCGACCGCAGCACGAAGGCCTATCCGTACCTGTGGCAGGCCGCCCACGCACCCGCCTCGTTCAGCTTCCTGGCCTGCTCCGGCGCCAAGACCACCGATGTGCTGAACAATCAACTCGGTACCCTCAGCGCCTCCACCGGGCTCGTCTCGATCACCATCGGCGGCAATGACGCCGGCTTCTCCGACGTCATGACGACCTGTGTGCTCCAGTCCGACAGCGCCTGCCTCTCCCGGATCGCCACGGCGAAGGCGTACGTCGACTCGACCCTGCCCGGCCGACTGGACACCGTCTACTCTGCGATCCGCGCCAAGGCCCCCTCGGCCCACGTGGTCGTGCTGGGCTACCCCCGCTTCTACCAGCTCGGCACCACCTGCCTCGGACTGTCCGGAACCAAGCGGTCGGCGATCAACGGCGCCGCCGACTACATCGACGCCGCCATCGCCAAGCGCGCCGCCGACCACGGCTTCACCTTCGGCGACGTCCGCACCACCTTCAGCGGCCACGAGATCTGCTCGGGCGACTCCTGGCTGCACAGCGTCGACTGGCTGAACATCGGCCAGTCGTACCACCCGACCGCGGCCGGCCAGTCCGGCGGCTATCTGCCGGTGCTCACCGGCGCGGCCTGACGGTCGCGAACCTCACGAAGAAGAGGGGGAGGCCCCGCCCGACGGGGTCTCCGCCTCACAGGTCACCGAGAACGGCACCGACTCGGACGTGACCCCGACCGGGCTTCGCACCTCCACGCCGATCGCGTTCCGGACGGAACCGCCCTCCTCGTACGTGGTGACGATGACCTGCCGCTGCTTGGTCTTCGTGTCCCCCGCCGCGAACGACAGAGTCTTCCAGCCCGGGTCCGAGACCTGCCCCGTCTTCGTGACCCAGCGGTAGGACACATCGACCGGAACCCTGCCCACGGTGAACGTCGCCGTGAACGCGGGCGCCTTCGCGTCCGCCGGCGGACAGGCCCCCGCGTAGTCGGTGTGCGTGCCCGTGACCGTCACCTGGACCGACTGGGCGGGCGGGCTCGTCGCACGACCGCCCCCGCTGCCGCCGCCGGTCGAGGTCCCGTGGGTGGGGGAAGCGGCCCGCGACGTACTCGTGCTCACCTCCGGACTGCTCGAGGGCCCGCCGCTGACCGTGCTGCCCTGCGTGGCCCCGCTGTTCGTACCGCCCGTGCCGTTCCGGTTCACCAGGGCGTACGTCAGCCCCGCCACCGCCAGGACGAGCGCGGCCAGGCCCGCGACCAGCACGAAGCCGGCCCGGCGGTTGCGGGGCGGCGGCTCGGACGGAGCGGCGTACGCGGCTGCGGGCGCCGGCCGGGTGGCGGCCGGCGGCGGAAGCGGGGCGGTGGGCGGCTCCACCGGACTTGGGAACGCCGCGACCGTCGGCGTGTAGGCGGCGGCACCCGCGAGCGGGGTGCCGCCCGCCGCGACGATCCGCAGGTCCCGCTCGGTCCGGTCGGCCGGGATCCGCTCGGCCGGGTCCTTGCGCAGCATCCCCTCGATCACCGGGGCCAGCGGGCCCGCGCGGCGCGGCGGCGGCAGCTCCTCGTCGACGACCGCGCGGAGCGTGCTCAGCGGAGTGTCGTGCCGGAACGGCGAGTTGCCCTCGACCGCCGCGTACAGCAGCACACCGAGCGACCACAGGTCGGACTCCGGGCCGGGCGTACGCCCGAGCGCCCGCTCCGGAGCGAGGAACTCGGGGGAGCCGATGACCTCGCCGGTCATGGTCAGCGCGCTGCTGCCCTCGACCATGGCGATCCCGAAGTCCGTGAGGACCACCCGGCCGTCGTTCGCCAGCAGCACGTTGGCCGGTTTCACATCGCGGTGCAGCACCCCGGCGGCGTGCGCGGCGCGCAGGGCCGCCAGCACCTCGGCGCCGATGTGCGCGGCCCGCTGCGCGGAGAGGGGGCCCTCCGTGTCCAGCAGGTCCGACAGGGCGATGCCGCGGACCAGTTCCATCACGATCCAGGGGCGGCCGTCCTGGTGGGCCACGTCGTAGACCGTCACCACGTTCCGGTTCGCCACCCGGGCCGCCGCCCAGGCCTCCCGCTCCAGCCGGGTGTACATGCGCTGGACCTCCGGCGAGGGAAGCCCGGCCGGTGCGCGCACCTCCTTGACGGCGACCTCGCGGTGCAGGACCTCGTCACGGGCCCGCCAGACCGTCCCCATGCCGCCCTGGCCGAGGGGGGACAGCAGGCGGTAGCGCCCGGCGATCACACGTTCACTGCCCGGTTCTTCGGACACGGGCCGTCCCCCATTCGCATCCGCGCGATGTATCCACGTATCCACTCCGCGTGATTTCTCCCCAAAAGTAGCTCAACCGAGTGCGGATGCCGCCCCCTTGAACACCAGTCCGGCGCCCAGCGCGAGGACCACGAAGGCGGATCCGAGGGGTGCGGTCCTGCGCACCAGGGCGGCCGCCGGGTTCTGGGTCCAGCGCGGGCGCCGGTCCAGGAGGCGGTTCATCCCGCTGCCCAGCTTGACCACGGCGAACCCTGCCGCGGTCAGCGTCAGGGCGAGCCCGACGCCGTACGCGACGACGAGCAACAGCCCGAACCAGGCCTGGCCGAGCGCGGCGGCACCGACGAGGACCACGACGGCGGAGGGACTGGGGACCAGCCCGCCGGCGAAGCCGAGGAGGATCGTTCCGCGGAGGGTGGGGGCGGTGGGGTGGGTGTGGGGGATACCGCCGTGGGAGTGGGAGTGGGAGTGGGAGTGGGAGTGGGTGTGGCTGTGTCCGTGACCCTGACCGTGGGCGTGATGTTCGTGCTCGTGGTCGTGCTCATCGGGGTGCCCGTCGTGTGCGTGTCCGTGGTCGTGCGTGTGCCCGTGGTCGTGCCCGTGCCCGTGCGTGTGCCCGTGCCCGTGGCCCCGGTTGCGCCAGGCCCGGCGTACGAGGGACGCGCCCGCCAGGGTGACGAGTGCGCCGCTCGCCATCCCCAGCCAGGCGATCACCGACGGCGCCGCCGCCGAACCGGCCGTGACCAGCAGGCCGAGGGCGACCACGCCCAGGGTGTGGGTGACCGTCACCGACGCGGCCAGCGGGAGCACGTCCCGGAGCCCGGCCCGGCCCCCGCGGGCGGCCGCCGTCGCCGCCATCAGGGTCTTGCCGTGGCCCGGCGCGAGTGCGTGCATCGCGCCGAGGCCGATGGCGACGAGCAGGGCGAGCGCGGCGAAACCGAGCGTGAGGTGGTGGCGGGCGACCAGGTTGTCCAGCGCGCGCGTCCAGCGGTCCGCGCCGCGCGGAAGGATCGAGGCGGCGGGCGCGTCCCGCTGGTCGTCGGCCAGGGCGGGGCCTCCCGGGCGCACCCGGAGCGAGGCCTTGACGGTGTCGGCCGGTGAGGAGAGCAACTCCTTCGGATAGCTGGTCAGTTCGCGGGACACGGATGTCTTCGGCACGTCGGACGCGGTGAGCGTCATACGGTCGCCGCGCGCGGTGATCTCGCTCCAGCCGGGTCCGGTGGTGGCGCCGGCGCTGTGGAAGCCGACGGCGAGGGTGTCGCCCTTGGGCAGCGCTGCGGTCAGCCGGCACTCCACGCGCAGGGTGTTGAGCCCCGCCTGCCCGGGCCGCAGTCGGGCGCTGCTGGTACGGACGCTCAGCGGGGCCGGGTGCCCGCCGACAGTGAGCGTGCTGCCCTCGGCTGCCTGCGCGCACCGCTGCCGGGCCCATGCGGTCAGGCCGAGCCTGGTGATGTCGGGCCTGGCCTGGGTGGCGGGGATCTCGGCGAGGTCCTCGACGTGGTCGACGCGCATCTGCCCGGGCGCGGCGACCAGGCCGTCGTAGCGGTTGACGGTGAAGTTGCCGAGCGGGTGGGCGCTCGCGGCGGAGGCGGGGCCGAGGACGAGCGCGCACAGGGCCGTGAGGAGGGCCGCGCCACATGCGGCGATACGACGGGTGTTCACCGCATGGCCTCCAGCACCTTACGGGCCTCGCGCGCGCCCAGCGGGGAGAAGCCGGGGTTCAGCTTCAGCGCGGCGGTGAGGGAGGCGCGCGCCTGGTCGGTGTCACCGGTGGCGTGCTCGATCATGCCGCGGTGGTAGAGGAAGGCCGCATTGCGGTAGCCGGTGGCCGTGGCCTGGCGGGCGTAGGGAAGGGCTTCCCGGTCACGGCCGTCGACGTGCAGGGCCCAGGCCAGGGCGTCGGCGGTGTGCACGGTGTGGCGGCGTGCCCACTCGGCACGGGCGGCCTTCAACGCAGCCGCGTGGTCGCCGTGGTCCGCGGCGGCGAGAGCGGTGTCGAGGTCGGCGTCGACGCCGTTGGCCCGGGCCAGGGACACCCAGGCGTCGACGAGGGCGTACTGGTCACGGGCCTTGTCCGGGTCGCCGGACGCGCCGCGCGCCTCATACAGCTCGCCCAACTCCACGAGGGGTTGGGGCAGCGGGTACCGCTCCACGACCTGCTCCATGCCGCGGACCGCGCCGGCCGTGTCGCCCTGGGCGGCCTGGGCGCGGGCGCGGCCCTCCAGGGCGGGGAGGTAGGTGTCGTCGGCGGCGAGGGCGCGGGCGTAGAAGTCGAGGGCGTTCCCGTACTGGCCCTGGCTCCAGGCGAGCTGACCGAGCGCGGTGGCGACGTACGCGATGTCGCCGCGGGAGGTGGCCGTGGCCAGGGCCTGCTCCAGGACGCGACGGGCGGTGCCCACGTCGCCGCGCAGTTCGTGGACGTAGGCGTAGCGGGTGAAGACGGGGACGCCCGGGTGGCGGGAGTCGGCCAGGTCGGCGGCCTTCGAGGCGTCGGCGTAGCGGCCGAGTTCCACGAGGGCGTCGATACGGGAGCACAGGGCGCGCTCGCTGAACGGGTTCTGCCGCAGGGCCTGGTCCGCGTAGTCCAGGGCGCCGGTGAAGTCGTGCCGGGCGGCGGCGAGGGCGGCGCGGCCGGCGAGCGCGGCGTCGTTGTCCGGCCGGACCCGCAGCGAACGCTCCAGCGCGGCCTGGGCCTGCGGATAGCGGGAGGGGTCGCCCTTGGTCCTGGCCTGCTCGACGTAGGCGAGGCCGAGGGTGGCCCAGCTGCCGTAGTCGCGGGGCTGGGTGCGGAGGTGAGCCTGCAGCGCCCGGATGCCGCTGTCGAGATCGCCGCCGGCGAGGAGCTCGGGGGACACCCCGCTGGGCGTGGAGGCGACAGGGGTCGTACCGCTGTCCCGCACGGCCCCGACGACCACGGCCCCGGCGGTGAGCGCGACGGCCAGGGAAGCGGCACAGACCACGAGCTGCACACCCCGCCACCGCCGCCCGGCGGCGGAGAACCGCCGCACGGCGGCGACCCGCTCGTCGGCTGCGCCGGGGGACTCCGCTGCCGGGGCAGCCTGCGCCTCGGTGGCCTCGGTGGCCTCGGTGGCCTCGGTGGCCTCGGTGGCCTCGGTGGCCTCGGCGCCGTCGGCCGGTGGCGAAGGTGCCGTCTGTCCGCCGCCCTGCGTGTCGGCCGATGCCCGCCTCTCGGGCGTCGGCTCCGTCGTACGGGTCCCGCAAGCCTCCTCCTCGGCGTTCGGCGCGGCCGACTCGGTGACCGGAGCGCCGTCCCGGGTGGAGTCGGCCGCCGGGGTCGGATCCGGGCCCGTGTCGTCGGCTCGTCCGTCCGGCGCGTCGGCACCCCCGGCGCCGAAGGCGCGCTCCCAGGCCTCCCTGACGGCCTTCTCGGGCCCGGTCTCCGCGGTGCGGAGCGTCGGCCTCCCGGGGGCGGCCTGCTCACGGTCGCCGTGGCCGGTCTCCGGCGCGTTGTCGTTCATACGCGGGGACATGCCCTCTCCTCGATCTGCTGGGCGGAAAACGGGGCGGCGCGACCCGCGCCGTGGGGGACGGGGAAGTGCGGGCCGCGCCGGTTCGGGGGACGGCGACCGGCCGTCAGTACGCGCGGTAGCGGGTGCGGCGGCGCCACCACATCAGGGCGGTGCCGATCAGCAGGGCTCCCGCGACGCCACCGGCGGCGGACGTCGCGATCAGCGTGGTGTTCGTGCCGGCACTCGTCGCCTGCAGTCCGTCACCCAGCTGGTTGCGCACGCTGTTGCCGGTGCCCTTCGCCAGCGGGCCGCGCGATCCGGACGTCGGCTGGGCGAGGTACGGGAAGGAGTGCCCGAACTTCTGGTCGTTCTCGTCGACACCGTCGCCCAGGTCGTTCTTGGAGCCGACCAGCTCGCCCTCCACGACCTGCAGCGCCTCGTCGATCACGTCGTCGGTGAGCCGGCGCCCGTTCGGGAAGCCCGCGTTGTCGCCGTCCAGCACGCCCAGCCGCTTCGGGTGCATGCTGGGTTTGATCGAGGTGTTGAGCCGCAGCTCCTCCGCCGGCCGCACGTACGGCGGCTGGTTGAGGCCCTTCACGCCCTTGAGGAACACGTCCACGAGGTCGTTGCGCGGCTCCGACGGCGCCTTGATCTTGTAGATCCCCTCGATGAGCTTCGGCAGCTCCGGGTTGGTCACGTTCTTCAGGAACTGGGCGTCGTCGTACGGCGAGGACGCGTTGAACTTGTCCTTGTCCTTCTGCGGGTTGACCACCTCGTTGACCAGTGGGTTGCCCAGCCGCGAGACCTGCGACCAGTGCCCGCGCGCGTCCTTGCGCTGGACCGTCCCCCAGATGCCGACGACCGGCTGGTACGACGACTCGCGGATCAGGTCGTTCGGCACCTGTAGGGCCAGGGAGTTGACGTTGTAGCCCTTCAGGGTGTCGTTTCCGACCTCCGAGAGGTTCCCGCCGTACAGCAGGTCGAAGACCCGCAGATCCGCGAAGAACGGGTCGTCGGCCTGCCCGGCGAAGGTCGTCGCCCCGCCCGCGAGCTTGTACACCGCCTCGTCGCGCAGCTTGCCGTAGTCCGGCATCGACGCCTTGCCGACGTTCGACGGGGCGACCGGCACGTTGTCCGCGATCCTCGTCTTCGCCACCACCTTCTGCTTGCGCAGCTTGATGAGGTCGATGTCGTAGGCCTGAGTGACGTTCAGGTCCGGGTCCTTGAGGCTGTCGACCGGACCTGTGTTGTAGAGGAAGGTGTTCTTGTTCTTGACGTGCGTCTTGAACGTGTAGCGGAAGATCAGCTCGCTCTGCGCGTCACCGTTGTTGTCGATGTGGAGGTCGTACTGCGCGTCCTCCGCGAACGTGTAGAAGTTCGGACCGCCCGCCGGCTCCTCGAACGGGACGAAGTTCGCGATGATCGTTGTCGTGTCCGGCTTGTCCGGGCTGACGAACGCGTACAGGTCGGTGTTGTCGTACTGCGGCTGCCCCGAGATCAGCGGGGCCTCCCGGTGGGAGGAGGCGGAGGCCGCCCCCGGTTCCAGCGCGGTCACGCCGGCGGCTGCGAGCCCGCCCGCGGCCAGCGCACCACAGATGAGGGTCGCGATACCCCTACGACCCACGCCGCTCCTGGAGATAGGTGTCATGCCGTCCGTCCTCAGTGCCAACTTGCCTGACGCACAGGGATACGGAGCGATCGCCCGGACGGCTTGGTCGGATCCCAAAAAACTTTTCCTGCCTGCTCGACCCGCGTTTCGGCCCCGCTGATCCGTATCTCTTCCGAATGGGAGTCAGCAGCGAACGCCCAGTGGAGCGAGCATGCCGTGCACGGCGTCGGTGAGGGGGGTACGAGTGGAGGCGGACGAACTTCTGGTACTCGTGGCCGGAGGCGACCAGAAGGCCTTCGAGGAGCTGTACGGACTGGTGTCAGGGCCGGTGTTCGGCCTGGTCCGCCGGGTCCTCAGGGATCCGGCGCAGTCGGAGGAGGTGGCCCAGGAGGTGCTGCTCGAACTGTGGCGCTCCGCCCCCAAGTTCGACCCCCGTCGCGGCAGCGCCCTGTCGTGGATCCTCACCCTCACGCACCGCCGCGCCGTCGACCGGGTGCGCAGCGCCCGCGCGGCCGGCGAACGCGAGCAACGCGAGGCCCGGCGCGCCCACCACCCCCCCTTCGACCAGGTCGCCGAGGAGGTGGAGGCCGGCCTGGAGCGCGAATGGGTGCGCCGCTGCCTGGACCGCCTGACCGCCCTGCAACGCCAGTCGGTCACGCTCGCCTACTACGACGGTTACACGTACCGTGAGGTGGCCGAGCGGCTCTCACTGCCGCTCGGCACGGTCAAGACGCGGATGCGCGACGGACTCACCCGACTGCGCCAGTGCCTGGGAGGGGTCGCATGAGCATCCTCGGCCGACTGCTGCGCCGCGAGGACCTGCACTCCCTGGCCGCGCCGTACGCCCTGGACGCCCTCGAGCCCGCCGAACGCGTCCGCTTCGAGAGGCATCTGAAGGGCTGTGACCGCTGCGCCGCCGAGGTGCGGGACCTGTCCGAGGACGCGGTGCGGCTCGCCTGGTCGACCACGGCCCTGGCCCCGCCCGGCCTGCGCGACCGGGTCCTGACCGCCGTACGGAACACCCCGCAGGACCCCGCGCCCGTGCAGGGAGCGTCCCGCGTCCATGAACCGCACCTGCCGCCGCACGTCTGGGGCACGGCGCCACCGCCGCCGCGCACCCGTACGCCCCGGCTGCGCCCCCTGTTCGCCCCGCTGGCCACCGCCACGGCCGCGGCGGCCCTCGTCGTCGCCTCGCTCTTCGCCGTGCAGGCCACGCGGACGCAGGACCGACTCGACGCCGAGCGCGCCCAGGCACGTGAGATCGCCCACGTTCTGGCCGCCCCGGACGCCCGTGCGACCAGCGACCGGGATGCCAGGGGCCGAGGAATCGGAGTGATCGCATCCGCATCCGAGGGGCGCGCCGTCGTCACGCTCCGCGGACTGGGCGCACCGCCCAGCGGTCGTGTGCACCAGCTCTGGCTGATGCGCCCGGGCGTGCCACCGCGCTCCCTCGGGCTCTTCGACGGCGACACGCCCCTGGTCGCGAGCGGTCTGACCAAGTCGGCGACGTCACTCGCCGTGACCGTCGAACCCGACGGAGGGTCACCTCAGCCGACCGGCCAGCCGGTTGTTCAACTCGCCCTGCACTCCATCGGTTTCGGAGGGTAGTCGTCAACGGTTCGCCAACGCCCTTATGGGGAAGGTGAATCCTGTGCCCGCGATACACGCGTGCCACGAGAGAGCGATAGGGTTACTCTGCCCGGGCCGGGTGGACTCGTACGGGTGGGGAGTGACATGGAACAGATAACAGTGCGCAGCAGGGCCAGGGTCCCTGCGATCACCTGCGGGAGCAGCGCGACCAGTTCGCGTCTCGACCGCCATCTCTCGGTGCTGGCCGGCCCTGCCGTCCCGCAGCGCGAGGCGGCCGAGGCGACCTCGCTGATGCGTGAGCTCACCGCGCGTGACGCCGCGCACGGCCGTAGCGGCAGGGGCGGACGCATGAGCGGTGTCTCGCTCTTCGCACCGCTGCGTCGGCTGCGTCGTTCGCTGTTCGGCGGGCGCTGAGCGTCACCCGCGTTCCCTCAAGGCCCGCGCTCAGGCCGTCACACCGTCCCGGCGCAGCGCTGCGATCTCCTCGTCCGTCATCCCCACGGCATGCAGCAGCGCCTCGGTGTGCTCCCCGAGCGCGGGCACGTCCCCCATCCGCGCCTCCGTACCGCCCGGCAGCGTGATCGGCGGCAGCAGCGCCCGCAGCGGCCCCACCGGTGTCCCCACCTCCCGCCACCGCTCCCGGGCCGCCAGCTGAGGGTGCTCCGCCACCTCGTACAGGTCCCTCAGGCGCGCGCACGCGATGCCCGCGCCCTCCAGCCGGGTCATCGCCTCGTCGGCGTCCAGTGCGCCCAGCGCCTTGCCGACGAGCATGTCCGTGCGGTCCCGGTGGGTGACCCGCGCCGCGTTCGTGGCGTACGCCGGATCGTCCGCCAGCTCGGGCTGCCCGAGCACCTGTTCGGCGAGCCGCCGCCACTCCCGGTCGTTCTGCACGGACAGCAGCACGCGCCCGCCGTCCGCCGTCGGATAGGCGTCGTAGGGCGCGATGACCGCGTGCGCGAGGCCGGTGCGCGCCGGGGGAGTGCCGTCGTGCATCGCGTGGTGCAGCGGATGCCCCATCCACTCCGCGAGCGCCTCCAGCATCGAGACCTCCACCGGCCCGCCGCGCCCGGTGGTGCCCCGCCGCACGAGCGCCGCGAGAACCCCCGAGAACGCGTACATGGCCGCCGCGATGTCGGCTGCCGGGATCCCCGCCTTGACCGGCTGCTCCGGCGTGCCGGTCACCGACACCAGTCCCGCCTCGCACTGCACGAGCATGTCGTAGGCCCGCTTGTCCGCGTACGGCCCCGACGCCCCGTATCCCGAGATGTCCACGGCGACCAGTCGTGGATGGGCGGCGCACAGTGCGGCCGCGTCCAGGCCGAGCCGGGCCGCGGCCCCCTGCGCGAGGTTCTGCACGAACACGTCCGCGTCCGCGATCAGCCGTCGCAGGACGGCCAGTCCGCGGGGGTCCTTCAGATCCAGCGCGATCGACTCCTTGCCGCGGTTGCACCACACGAAGTGGGAGGCGAGGCCGCGGGCGGCGGTGTCGTAGCCGCGCGCGAAGTCGCCGCCGTCGACCCGCTCGACCTTGATGACCCGGGCACCGAGATCGGCGAGCTGGCGGGTCGCGAAGGGGGCCGAGACGGCCTGTTCGACGGCGACGACGGTGATGCCCTCCAGGGGCAGCGGCAGACGGTCCATGGGCGGGATCATGACCCGCCGGCGGCGTCCTTGTCAGCAGGCGGTCACCGGGGCCGCGCGTACCGGCGGACGGCGAGCGGCGCGAACAGCGCGATCAGCACCGCGCACCAGGCGAGCGCTCCGGCGACGGGATGCGCCACCGGCCAGGCGGCTCCCCGGGGCACGGGCGCGTTCCCGAAGAGGTCCCGCAGGGCGGTGGTGACCGCGCTGATCGGATTCCACTCGGCGAGGGTGCGCAGCCAGCCGGGCAGGTTGTCCGTGGGGATGTAGGCGTTGGACAGCAGCGGCAGGACGAAGGTGGCGCCGCCGAGCTGCCCGGCGGCCTCCTCGCTCCGGGTGAGCAGCCCGAGGAAGATCCCGATCCAGGTCGACGCGAACCGGAAGAGCAGCAGCAGTCCCACCGCACCCAGTGCCCCGGCCGCCGACCCCTCGACCCGCCAGCCCACGGCGAGCCCCACCAGCAGCAGGGGAACCGTCCCGGCGGCCGTGACGACGAGGTCGGCCACCGCCTGCGCGACCGGCACGGAGGCCCGGGTCACCGGCAGGGTCCGGAAGCGGTCCATCACGCCCCGGTGGGAGTCCTGGGCCGCCTGGAACATCCCGGTCATGACCCCGCCCGCGGCGGTCGCCACCAGCAGCCCCGGCACCAGGAAGCTCCGGTACTCCGCTCCGGGCATCGCCAGGGCGCTGCCGAAGACGTACCCGAAGAACAGCAGCATCGTGATCGGCATGGTCTGGCTGAGGATCGCGAGCCCGGGGTTGTTCCGCACCCGGCGCAGATGCCGGCCCACCATCGCGGTGCCGTCGTACATCAGCGCGGTCATGCCACCAGCTCCTTGCCGGTCGTGAGACGGAGGAAGACGTCGTCGAGAGTCGGCGGGCGCAGACTCGCGTCGAGCAGCGGCACGCCCGCCGCGTCGAGTTCGCGCACGAGGCGCGGAAGGGTGAGGGTCGGGTCGGTGGTGACGGCGCCGACGGCGCCCCGGTCGTGGTCGAACGACGGCTCCGCGCCGGTGAGGTGGTCGAGGACGCCGGCGGCCTTCGTCAGGTCGTCCCGGTGGGCGACGACGACCTCGGCGTAGGAGCCGATGAGTGCCTTGAGGTGCGCGGGGGAGCCGGTGTGCGCGATCCGGCCCCGGTCCACCAGGGCGATGTCGTCGGCCAGGTGATCGGCCTCCTCCAGGTACTGCGTCGTCAGCAGCACGGTCGTGCCCTGCTCCTTCAGCGCGCGTACGGCCTCCCACATGCGGTTGCGGCCGGCCGGGTCGAGACCGGTGGTGGGCTCGTCGAGGAACAGCACGTCGGGGCGGTGGACGAGGCTCGCGGCCAGGTCGAGACGGCGCCGCATGCCACCCGAGTACGTCGACACGGGCCGGTCTGCCGCCTCGGTCAGACCGAAGCGCTCCAGGAGCTCGCCGGCCCGCTCGGCCGGCCCCCGCACCCGGTGCAGGCGGGCGAAGAGCCGCAGGTTCTGACGTCCGGTGAGGTCGCCGTCCAGCGACGCGTACTGCCCGGTGACGGCGATCCGCCGGCGCACGGCGTCCGGCTCCCGCAGCAGGTCGTGGCCCGCGACCCGGGCCGACCCGGCGTCCGGGCGCAGCAGGGTGGTCAGCAGCCGGACGGCCGTGGTCTTGCCCGCGCCGTTGGGGCCGAGCAGCCCGCAGACCGTGCCCTGCGCCACCGCGAGATCCAGTCCACGGACGGCATGGACCTCACCGAAGTGTTTCTCCAGCCCCTCACTAAGTACAGCGTACGTAGTAGTCATGGGTTGACCATAGCGCACTACGTACGGTGTACGTAACTAGGATGGTGGTCGAGGTGATGACCGATGGCGGGCCGAGCGGCCGAACCCGAAGTGATCTGGGCGCGCCCCGAGCGAACCGGCCGAGGGCCCAAGCCCGGGTACAGCCGGGCCGACATCGCGGCCGCCGCCGTGCGGATCGCGGACGCCGAGGGGCTGGACGCGGTCTCGATGCGGCGCGTCGCCGCGGAACTGGGCTGCGGCACGATGTCGCTGTACAACTACGTCCCCCGCAAGGAGGACCTGTACGAGCTGATGATGGACGCAGTCAGTGGCGAGCACGAGCTGTGGGAGCCGTCGGGGGACTGGCGCGCGGACATGCTGAGGGTCGCCCACCAGACCCGTGCGCTGATGCACCGCCATCCCTGGCTGCCGGGCCTGATGTCCCCGGTGTACGGGTTCAGTCCGAACGTCCTGCGCTACCTGGAACACTGCCTGGTCTGCCTGGACCCGGTCGCGGTGCCCTCCGGCACGAAGATGGAGCTGATCGCGATGATCAACGCCGTCGTGACCATGCACGCGGGGACCGAGCTGTCCACCGCGGAACGCACCCGGTCACTGCCGTGGTCGGCGGAACAGGAGCATGCGGTGCGGGCAGCCTACCTCGGGGCGCAGTTGGCGAGCGGCGCCTATCCGCGGACGGCGGCGGCCCTCGCCGAGTATGCCGAACCCGTCGATCTGGAAGCCGCGTTCGAGCGGACGCTGGGAAGGGTTCTCGACGCCTTCGATCCGGCCGGGAACCGGCACTGAAGCAGCACTAGATCAGCGCGAACTGCCCCTCCGGGCCCTCCTCGTGGTGGTCCAGCACGGAGGCCGGGCGGCGGGCCGCCCCCGGTACCGGCAGCAGCCCCGCCTCGCGCAGTTCGGTGGCCGTGATGGGCGCCGTGACGTTCAACTGTGCCTGCCGCGGCCGTACTTCCGCCAGCAGGGCCAGGATCGTGATCAGTTCCAGCAGCTCCGACGTCCAGTTCTGCGGCCAGGTCGCCGGGCGGATCGCCGTCAGCGCGCCCGGCTCTCCCTGCGCCGTACGGGCGGAGAACCACTGTTCCAGCACCCGGACACCGGCCACCTCGAAGTCCCAGGCCGGAGGCGGTACCGGGGCGATGCGGCCCTCGTCGACGTGCAGGGCCTCCTCGTCGCGGTCGTAGTGGAGGGTCAGGGGCCGGGAGGGGAGCGGGGCGCGGACGTAGGGGCGGCGCCCACCGGGGAGCTTCGGGCGGTCGCCGTCGCGGCGCATCAGCCACAGCATGCGGCGGCCCAGCTCGACGCCCCGCGTCCACAGATCGGGGTCCGCGGTGAGGGGGACGGTGAGACCGGGGCGCACTGTCGCGATGATCCAGGCCAGGACGTCCACGGGGGTGGGGGAGTGGCCGAGGCGGGACGCCAGGTGTTCCAGGAGGCCGGGGGCCAGGTTGGGTTCCCCGGCCCCGGGGCGGCGGTACAGCGGGCGGATGCGGCCGGGGCGGGCCAGCGGCAGGAGTGACGTCGCGAGCAGGAGGGGGCCGCCCGCGTCCGTGGCCGTCTCCACGGCGAAGATCTGGTGCTCGTCCGCCACTCGCCACAGCTCCGGCCGCGCGGTGTCGATCAGGCGGTGGTCGGGGATCAGCCACTGCTCGTCGAAGGGGGCCAGCAGGACGCGTATCGGCTCCGAACAGGGTCCCGACGCGCGCGACAGCTTCTCCGTGCCGCTCGTCTGGCCGGGCAGCCGGCCGACCGCAGAGTGCAGGGTGCGCGTGCGCGTCGGCTCGAACAAGGCCTCCCGGTCGGGGCCGTCGGCCTTCATCAGGGCGTCCCAGCGGGCCTTGAGGGATGCCGCGTCCGGCGCCGAGGGCCAGGCACGGCCCGGCCGCAGGGGTGCGACGGACCACGGCATGAGGTCCGCGAGCAGCGGAGCGTCGTCGTGCGTCACGCTGGGCATCGTACGACGTGGTCAGGTGGCCTCGAGGGTGACCGTGAAGGAGAAACGGTCCCCCCGGTAGTGGATGACGGCCACGTCCAGCGCGCGCCCGTCGCCGTCGTAGGTCACCCCCGTGTAGTGCAGGATCGGGCTGAGCAGCGGGACTTGGAGCAGCTGGGCCGTCTCCGGGTCCGCGAGCCGGGCCTCCACGGTGTCCGTGATGCGGCTGATGTCCGCTCCCACGACGTCCCGCAGCACCTTGGTCATCGGCCAGCGCACCAGGTCGTCCAGGTCGATGCGCTCGGCCAGTTCGGGGCGTACGTAGTTGCGGGCGTGGTTGGTCGGCTCACCCGTCTTCTCGTCGCTGCGCAGCCGGTGGTACGTCGCCACCTCGGCCAGATCCGGGAAGTGCTCGGCGAGTTCGCCCGGCACCGGGTGCACGCCGTGGTCGAGCAGTTCCGTCGCCATACCGGACTGCTGGGCGACGATCGCGTCAACCGAGCCCAGCAGCCGCACCGGGGCGCCCCTTTGCGCGCTGGGCTCGATGAACGTGCCGCGCCGGCGGTGGCGCGTGATGAGGCCCTCGTCCTCCAGTTCCTTCAGCGCCTGCCGCATGGTCAGCACGCTGACCCCGTAGTGCCCCGCAAGCTGCTCCTCGGTGGGCAGGCGCAGCGGATCCCCGGGCGCGCGGCCGAGTATCGAGGCACGCAGCGACTGCGACACCTGGTACCAGAGCGGCAGCTTGCGGTTCAGGACGATCGAGTCCGGGGCGAAGGAGGTCACGGGCCATCCGTACCGGTAGGGGGTCCTCAGTGCAAGGGCGAGCGGAAGTGGCGTTCGAGGCCCTGCCACACGTCGTCGTACCCGTGTTGCAGGTGCTCGGCCCGGGCGGCCTGCGGGGTGAGGGTCACCGGCCAGCGCGTCTCGAACATGAACGCCAGACCGTCGTCGATCTTCTGCGGCCCGAGCTCGGCCGCGCTCGCCCTCTCGAACGTCTCGCGGTCCGGGCCGTGGGCCGACATCATGTTGTGCAGCGAGCCGCCGCCCGGCACGAAGCCCTCGGCTTTCGCGTCGTAGGCGCCCTCGATCAGGCCCATGTACTCGCTCATCACGTTCCGGTGGAAGTACGGCGGCCGGAACGTGTCCTCGCCCACCAGCCAGCGCGGCGCGAAGACCACGAAGTCGACGCCCGCCAGTCCGGGGGTGTCGGACGGGGACGTGAGCACCGTGAAGATGGACGGGTCCGGGTGGTCGTACGAGATGGTCCCGAGCACATTGAAACGGCGCAGATCGTAGATGTACGGCACATGGTTGCCGTGCCAGGCGACGACGTCGAGCGGCGAGTGGCCGTAGGTGGCCGTCCAGAGGTTGCCGCAGAACTTGTTCACCACCTCCACCGGACCGTCGACGTCCTCGTAGGCGGCGACGGGCGCCCGGAAGTCCCGGGCGTTCGCGAGGCCGTTGGCGCCGATCGGGCCGAGATCGGGGAGACGGAAGGGTGCGCCGTAGTTCTCGCAGACGTATCCGCGGGCCGACTCGTCAAGCAGCTCCACACGGAAGCGCACCCCGCGCGGGATCAGCGCCACATGGGCGGGCTCCAGGTGCAGCATCCCGAACTCGGTGTGCAGCAGCAGTCCGCCACGCTCCGGGACGATCAGCAGTTCACCGTCGGCGTCGCTGAAGACGCGGTCCATGGAGGCGTTGGCGTGGTACAGGTGCACGGCCATGCCGGAGCGCTGGGTGGCGTCCCCGTTGCCCCCGAGGGTCCACAGGCCGGCCAGGAAGTCGGTTCCCGGCGGCGGCTCGGGCAGCGGGTTCCACCGCAGCCGGTTCGGGTCGGGCACCGACTCGGTGAAGGGTGCCGTACGGATGGCGCCGTTGTCCGCGCGGGTGAACGCGGGGTGCGCAGCCGAGGGGCGGATCCGGTACAGCCACGAGCGGCGGTTGTGCGCCCTCGGCTCGGTGAACGCCGTACCGCTCAGCTGCTCCGCGTACAGTCCGAGCGGGGCGCGCTGCGGTGAGTTGCGGCCCTCGGGCAGGGCGCCCGGAACCGCCTCCGAGCTGTGCTCGTTGCCGAACCCGCAGAGATAGGACAGCCCCTCCGCGATCTTCCTCGCGTCCCCGCTCATCGCCGCTCCCTCGTCGCTGATTCCTATGCATCACCGTAGGATTCGGCGGACGGGTGCGCAAGGGGGAAGGGCGTGGAGCGGAGGTGGAGAAACGGGTGGAGGCCGAGTGCGACTGGCGGGGGACATGAGAACCCGACTTCAGGGGGATCCGGCCGTCCGGGAGGGCGCAATACGCTCTCCGGCATGTCGTGGACGCGCGGACTGCTCGTCGCGCTCGCGGTGGGTGCCCTGCTCGGCGGCTCGGCGGGCTGCGCCTCCAGCGAGGCGCACGAGCGGAAGGGCGAGGTGTCGACCTCGCCGGTGGGCAAGGTACTGGACGGCACGGACGAGGAAGGGCGGCACTACCGTGAGATCGGCAAGAAGGACGCGCCCCAGGTGGCGATCGAGGTGCAGCCGGCCTCGGGTGGCGCCTGGGACGTCCGGCTGACGGTCCGCCGCTTCCGCTTCTCCCCTCCGGGTGTGCGCCCGGTGGCCGTGGCGGGCCGCGGCACGGCCCGGCTCTACCTGGACGGCCACGCCCTCACCCGGCTGCGCACCCGCGACTACCGCCTGCCCGGCCGGCTGGTCCCGCGCGGCACACACCACGTCACGGCCCGGCTGTACGCGGACGACCAGACGGTCTGGGCGGTGGACGGCAAGCCGGTGGAGAGCACGGCGGACATCACGGCGTCCGGGACGGACGAGACGCCGAGCCCGGTGTCCGGGACGGAGGAAACCCCGAACCCGGCGTCCGGGACGGAGGAGACGCCGAGCCCGGCGTCCGGCACGGAGGAGACGCCGAGCCCCGCGAGCACGGGATGAACTCCGCGCACGCCCGATGAGTGCAGAGGCCACCGATTCCCGTACAGAGAAGCGAGGTTCACCTGCACCCGTCGGAAAGGCATGATGAAGCCCGTGCCCCAAGCGACATCGCTGCGCCGCGCGCCCGTCCAGCGCCGTAGCGCCGAACGACTGACCAGAATCCTCGACGCCTGCGCCGACCTGCTCGACGAGGTCGGTTACGACGCCCTCAGCACCCGGGGGGTGGCCCTGCGCGCGGGCGTCCCCATAGGCTCCGTCTACCGCTTCTTCGGCAACAAGCGGGCCATGGTCGACGCCCTGGCCGAACGGAACCTGGAGCGCTACACCGAGCGTGTCGCCGACCGCCTGACCGAGGCGCAGGGCGAGGGCGGCTGGCGCACCGCCATGGACGCCATGCTCGACGAGTACCTGGACATGAAGCGCACGGCACCCGGGTTCTCCCTCGTCGACTTCGGCAACCAGATCCCGGTCGGCGCCCGTCACGCCGAACCGAACCACCGCGTCGCCGACCGGCTGACCGAACTGCTGTCGGCGTACCTCGGCCGAGAACCGGACGAGGCCCTGCGCCGCACGCTGCTGATCGCGGTGGAAACCGCGGACACCCTGGTCCACCTGGCCTTCCGGGTGTCCGCGGAGGGAGACGAGAAGATCATCGCGGAGATGCGGGAGCTGCTGCGGGCGTACCTGGCCAGGGCGCTCGACTAGCCGGGCGCGTGGTGCGCTGTGGCGGGAGTCACCGTGCGGTCCGGGGGCTCCCCAGCATGCATACCGGTCGGTATGCTCGCCGTGTTCGTGCGCCATCCTCGTCGCCGTCCCACCGGGAGGACCCGTGTCCCGCACCGCCCTGCGTATCTGCCCCCTCTGTGAGGCCACCTGCGGGCTGACGCTCACCATCGAGGACACCCGGGTCACCGGCGCGCGCGGCGACCGGGATGACGTGTTCAGCAAGGGGTTCATCTGCCCGAAGGGCGCCTCGTTCGGGGCCGCCGACTCCGACCCGGACCGGCTGCGCGGGCCCCTCGTGCGCCGGGACGGGGAGTTGCGCGAGGCCACCTGGGAGGAGGCGTTCGACGCCGTCGCCCTCGGGCTGCGGTCGGTCGTCGAGCAGTACGGGCCGCACGCCGTCGGTGTCGTCCTGGGCAACCCCAACGTGCACACGATGGCCGGCGGCCTCTACCCGCCCGTCCTGCTCGCCGGTCTCGGCACCCGCAGCGTCTTCACCGCCTCCACGCTGGACCAGATGCCCAAGCACGTCTCGAGCGGGCTGCTCTACGGGGACGCGAACGCCATCCCCGTGCCCGACCTCGACCGCACGGACCACCTGCTGCTGATCGGCGCCAACCCCCTCGAGTCCAACGGCAGTCTGTGCACCGCCCCCGACTTCCCCGGCCGGCTCAAGGCCCTCAAGGCCCGCGGCGGCACCCTCACCGTGATCGACCCGCGCCGCACCCGCACCGCCCGGCTCGCCGACCGCCACGTCGCGATCCGCCCCGGCACCGACGCGCTGCTGCTCGCGGCGATGGCGCAGGTCCTGTTCGAGGAAGAGCTCGTCGACCTCAAGGACCTCGCCCCGCATGTCCAGGGACTCGACGAACTGGCCGCGACCATAGGGGACTTCACCCCCGAAGCCGCCGCGGCGGCGTGCGACGTCGACGCCGGCACCATCCGCACCCTCGCCCGGGAGCTCGCCGCCGCCCCCACGGCCGCCGTCTACGGCCGCATCGGCAGCTGCACCGTCCCGCACGGCACCCTCGCCAGCTGGCTTGTCGACGTCCTCAACGTCCTCACCGGCAACCTCGACCGGCCCGGCGGCGCCCTCTTCCCGCTGTCGGCCACCGACAGGACGCCCCGGCCCGCCGGACCCGGCCGCGGCTTCGCGCTCGGCCGCTGGCACTCGCGGGTGCGACGGCACCCCGAGGCCAAGGGCGAGCTGCCGATCTCCGCGCTCGCCGAGGAGATCGACACCGCCACCGACGAGGGCAGTCCGATCCGCGCCGTCATGGCGGTCGCCGCCAATCCCGTGCTCTCCGCCCCGGACGGCGACCGCCTCGACAAGGCACTCGGCTCCCTGGACTTCATGGTCAGCGTCGACCCGTATCTGAACGAGACCTCGCGCCACGCGCACGTCGTGCTGCCGCCACCCCCGCCCTCCCAGGCACCGCACTTCGACTTCGCCTTCAACACCCTCGCCGTGCGCAACCAGGTCCGCTACACCCGCGCCGCCGTCCCGCTGGAGCCCGGCCGCATGGCGGAGACCGAGATCCTCGCGCGGCTGGTGCTCGCCGCGACAGGCATGCACGGCGCCGAGCCTTCCGCCGTCGACGACCTCGTCATCGGCCAGACCCTCGGCAAGGCCGTCACCGAGGCCCGCTCGCCCGTCCACGGCCGCGACCCGAAGGAGCTTGCCGCGCAGCTCAGCGGCGACAGCGGCCCCGAACGGCGGCTCGACATGATGCTGCGCCTCGGCCCGTACGGCGACGGGTTCGGCGCCCGGCCCGACGGGCTCACCCTCGAGAAGCTGCTCGCCCACCCGCACGGCATCGACCTCGGCCCCCTCGAGCCCCGGTTGCCGCAGCCGCTGAAGACCGTCAGCGGCAAGGTCGAGCTGCTGCCGGGGCCCATCGCGGACGACCTGCCGCGCCTGAAGCAGGCGCTGAGCGAGCGTGCCGACGGGCTCCTGCTCGTGGGGCGGCGTCATCTGCGGTCCAACAACAGCTGGTTGCACAACGTGCCCGCGCTCACCGGCGGCTCCAACCGCTGCACCCTGCACCTCCACCCCGAGGACGCCGAGCGGCTCGGACTCCACGACGGCGCTCCCGTACGGGTCAAGGGCGCCGGGGGAGAGGTCACCGCGCCCGTCGAGATCACCGACGGCATCCGGCCCGGTGTCGTCAGCCTTCCGCACGGCTGGGGCCATGACCGGCCCGGCACCCGGATGAGCCACGCCGCCCTCGACCCCGGCGTCAACGTCAACCAGCTCCTCGACGGCAGTCTGCTCGACCCGCTGTCGGGCAACGCGGTGCTCAACGGCGTGCCCGTCGAGCTCGCGCCCCTCCCCGCACCCCGCTGACCTGGAATTTTGCGCTTATTGCTCGCACGTCAACTACTTGTTAACCCTTCTTTACGCGACCTAACGTCAACGCACCCCCGGCCCCCGTGGGGGTGTTCAAGGGCGAACGTTAGGTATCCACTCATGCTGACCATCCTCGGCTTCGCCATGATCGCGACCTTCCTGGTCCTGATCATGATGAAGAAGATGTCGCCGATCGCGGCGCTCGTGCTGATCCCCGCGCTTTTCTGCGTGTTCGTCGGTCAGGGCGCCAAGCTCGGCGACTACGTCATCGACGGCGTCACCGGCCTCGCGCCCACCGCGGCGATGCTGATGTTCGCGATCGTCTACTTCGGTGTGATGATCGACATCGGTCTCTTCGACCCGGTCGTGCGGGGCATCCTGCGCTTCTGCAAGGCAGACCCGCTCCGCATCGTCGTCGGCACGGCGGTCCTCGCCGCGATCGTCTCCCTCGACGGCGACGGCTCGACCACCTTCATGATCACGGTCTCGGCGATGTACCCGCTGTACAAGCGCCTGAAGATGAGCCTGGTCGTGATGACCGGCGTCGCCGCCATGGCCAACGGCGTGATGAACACCCTGCCGTGGGGCGGTCCCACCGCCCGAGCCGCGACCGCGCTGAAGCTGGACGCCAGCGACATCTTCGTGCCGATGATCCCCGCTCTCGCCGTCGGCCTGCTGGGCGTCTTCACCCTCGCGTACGTCCTTGGCCGCCGCGAACGCAAGCGGCTCGGCACGCTGACGCTGGACGAGGTCCTGGAGCCGCAGGAGGCCGAGACGGTGCTCGTCGGGGCGGGCGGTTCCGGCGGCGGTACCGGCAAGGGACGCACGGCCACCGGCGCCTCCGGCTCCGGCACGGACGCCGATGCCACCGAGTCCGCCGCCGAGGACGGCTTCCAGGGCCTCGACCCCAACCGGTCCACCCTGCGCCCCAAGCTGTACTGGTTCAACGCGCTGCTCACGGTCGCCCTGCTCACCGCCATGATCATGGAGTGGCTGCCGATCCCGGTCCTGTTCCTGCTCGGCTCCGCACTCGCGCTCACCGTCAACTTCCCGCACATGCCCGACCAGAAGGCCCGCCTCGCCGCGCACGCCGAGAACGTCCTCAACGTCTCCGGCATGGTCTTCGCCGCCGCCGTCTTCACCGGCGTCCTGCAGGGCACCGGCATGGTCGAGCACATGGCCAAGTGGCTGGTGAACAACGTCCCGGACGGCATGGGCCCGCACATGGCCCTCGTCACCGGCGTGCTGAGCATCCCGCTCACGTACTTCATGTCCAACGACGGCTTCTACTTCGGCATCCTGCCCGTGCTCGCCGAGGCGGGCCAGGCGCACGGTGTCTCCAGCCTGGAGATCGCCCGCGCATCGCTGATCGGCCAGCCGCTGCACATGTCCAGCCCGCTGGTGCCCGCCGTCTACGTCCTCGTCGGCATGGCCAAGGTGGAGTTCGGCGACCACACGCGGTTCGTGGTCAAGTGGGCCGCGCTGACATCGCTGGTGGTCCTCGGGGCGGGAATCCTGTTCGGCATCATCTGATCATTCGTAGACCGATCACTCGTTGTCGATCATTCGTTGGAGGACGTCCTCATGAGGCCCGGTGGGAACCGCGGCTGGCTGCTCCGCCTCGTCATCGCCTTCGGCTTCGCGCAGGGGGCGGTGTCGATGGCCCGGCCCGCCGTCTCCTACCGGGCCCTCGCGCTGGGTGCGGACGACCGCGCAGTCGGAGTCATCGCCGGTGTGTACGCACTGCTGCCGCTGTTCGCCGCGGTACCGCTGGGCCGCCGTACGGACCACGGCCGGTGCATGCCGCTGCTGGTGACCGGTGTGGTCCTGATCTCCGGCGGCTGCGCGCTCAGCGGGGCCGCGGGCTCCCTCGCGGCGATGGCCGCGTGGAGCGGCGTGATGGGCCTCGGCCACCTGTGCTTCGTCATCGGCGCCCAGTCGATCGTGGCCCGCCGGTCGGAGCCGCACGAACAGGACCGCAATTTCGGCCACTTCACCATCGGCGCCTCCCTCGGCCAGCTCGTCGGCCCGATCGCCGCCGGCGCCCTGATCCACGGCCCGGACCGGGCGGCCACCAGCGCGCTCGCCCTGCTGGTGGCGGGCGCGGTCGCCGCGGTCGCGTTCACCTCGCTGTGGCGCATCGAGCGCCGTACGGCCACGACGGCCCGTACCGCGCGCGGTGACCGCGTCCCCCTGCACCGCATCCTGCGCGCCCGCGGTGTGCCGGCCGGCATCCTGATCAGCCTCGCCGTGCTGTCCGCCACGGACATCCTCACCGCGTACCTGCCCGTCGTCGGCGACCACCGCGGCATCGCCCCGGCGGTCGTCGGCCTGCTGCTGAGCCTGCGTGCGGCGGCCACCATCGCCTGCCGTCTCGTCCTCACGCCGCTGCTGCGGCTGCTCGGCCGGACCGTCCTGCTCGCCCTGACCTGCCTGGTGGCGGCGCTGCTGTGTGCCGGGATCGCGCTGCCGGTGCCGGTGTGGGCGCTCGGCGCGATGCTCACCGTGCTCGGGTTCTGCCTGGGTGTCGGGCAGCCGCTGTCCATGACGACCGTCGTGCAGGCCGCACCCGGCGACGCCCGCTCCACCGCCCTCGCCCTGCGGCTGACCGGCAACCGCCTCGGCCAGGTCGCCGCGCCCGCCGCGGCGGGACTGGTGGCCGGAGTGGCGGGCGTGGCCGCGCCGTTCGTGATGCTGGGCGCGCTGCTGCTGGTCTCCTCCGGGATCGCGCTGCGTGCGCCCGCGAGGGAGCCGCAGGGGGCGGACTCGTCCGTGCGGCGGGGCGCGGCGGCCGGCCGGACCTGAAGCCGCCTCCAGACCGTCCCTCACGGCCGACCTGCTCCGGATGACAGGCCCTACGCTGACCTCCCGGAGCCCCCTGGCGCCACAAAACTACCGGCGCTAGTTTGGGGCGGACGACGCTGCCCGCCCGGGAGGAAGACGATGAAGGCACATGACGGCATGTACATCGACGGCGCCTGGCGCCCCGCCGTCGGCGCGGACACCATCGAGGTCGTGAACCCGGCCGATGAGCAGGTCATCGGCCGGATCCCGGCGGGCACCGCCGAGGATGTCGACGCAGCGGTACGCGCCGCCCGTGCCGCCTTCCCCGACTGGGCCGCCACCGCCCCGGCCGAGCGGGCCGCCCGGCTCGCCGCCCTGCGCGACGTGCTGGTCGCCCGGAAGGACGAGATCGCCGAGACGGTGACGGCGGAGCTGGGCTCCCCGCTCCCGTTCTCGCAGAACGTGCAGGTCGGCCTGCCGATCGCGGTCGCGGGATCGTATGCCGAACTGGCCGCCACGTACTCCTTCGAGGAGAAGGTCGGCAACTCCACGGTCTACCAGGAGCCGGTCGGCGTCGTCGGCGCCATCACCCCCTGGAACTACCCCCTCCACCAGATCGTCGCCAAGGTCGCCCCGGCGCTGGCGGCGGGCTGCACGGTCGTCCTGAAGCCGGCCGAGGACACGCCGCTGACCGCCCAGCTCTTCGCGGAGGCCGCCCACGAGGCGGGTCTGCCGGCCGGGGTCTTCAACCTCGTCACCGGCCTCGGCCCGGTCGCGGGCCAGGCGCTCGCCGAGCACCCGGGTGTCGACCTGGTCTCCTTCACCGGCTCCACGGCGGTCGGCCGGCGGATCGGCGCCACGGCGGGAGCGGCCGTGAAGAAGGTGGCCCTGGAACTGGGGGGCAAGTCCGCGAACGTCATCCTGCCGAGCGCGGACCTCGCCAAGGCGGTCAACGTGGGTGTCGCGAACGTCATGTCCAACTCCGGCCAGACGTGCAGCGCGTGGACGCGGATGCTGGTGCACCGGGAGCGGTACGAGGAGGCGGTCGAGCTCGCCGCGACGGCCGCGACGAAGTACGGGGACCGCATCGGCCCGGTGGTGAACGCCGGGCAGCAGGCGCGGGTGCGCGGTTACATCGAGAAGGGCCTCGCGGAGGGCGCCCGCCTGGTCGCGGGCGGCCCCGAATCCCCCCGGGAGCGCGGCTACTACGTGCAGCCCACCGTCTTCGCCGACGTCACCCCCGAGATGACGATCGCGCAGGAGGAGATCTTCGGCCCCGTACTGGCGATCCTCCCCTACGAGGACGAGCAGGACGCCCTGCGGATCGCCAACGGCACGGTGTACGGGCTGGCCGGCGCGGTATGGGCCGGGGACGACACGGAGGCGGTCGCGTTCGCGCGGCGCATGGAGACCGGGCAGGTCGACATCAACGGCGGACGCTTCAACCCCCGCGCCCCCTTCGGCGGTTACAAGCAGTCCGGGGTCGGCCGGGAGCTGGGCGCACACGGCCTCGCCGAGTACCTGCAGACCAAGTCCCTCCAGTTCCAGGAGCGTTGAGCCAGATGGTCGTCCGTGCCGCTGTACTGCCCGCCGTCGGTGCCCCGCTGGAGGTCACCGGGATCGAGCTGCCCGAGCCCGGCCCCGGCCAGGTCCGGGTCCGGCTCGCCGCCGCCGGGGTCTGCCACTCCGACCTGTCCCTGTCCAACGGCACCATGCGGGTGCCGGTGCCCGCCGTCCTCGGTCACGAGGGCGCGGGCACGGTGGTGTCGGTGGGGGAGGGCGTCACCCATGTCGCCCCCGGTGACGGAGTGGTCCTCAACTGGGCGCCGTCCTGCGGGAGCTGCCACGCCTGCGCACGGGGCGAGGTGTGGCTTTGCGCCGACGCGCTCACCGGCGCCGGTGCCGTCCACGCCCGCCGCGCGGACGACGGCACGGATCTGCACCCCGGTCTTAACGTGGCCGCGTTCGCGGAGGAGACCGTGGTCGCCGCGTCCTGTGTGCTCCCGGCCCCGGACGGCGTGCCGTTGACCGACGCGGCCCTGCTGGGCTGCGCCGTCCTCACCGGATACGGGGCCGTGCACCACGCGGCGAAGGTACGGCCGGGGGAGACGGTCGCGGTGTTCGGCGTCGGCGGGGTGGGCCTCGCGACCCTCCAGGCGGCGCGGATCGCGGGCGCCGAGAGGATCGTCGCGGTGGACGTGTCCCCCGCGAAGGAGGAGTTGGCGCGAGGGGCCGGCGCGACGGACTTCCTGCTCGCTTCCGACACCACGCCCCGCGAGATCCGCGGCCTCACCGACAAGCAGGGCGTCGACGTGGCGGTGGAGTGCGTGGGCCGGGCGGCCACCATCCGCGCCGCCTGGGACTCCACTCGCCGCGGCGGCCGTACGACGGTCGTCGGCATCGGCGGCAAGGACCAGCAGGTCACCTTCAACGCCCTGGAGATCTTCCACTGGGGCCGCACGCTGACGGGCTGCGTCTACGGCAACTCCAACCCGGCCGAGGACCTGCCGGTCCTGGCCGAGCACGTCCGGGCGGGCCGCCTGGACCTGGGCGCGCTGGTGACGGAACGGATCGCGCTGGAGGGCATCCCGGCCGCCTTCGAGAACATGCTGGCGGGCAAGGGCGGCCGGGCGCTGGTGGTGTTCTGAAGGCCTGGGGTCGTCCCGTGCCTAGGACTCGGCGGCCGGCACCTGCTCGGGCGTGGCGTGCGGTTCCGGGGCCGGAGGCGGTGTGCGGGGACGCGACCGTGACACCGCCACTCCGGCCAGGCACAGCGCGCCACCCGCGAGCGTGACCGGACCCGGCACCTCCTGGAGGAAGAGCCAGGACATCAGGACCACCAGCGCGGGCACCGCGTACGTCGTCGCGCCCATGCGGCTCGCGGTCGTCCGGGCCAGGGCGTACGCCCAGGTGGTGAAGGCGAGCGCGGTCGGGAAGACGCCCAGGTACACCATGTTGAGCGTGGCGGACGCCGGCGCGCGGGCCGCGTCGTGCACCAGCTGTCCGGCGAACGGCAGACAGACGACCGCGCCCACCAGACACCCGAACGTCGTCGCCTGAAGCGCGCTCGCCGCACCCAGCGCGGGCTTCTGCGCGACGACACCGGCCGCGTAGGCGCCGGCGGCGAGCAGGCACAGCACCACCCCGAGCACCGAGGATCCACCGTCACCCGACATCGACAGGCCCACGGTCACGGCACCGGCGAAGGACACCGCCATGCCCCCGAGCAGCCGCGGCGGCATGGCGTCCCCCAGCAGCCGCGCACTCAGCAGCGCGATCAGGATCGGCCCGATGTTCACCACCAGTGCGGCGGTCCCGGCGTCGACCTGCTGCTCGCCCCAGTTGAGCACGACCATGTAGAAGCCGAACCACAGCAGCCCGGATATCGCGATCCCGCGCCACGCCGCACGCGGCGGCAAACCTTCCCGCCGCAGGAGACAGATCACCCCCAGCGCCAGTGCCCCGGCCAGCAGCCGACCGAGGGCCAGCGCGCCCGGCGCGTACGCGGCGCCCGCGCTGCGGATCGAGACGAAGGCGGAGGCCCACAGCAGCACGGTGACGGTGGCCGCGCCGGCGGCCAGACGGGAGGGGGAGGCGTTCATCATTCTCCAGAGGCTAGGAGGGCAGGGGTGGGAGTGCTCGCGGATTTCCGTCGTGACGTGCTCAGCGCAGCGCCGCCGCCTCGATCCCGAGCAGCCGCGACAGCGCGTGCTCGCCCTCGGCCGTGACCTTCACGGCCCGCTCGGAGCCGATGCGGACGCACCAGCCCGCGTCCAGGGCGTGCCGGCACAGCGCGGCGCCCGCGACACCCGCGAGATGGGGGCGACGCTCGGTCCAGTCGAGGCAGGCGCGGGCCAGGGGCCTGCGGCCCTTGCGGTCGAGACGGATACCGGCGGTGTCGAACCAGGCCAGGCCCGCGTCGGTCAGCGTGAACCCGGTGTCCCCGTTTTCGCTCGTCCGCTTCCCGGGTGCTCCAGCCGGTGGTGAGAGCCCGACCGTGCTCGACCCTTCGGGCCTCCGCGCTGCCCCACGCCCGGCTTCGCTCACGCGGCGGGACCCCCATGGGCTCTCGACACCGGCGCGCCCCTCCGGTTCCCCCGTGGCACTCAGCAGCCCCCGCGCGGTCAGCGCGTCCGTGACGGCGATGCCGAGCCGCCCCGCGAGGTGGTCGTAGCAGGTGCGCCCGCGTGCCATCGCGGACCCGGCACTCGCCTCCCGCAGCGTGCGCGGACGCCCGGCTCCGGCGTCCGGCGCCACCTGCGCGGCGAGGTCCTCGACGATCTGGGCGACCCGCGCGTCGGCGAGCCGCACATACCGGTGGCGTCCCTGCCGCTCCTCTGCGAGCACCCCGCCCGCGACGAGCTTGCCCAGGTGCTCGCTCAGCGTCGAGGCGGCGACCCCGGCGTGCCGCGCCAGCTCACCGGCGGTCCACGCCCGGCCGTCGAGCAGCGCCAGCAGACACGCGGCCCGCGTCTCGTCGGCGATCAGCCCCGCGAGCCCGGCGAGCCCGGCCGCCGTACCGTCCTTCCTCGTCGTCATGCGTCCAGCATCGACCACGGACACTTCGGCGCTGGCCGAAGCATGCCCCGCCTGCGCTACACGGGGCGCTTCACCTGCTCGTACTGCCGCTCCAGTCCGTCCAGCAGGGCCGCCAGCCCCGTCTCGAAGGCCCGTTCGTCGATCTTCTCCTGCTGGTCGGCGAGGAGGTGGGCCTGCCCGAGGTGGGGGTAGTCGGCCGGGTCGTACGCCGCCGCGTCGTCGACGAAACCGCCCGCGAACGAGCCGAGAGCCGAGCCCATCACGAAGTAGCGCATCAGCGCGCCGATGGAGGTGGCCTGCGCGGGCGGCCATCCCGCGTCGACCATCGCCCCGTAGACCGCGTCCGCGAGGCGCAGCGCGGCCGGGCGACGGCCGGGCCCGCGGGCCAGGACGGGCACGATGTTCGGGTGGTCGCGCAGCGCGGCCCGGTAGGAGACCGCCCAGTCGTGCAGCGCGGTCCGCCAGGGCCGGCCGTCCTCGAACATCGACAGATCGACCTGCGCGCTCACCGAGTCGGCGACCGCCTCCAGGATCTCGTCCTTGGTGCGGAAGTGGTTGTACAGCGACGGGCCGCTGACCCCGAGTTCGGCGGCGAGCCGGCGCGTGGAGACGGCCGCGAGGCCTTCCGCGTCCACCAGAGCCCGCGCCGTGGCGACGATGCGGTCGGTGCTGAGGAGGGGCTTGCGCGGTCGGGCCATGGCGCACATAGTAGGGCTGCGCTGGAAAACTAGCGGCGCTAATTTAAATGTGCCGCATTCAATGATCTGCCCGAGGGGTGACGTGTCGTGAACCTGGAGCTCAGCGAGGAGCAGGTGGCCGTGCGACGGCTGGCCGAGGAGTTCGTGACCCGCGAGATCGCCCCGCACGTCGTCGCCTGGGACCGGGCGGAGGAAGTGGACCGCTCGATCGTCAAGAAGCTCGGCGAGGTCGGCTTCCTCGGGCTCACCATCGACGAGGAGTACGGCGGCGCGGGCGGCGACCATCTCGCGTACTGCCTGGTGACCGAGGAACTGGGACGCGGCGACTCGTCCGTGCGCGGAATCGTGTCCGTCTCGCTCGGCCTGGTCGCCAAGACGATCGCCGCCTGGGGGAGCGAGGAGCAGAAGCGCCGCTGGCTTCCGGGGCTGACGTCCGGGGAGTACGTCGGCTGCTTCGGGCTCACCGAACCGGGCACCGGATCCGACGCGGGCAACCTCGCCACCAGGGCGGTACGCGACGGCGACCACTACGTGATCAACGGCACCAAGATGTTCATCACCAACGGCACCTGGGCCGACGTCGTCCTCCTCTTCGCCCGCTCCACCGACGCCCCCGGTCACAAGGGCGTCTCCGCCTTCCTCGTCCCCACCGACACCCCCGGCCTGACCCGCCGCGCCGTGCACGGCAAACTCGGCCTGCGTGGCCAGGCGACCGCCGAACTGGTCCTTGAGGACGTCCGCGTCCCCGCCTCCGCGATGCTGGCCCCGGAGGGCAAGGGTTTCTCCGTCGCCATGTCCGCGCTCGCCAAGGGCCGGATGTCGGTGGCGGCGGGCTGCGTCGGCATAGCCCGGGCCGCGCTGGAGGCGGCGGTGACGTACGCGGGCGAACGGGAGCAGTTCGGCAGGACCATCGCCCACCACCAGCTCGTCCAGGAACTCCTCAGCGACATCGCCGTCGACGTGGACGCCGCACGGCTGCTGACCTGGCGCGTCGCCGACCTGATCGACCGCGGACTGCCCTTCGCCGTCGAGTCCTCCAAGGCCAAGCTGTTCGCCTCCGAGGCAGCCGTCCGCGCCGCGAACAACGCCCTTCAGGTCTTCGGCGGCTACGGCTACATCGACGAGTACCCCGTGGGCAAACTGCTGCGGGACGCCCGGGTGATGACCCTCTACGAGGGCACCAGCCAGATCCAGAAACTGGTCATCGGGCGGGCGCTGACGGGCGTTTCGGCGTTCTGAGTACCGCTGTGAGTACGCGTGCGGATGTCCCGGCGCCGCCGTCCGCCGACCCTGGTCCACATGAGTGAGACTCCGGTCAGACAGCAGAACACGGCCGCCTTCTACGGGCAGGCCGTGGCGTCCTTCGCCATCGCCCTGGTGGCCACCGCCGTCGGGATCTTCCGACTGCACGCCGACGCCTGGGTGCGCGCCTTCCTCGGGATCGCCGTCCTGTACCTGGTGACCTCCGCCTTCACCCTCGCCAAGGTGATCCGGGACCGCCAGGAGGCCGGGCAGATCGTCAGCCGGGTCGACCAGGCCAGGCTGGAGAAGCTGCTCGCCGAGCACGACCCCTTCGAAAAGCTCTGAGCGGGCACACTAAGCGCCCGCTCACCTTCGGAGGTATGGTGTTCGTCCTGCCAGTGGAAGGGGCGAGCGATGAGTACGGCGGAGGAGACGGCCGGCGGCGAGATGGAGCCGTGGGCCGAGGTGACCCCGGACGCGGCCCGGCGGCTGCTGGTCGCCGCGGTCGAGGCCTTCGCCGAACGCGGCTACCACGCCACGACGACCCGTGACATCGCGGGCCGCGCCGGAATGAGCCCGGCCGCGCTCTACATCCACTACAAGACCAAGGAAGAGCTGCTTCACCGCATCAGCCGCATCGGTCACGACAAGGCCCTGGAGATCCTGCGCACGGCGGCCCGGCGCGAGGGCAGCGCGACCGAGCGGCTCGCCGACGCCGTGAGCTCCTTCGTCCGCTGGCACGCCGGACGGCGCACCACCGCGCGGGTCGTGCAGTACGAACTGGACGCGCTCGGCCCGGACGCCCGCGCCGAGATCCTGGCTCTGCGCCGTCAGGTGGACGCCGAGGTGCGCGGGATCGTCGAGGACGGCGTGGCCGCGGGCGAGTTCGACGTGCTGGACGTGAAGGGGACGACGCTGGCCATCCTCTCCCTGTGCATCGACGTCGCCCGCTGGTTCAACGTCGACGGGTCCCGGACCCCCGAGGAGGTCGGCGCGCTCTACGCCGACCTCGTGCTGCGGATGGTGGGGGCGCGGAAGTAGGCGCCCCGCCCGGCCGGGTGTCAGAGGTAGTAGCGCGCGACCGACTCGGCGACGCACACCGGCTTGTCGCCGCCCTCGCGCTCCACGGTGAAGGCGACGGCCACCTGCACGCCGCCCTGCACCTCCTCGACGCCCGAGATCGTCGCGGTGGCGCGCACCCGGGAGCCGACCGGCACCGGGGCGGGGAAACGGACCTTGTTGGTGCCGTAGTTGACGCCCATCTTCACGCCCTCCACCTTGATCAGCTGCGGCCCGAACAGCGGGAGCAGCGACAGCGTGAGGTAGCCGTGCGCGATGGTGGTCCCGAAGGGGCCCTGGGCCGCCTTCTCCGGATCCACATGGATCCACTGGTGGTCGCCGGTCGCTTCCGCGAACAGGTCGATCCGCTTCTGGTCGATCTCCAGCCAGTCGGTGTACCCCAGCTGCTCGCCCACCGCCGCCTTCAGCTCGTCGGCGGACGTGAAGGTCCTCGGCTCTGCCATGTTCCCGGCCTTTCGCGTCACGAAATCACGATGTCTAAGCAACTGCTTAGCATGGTCGGGTGCGGCACCGGTGTCAACGGACGACGCCTGTGCCGCGGTGGGTAGGCTCTGGAAGGTGCCCCAGATCCCGGAGAAGATCCACGAGCTGACCGTCGGCCAGTTGTCCGCCCGCAGCGGCGCCGCCGTCTCCGCCCTGCACTTCTACGAGTCCAAGGGCCTGATCAGCAGCCGCCGCACCGCGGGCAACCAGCGCCGCTACTCCCGGGACGCACTGCGCAGGGTCGCCTTCGTACGGGCGGCGCAACGGGTGGGCATCCCGCTGGCCACGATCCGCGAGGCGCTGGCGCAGCTCCCGGAGGAGCGCACACCCACCCGCGAGGACTGGGCCCGCCTCTCCGTGGCCTGGCGCTCCGAACTGGACGAACGCATCAAGCAGCTGAGCCGCCTGCGGGACCACCTGACCGACTGCATCGGCTGCGGGTGCCTGTCCCTGGAGACATGCGTACTGTCCAACCCGGACGACGTGTTCGGCGAACGGCAGTCGGGCTCCCGCCTGATGGTGGAACGCCGCAAGCGGTAGCTCCCCGCCGCCCGGCGAGCAGTCGTCTCCCCCAGAGCCCTGACGGCCTGGAGGACCCCAGGGCTGCACGGGTGGGCGCTGGGGCCACCCCCTCCTCGACGAGCTGGGGGAGGCGCCCCGCAGGCGCCCGGCTGCGCGCGTCCTCCCGGCTCGCCCCGGCACCGGGCACCCGTCGGCCCCAGGCTCACCTCCGCGCCCTGTCCCGGTGGGTCAGGAGCCGCTGACAACGGGGGTGCGGCATCCCCCGGCGCACCCCCACGATCCGGGCCCTAGGCCGACACGAGCAGTCGCGCGCGCCTGGTCCGTGCCAGGGCTCCGGGTGTCAGCACGTGAGAGGGCACCAGGATGCCGCAGTCCGTGCAGACCGGGCCCGACGACGGCTCATGGGCCAGGTCGTATCTCCATGTGAGGCGCTCACCGGCGCACACCGGACACGATGAGCCCGGCTCGCGCTCCAGTGCGGCGATGAGCCGGCGCAGCACCTCCGCCAGCGGTTCATGAGGGTGGACCCGCGGGTCGTCGCACCACGCGACCCCGAAACCGCCCCACGTCAGCCGGTGCCAGTCGTCCACACTGCCCGGCCGGCGCAGCCCGTCGTGCTTCTCCTTCCTGCGGCGCTCCGTGAACTCGGCCTCGTAGGTGAGCCACACGGACCGGGCCTCCTCCAGTTCCTCCAGTGCGGCCACGAGCCGCGCCGGATCGGGGGAGCGGTCCTCGGGCCCGAACCCGGCCCGGGAGCACAGGTGGTCCCAGGTCGCCCTGTGCCCGTAGGGGGCGAACTTCTCAAGGCACTTGCGCAGTGAGTAGCGCCGTAGTGCCAGATCGCACCTCGGATCACGGACCTGTCTCGCCAGACTCCGGAAACCGGCCATCGCCCTGCACCTCCGTCACAACTGCACCTGTACTTCGGTCACTTCGGCGTCGTCCTGGGGACGTCGCCGAATAGACGTATCGACACGCGATTCGGCTCCATCGGATTTCCGATGACCTCCAAAAGCACTTGCCGGACGGTTGAAAAACTGACGCATGTTCATCTTCAATCGCGGGGATACCGGCGGTAACGTCCGCCCGCCCATTCCCCCAAGCTCTCGCCTCCGCTCGAGCAGGGGGGACCCCCATCGTCGGAGGAGCTGCCATGCCACGGCGCACCCCACGCACCGCCCTCGACAGACTGAGAACTCCTCGCAGAACCCCCAAGTTCCTCAAGGCCGCCTCGATATGCGTGCTCATCGCGGGGCTTTTGTCCCCGACCGCCGCGGCCACCGCCCAGGCGGCCACGGGCACCGCGGAGGCGGCCGCGTCGAACGACTACTGCGGCGGCCAGTGTTCGGACATCCTCCCGCCCGGCGAGAACGGCAATGCCACCCTCGCCCAGATCCTGCTCAACCAGGCCTTCGGCACCCAGCCCGACCACGCCGAGGACCAGCTCGGCCCCTACGCCAACCTGGCCACCGGCTACTCCACCCTCACCGACGCGAAGATCAACAACTTCTTCAACGACGCCTCGTTCGGCGTCCCGTCCGATCAAGTCGCCTCCACCGAGAAGCCCGCCGGTCGCGGCGACGTGACGATCGTCCGCGACAAGAAGACGGGCGTCCCGCACATCACCGGTACCACCAGGTACGGCACGGAGTTCGGCGCCGGGTATGCCGCGGCTGAGGACCGGCTGTGGCTGATGGACGTCTTCCGGCACGTGGGCCGCGGACAGCTCACCTCCTTCGCGGGCGGCGCCGCCGCCAATCAGGGGCTCGAGCAGGAGTTCTGGCGCAACGCGCCCTACACCGAGGCAGACCTCCAGGCGCAGATCGACAACGCGGTGGCCGCCGCCGGCGACCGCGGCAAGCAGGCCCTCGCCGACGTCAATGCCTATCTGGCCGGCGTCAACGCCTACATCGACGCCTCCGACAGCGGCCGCTACTTCCCCGGCGAGTACGTCCTGACCGGCCACAAGGACTCCATCACCAACGCCGGCACCATCGAGCACTTCAAGGTCACCGACCTGGTGGCACTCGCCTCCGTCATCGGCGCGCTCTTCGGCTCCGGCGGGGGCGGCGAGGTCAACAACGCGATCTCCCTGCTGGCCGCCCAGTCCAAGTACGGCGTGGAGGAGGGCACCAAGGTCTGGGAGTCCTTCCGCGAGCGCAACGACCCAGAGGCCGTCCTCACCGTCCACAACGGCGAGAGCTTCCCGTACGCGACCAAGCCGTCGAGCCCCCAGGGCGAGGCGCTGCCCGAGGCGGGCTCGGTGACCCAGGAACCGCTCGTCTACGACCGCACCGGGAGCGCGGCGACCTCGAGCGCGACGAGCGCGTCGAAGACCGCGGCCACCACCGCCCTGACCTCCGCCAGGCGCGGCATGTCCAACGCCCTCGTCGTGAGCGGCAAGTACACCGCGAGCGGCCACCCCATCGCCGTCTTCGGCCCGCAGACCGGCTACTTCGCACCCCAGCTCCTCATGCTCCAGGAGATCCAGGGGCCCGGCATCAGCGCCCGCGGCGCATCCTTCGCGGGCCTGAGCATGTACGTCGAACTGGGCCGCGGCCAGGACTACTCGTGGAGTGCGACCACCTCCGGCCAGGACATCATCGACACCTACGCGGTCGAGCTGTGCCAGGACGACTACCACTACCTGTACCACGGCACCTGCACCGCCATGGACAAGATCGAGCAGAAGAACTCCTGGTCACCCACGACCGCTGACTCGACCCCGGCCGGCTCCTACACCATGCGCGTGTGGCGCACGAAGTACGGGCCCGTGGAGTACCGCGCCACGGTCGGCGGCAAGAAGGTCGCCTACACCACCCTGCGCTCGTCCTACCTGCACGAGGCCGACTCGATCATCGGCTTCCAGATGCTGAACGACCCCGACTACGTCAAGGGCCCGAAGGACTTCCAGAGCGCGGTCCAGCACATCAACTACACCTTCAACTGGTTCTACGCCGACTCCCAGCACACCGCGTACTACAACAGCGGCGACAACCCGGTGCGGGCGAGCGGTGTCGACGCCGAGTTCCCCGTCTGGGCGCAGGCGGCGTACGAGTGGCGCGACTGGGACCCGGCGACCAACACGGCCGACTACACCCTGCCGTCCCAGCACCCCAACTCCGTCGACCAGGACTACTACATCTCCTGGAACAACAAGCAGGCCAAGGACTACACGGCCGCTCCCTGGGGCGAGGGCTCGGTCCACCGCGGCAACCTGCTCGAGGACCGGGTGAGGAAGCTGGTAGCGGCCGGCGGGGTGACCAGGCCGGCCCTCGTGAAGGCGATGGCGGACGCGGCTCTCGCGGATCTGCGCGCCGAGGACGTGCTGCCGAAGCTGCTGAAGGTCGTCAACAGCAGTACGGTGACGGACTCCACCGCCGCGGCGGCGGTCAGCAAGCTGCAGGCCTGGGTGACGGCGGGCGCCAAGCGCACGGAGACCTCGGCCGGGTCGAAGTCGTATGCCAACGCCGACGCCATCCGCATCCTGGACGCCTGGTGGCCACTGCTGGTGAAGGCCGAGTTCCAACCGGGCCTCGGCAGCGACCTGTACACCGCCTTCGGCAACAACCTGCCGATCGACGAGTCCCCGTCGGCCGCGCACGGCCCGACCGGCTCGCACGCCGGAAGCTCCTTCCAGTACGGCTGGTGGAGCTATGTCGACAAGGACATCCGGGCGGTCCTCGGGGAATCGGTGCAGGGCCCGCTCGCGCAGAAGTACTGCGGGGGCGGCAGCCTGAGCGCCTGCCGTGACATCCTGATCAGCACGCTGAAGCAGGCGGCGGGCATGACCGCGTCCCAGGTCTACCCGGGCGACGACCAGTGCTCCGCCGGTGACCAGTGGTGCGCCGACTCGATCGTCCAGCGCACCCTGGGCGGCATCAAGCACGGCAGGATCAGCTGGCAGAACCGGCCGACGTTCCAGCAGGTGGTGGAGTACACCTCGCACCGGTAGGCCGGGAGGCGACGTGCGGCGGCGGGTCAGCCCACCCGGCCCGCCGCCAGCACCACCCGGGCCAGCTCCGGATGCACGATGTCGCTGTGCGCCCCCGTCGGCGGACCGCCGTGGCAGACCACCGCGCAGGCGTCGACGTTGACGCAGCCGGACGCCGGCAGTCCGCCACCGAGCGCGTCGGCGAGCGTCAGGCTGCGCGTACCGTCCACCGCCTGGACCCCGTCGTGCCCCATCGCGCCCCACCGGGGGCCGAGCAGCCGGCCGATGTCGAAGTCCGCCGTGAAGTCCCCGGTCAGCGACCGGTCGTCGTCCGCCATGCGGGACGCCAGCGGGTAGAACGTGCCGAGCGCCGAGTCGAAGTGGGAGTAGCAGCACACCACGGGGCCGTCGACCCGGTTCTGCTGCCCGTCCAGCACCCCGCTCGTATGCGGGTCCTCCGGCAGCCGGGCCGCGAAGGCGTAGTGCGAGAAGGCGCCCTGCAGCAGCGTCACCGACTTCACGGTGCGCACCCCCTCCGGCAGCCCGCGCAGCGCGAACGACACCAGCCGCCCGCCGAAACTGTGCCCGACCAGGTGCACCCGCACCCCCGGCGCCGCCTGCGCCAGCTGCCCGACCACCTGCCCGAGACCCCGCTCGCCGACCGTCCCCGCGCGCCGCTTCATCGCGTAGTACGTGGCTTGTCTGAGCAACTCGCGCGCCCCGTCCCACATCCCCTTCGGCGTGAACGAGAACCCTTCCGGGGACTCCCCGCCGACCGACTGGACCTGCTCCAGCGCCCGCGCGAAGCTCCGGCACACCTCGGCCGTGTCCCCGGTCAGCATCCCGGGCTCGTCCTCGGGCGCCCCCTGCGTCAGGGTGTCCGCGGCGAACGAGGCCTGCGGCCCCTGCGGCCGCACCTCCACCAGCAGTCGTACCAGCCGCCCGAACTCCTCCAGCGAGGCACCGTCGTCCGGGTGCCGCTCCAGCAGCCGTGAGAGCTGCTCCACCACGGTCGCACGGCCGGGGAACACCTCGTGCAGCGCGTGGCGGCTGTCCTTGTCCAGCAGCGGAGCCGCCGGCACCTCGGCCGCGACAGACGGCGGGAAATGGGGGATCGGCTCGTCCGCGAACATCATCGACGGCCAGATGACGCCCACGTAACCGAGGCGGGCCCTGGGCGCGATCAAGGGCATCGGCGCGAAGAAGCTGCTGTAGAGCCGAGTGGCGCCGGAGCGCTGGTTGTTCCAGCCGTGCGCGAAGACCAGCAGGTCGCGTACTCCCCGCCGCGTCACCTCCGCGAGCAGCCGGTCCCGCTCCGGCCCGTCGACGTCGCCGTCCGCGTCGAAGGTCAGCTCCCAGTAGGGACTCACACTCACTGCCGGTACCGCCATGACGGGCCCCCTTGCCCCGAGGTCGAGCGCGCTGTGCGCAGTGCGCGCATCGTCCTGCGGGCGGGCACGGTTGGCCATACGTCACGCTCATCCGTACAGCAGGTACTCCTTACGGATCCGCCGGAAGGCGGCCAACTCGTCCTGCCACGCGGCCACCACCTCGTCGGCCGTGGCGCCGGCGTCGATCATAGTGCGCACCCGCGCGGAGCCCGTGAGCTTGTCGATCCAGTCGTCGGAGCGCCAGGCGAAACCGCTCCACACCTTCTTGGCGGTCACGAGCAGCGCGATCCCGGTGCGGACGGGGTCGTAGGCGGCCCGGTCGTACACATGGATCTGCACTCCACCGATCGTCTTCCCCTGGAACTTGGAGAAGGTGGGCGCGAAGTACGCCTCCCTGAAGTGCACGCCCGGCAGCCCCAGTCGCTCCGCTTCCGCTGCCCACCGGCCGTCGACGCCCTCCGCGCCGAGGAGTTCGAAGGGGCGGGTGGTGCCGCGTCCCTCGGACATGTTCGTGCCCTCGAACAGGCACGTCCCCGAGTACACCAGTGCGGTGTCGGGTGTCGGCATGTTGGGGCTCGGCGGCACCCAGGGCAGCCCGCAGGCGTCGTAGAAGTC
The DNA here is from genome assembly GCF_025642135.1 of Streptomyces cynarae. Lineage (NCBI taxonomy): Bacteria > Bacillati > Actinomycetota > Actinomycetes > Kitasatosporales > Streptomycetaceae > Streptomyces > Streptomyces cynarae. Next base: position 1,973,558 of record NZ_CP106793.1, on the reverse strand, counting down.
GGACCGCCTCCAGCCGGTCATCGGCACGGTGTCGAGCGGGACGGGCGTGGTCAGGAACTCCCCGTTGAACAGCCGCGCCAGCTCCGCGACCGTCATCCCGTGCGCCTGTGCGATCGGCTGCCGGCCGACGAAGGTCGCGAACTCCCTGTGCAGGACCGGGCCGAGGGCGGCGCGTCCGGTCACCGGGTTCGGCCGGTCGAGGACCATGAACCGCTTGCCGGCGAGCGCGGCGGCCTCCATGCAGTCGTAGAGGGTCCAGATGTAGGTGTAGAAACGGGCGCCCACGTCCTGGATGTCGAAGACGACGGTGTCCACACCGGACGCGGTGAAGATGTCGGCGAGCGGCCGGCTGCTCTTCAGGTACGTGTCGTAGACGGGAAGCCCGGTTGCCGGGTCGTCGTAGCGGCCCTCCGATCCACCGGCCTGGGCGGTGCCGCGGAAGCCGTGCTCGGGGCCGAAGACCGCGACCAGGTCCACCCCGGGGTCGGCGTGCATCACGTCCACGATGTGGCGCACGTCCCTCGTCACACCCGTGGGATTGGTCACGATGCCGACCCGGCGGCCCGCCAGCGGCGCGTAGCCGTCCGCCGCCAGCCGTTCGAAACCGGTGCGCAGCCGCCTGCCGCCGCCGGCCCGGGACGCTGCGGGGAACGGCACGGTCGCCGCCGTTGTGGCGGCGAGCAGCCCTCGTCTGGACAGCCTCATGCGATGACCTCCCTGCTCGATGGAACTGTCATGCCCGCGTAATGGCTGGCGAAGCAGCCTCTTCCCTCGTTACATACCGACTGGTTAGTCTGGTCGCCGTACAGAGCCGACGGCAGCAGAGCCGGTGCGTGTCGCGTCGAAGGAGACCGATGGTGGAAGCCGTGCAGGGTGCGGGAGTGGTCGTCACCGGAGCGGGAGGCGGCATCGGGGCCGCGCTGGCCCGCCGCTTCGCCGCCGAGGGGGCCCGGGTCGTCGTCAACGACCTGGACGCCGAGAAGGCCAAGGCCGTGGCCGACGGGATCGGCGGCATCGCCGTCCCGGGCGACGCGTCCGCGATCGTGTCCGAGGCGCGGGACGCCCTCGGCGGCACGATCGACGTCTACTGCGCCAACGCGGGCCTCGGCTCCGGCGGCACCGAGGCCGCCGACGAGGAGGTGTGGGCGCGGGCCTGGGACGTGAACGTGATGGCCCACGTCCGCGCCGCCCGCGAACTCCTGCCGGCCTGGCTGGAGCGCGGCGCCGGACGGTTCGTCTCGACGGTCTCCGCCGCCGGACTGCTCACCATGATCGGCGCCGCCCCCTACAGCGTCACCAAGCACGGCGCGTACGCCTTCGCCGAGTGGCTGTCCCTGACGTACCGCCACCGTGGCCTGAAGGTCCACGCGATCTGCCCCCAGGGCGTCCGCACCGACATGCTGACCGCCTCCGGCAGCGCAGGCGACCTGGTGCTGGCACCGACCGCGATCGACCCCGAGGACGTCGCCGACGCCCTGTTCAAGGGCATCGAGAAGGACCGGTTCCTCATCCTGCCGCACCCCGAGGCCGCCGCCTACTATCAGGCGCGCGCCACCGACCCGGACCGCTGGCTGACGAGCATGAACCACATCCAGCAGAAGTGGGAGGCCGGCCGGTGACCGCCTCCCGCTATGCCGCCAAGCCCTGGCTCACCCTGCTCAACGATGCCCAGCGCGCCCCGGTCAGCCCCGCCGACTCGCTCCCGCACGCCCTGCGCGAGGTGCCCGCGCACCGAACCGCCCTGGCCTACTTCGACGGCCGGATCAGCTACGCCGAACTGGACGCGCTGACCGACTCCGTCGCCGGGTTCCTCGCCTCGCGCGGTCTGGAGCGCGGCGACCGGGTCGCGATCCTGCTGCAGAACTCCCCGCACTTCGTGCTGGCCCTGCTCGGCGCCTGGAAGGCCGGCGCCACCGTCGTGCCCGTCAACCCCATGTACAAGTCGGGGGAGGTCACGCACGTCCTGAAGGACGCCGAGGTGACCGCCCTGGTGTGCTCCGACCGCGCCTGGGAGTCGTACCTGCGGGACACGGCCGCCGCATCGCCCGTGCGGATCGTGGTGACCGCCTGCGAGCGGGACCTCCAGACCCGTGACGACGCACGTGTGCTCACCTTCGAGCGGCTGGAGCAGGCCGCCGACGCCGACGACCTGGTCACCGTCGCCCGGCAGGGCCACAAGGCCCCCGAGGGCCGCGACGTGGGCCCGTCCGACATCGCCCTGATCAGCTACACCTCCGGCACCAGCGGCACGCCCAAGGGCGCCACCAACACGCACGGCAACATCATGTACAACGCCGAGCGGCAGCGCACGGGCCTCGGCCTGCCCGAGGCACCCGTCTACTTCGCGCTGGCACCGCTGTTCCACATCACGGGGATGGTGTGTGAGCTGGTGGCCTGTCTCACCAGCGGCGGCACGCTCGTCCTCGCCTACCGGTTCGAGCCGGGCGTCGTCCTGGACGCGTTCGCCGAGCACCGCCCGCACTACACCGTCGGCCCCTCCACCGCCTTCATGGCGCTCGCCGCCCACCCCGCCGTCACCCCGGACCACTTCTCCTCCTTCCGGGTCATCTCCTCCGGCGGCGCGCCGCTGCCGCCGGCCCTGGTGGAGAAGTTCCGGGCCGGCTTCGGGCCGTACATCCGCAACGGCTACGGCCTGACCGAGTGCACCGCACCCTGCGCCTCCGTCCCGCCCGGTCAGGAGGCCCCCGTGGACCCGGTCTCCGGGACCCTGGCGGTCGGTGTGCCCGGGCCGGACACGGTCGTCCGCATCGTCGACGACAGGGGCGAGGAGGTGCCGTTCGGCGAACAGGGCGAGATCGTCGTCCGTGGCCCCCAGGTCGTGCCCGGCTACTGGCGGCGGCCCGAGGCCACCGCCGAGACCTTCCCGGACGGTGAGCTGCGCACCGGCGACATCGGGTTCATGGACGAGCGGGGCTGGCTGTACGTCGTGGACCGCAAGAAGGACATGATCAACGCGTCCGGCTTCAAGGTGTGGCCGCGCGAGGTGGAGGACGTCCTCTACACGCACCCGGCGGTGCGCGAGGCGGCCGTCGTGGGGGTGCCGGACGGGTACCGCGGCGAGACCGTCAAGGCGTACATCAGCCTGCGCCCGGGTGCCGAGACGGACCCCGACGCGCTCGCGGCGTACTGCAAGGAGAGACTGGCGGCCTACAAGTACCCGCGCCAGGTGGAGATCCTGCCCGAGCTGCCGAAGACGGCGAGTGGCAAGATCCTGCGTCGGGAGCTGCGTACCCGCACGCAGACGCCCCAGTAGTCATCATCGAAAGGCAGGTGGCGGCAGTGCCAAGAACGACGGACGGGGACGGGACGCCGGTCCCGCAGCGGCTCCTGGCCGCCGCCACGCGGCTCTTCGCAGAGCAGGGCTACGACCGAACGTCCGTGCAGGAGATCGTCGAGGCGGCAGGCGTCACCAAGGGCGCGCTGTACCACTACTTCGGCTCCAAGGACGATCTGCTGCACGAGGTGTACGCGCGCGTGCTGCGTGTCCAGCAGGAGCGGCTGGACGCCTTCGCGGACGCCGACGAGCCGGTGGAGAAGCGCGTGAGGGACGCGGCAGCCGACGTCGTCGTCACCACGATCGAGAACCTCGACGACGCGATGATCTTCTTCCGGTCCATGCACCACCTCAGCCCGGAGAAGAACAAGCAGGTCCGCGCGGAGCGGCGCCGCTACCACGAGCGGTTCCGCGCGCTGATCGAGGAGGGCCAGAAGGAGGGGGTGTTCTCCACCGCCACCCCGGCCGACCTGGTCGTCGACTACCACTTCGGCTCGGTGCACCACCTGTCGACCTGGTACCGCCCCGACGGCCCGCTCAGCCCCCGGGAGGTCGCCGACCACCTGGCGGACCTGCTGCTGAGGGCGCTGCGGCCGTAGCCCGTCCACGCACGGGGGTGATCGACGCATATGGGTGAGGGGCGGACGCCACGGCGTCCGCCCCTCACCCATGTCTCACAGGTACTTCTTCAGCTCCCGCCACGCCAGCGACCGCTGGTGGACCTCGTCCGGGCCGTCCGCGAGCCGCAGGGTGCGGGCCGCCGCCCAGAGTTCGGCCAGCGGGAAGTCCTGGCTCACCCCGCCCGCGCCGTGCAGCTGGACCGCCTTGTCGATGATGTCGACGACCGTGCGCGGAGTGGCGATCTTGATCGCCTGGATCTCGGTGTGCGCGCCCTTGTTGCCCACCGTGTCCATCATCCACGCCGTCTTCAGCACCAGCAGCCGCAACTGCTCCACGGCCACGCGCGCGTCGGCGATCCAGTTGTGCACCACGCCCTGCTGGGCGAGCGCCTTGCCGAACGCCGTACGGGACACCGCCCGCCTGCACATGAGCTCGATCGCCCGCTCCGCCATGCCGATCAGCCGCATGCAGTGGTGGATCCGGCCCGGGCCCAGCCGCGCCTGGGCGATGGCGAAGCCGCCGCCCTCCTCACCGATCAGGTTGGCGACCGGCACACGCGCGTGGTCGAAGACGACCTCGGCGTGGCCGCCGTGGTAGTGGTCCTCGTAGCCGTACACCTGCATCGCGCGCTTGACCGTGACACCCGGCGTGTCGCGGGGGACCAGCACCATGGACTGCTGGCGGCGGATGTCCGGCCCGTCCGGGTCCGTCTTGCCCATCACGATGAGGATCCGGCAGTCGGGGTTCATCGCCCCGGAGATGTACCACTTGCGGCCGGTGATGACGTACTCGTCGCCGTCCCGCTCGATGCGCGTGGTGATGTTCGTGGCGTCCGAGGAGGCCACCTCCGGCTCGGTCATCGCGAACGCCGAGCGGATCTCCCCGGCCAGCAGCGGCTCCAGCCACTGCTTCTTCTGCTGCTCGTCGCCGAACTGCGCGAGGACCTCCATGTTGCCGGTGTCGGGCGCCGCACAGTTCGTCACGGTGGGCGCCAGCTGCGGGGAGCGGCCGGTGATCTCGGCGAGCGGGGCGTACTGGAGGTTGGTGAGCCCGGCGCCGTACTCGGCGTCCGGCAGGAAGAGGTTCCACAGGCCCTGCCGGCGCGCCTCGGCCTTCAGCTCCTCGACGACCGGCGGGGTGTCCCACGGCGAGTCGAGCCGCGCACGCTGCTCGTGGGCGACGGCCTCCGCCGGATAGACGTACTCGTCCATGAAGGCGAGCAGCTTGGCGCGCAGCTCCTCGGTGCGCGCGTCGAACGCGAAGTCCATGACGGATCAGCCTTCCTGCAGGGTGGTCAGGCCGTGCTCGATGAAGACGGGCACCAGCTCGCCGATGCGGTCGAAGCCCCGCCCGACCGTCTGGCCGAGCGTGTAGCGGTAGTGGATGCCTTCGAGGATCACGGCGAGCTTGAACCAGGCGAACGCCGTGTACCAGGAGACGGCGGAGACGTCGCGCCCCGAGCGGGCCGCGTACCGCTCGATCAGCTCGGCCGGATCGGGGTGACCCGGGGCCTCGGCGGTCGTGGAGACGGGGGAGTCGGGAGTTCCGAGCGGCACGCTGTACATCACCAGCAGACCCAGGTCGGTCAGCGGGTCGCCGAGCGTGGACATCTCCCAGTCCAGGATGGCGGTGATCCTGTCGTCGTCACCGAGGAGAACGTTGTCCAGGCGGTAGTCGCCGTGGATCACGGCCGGCGCGGGGGAGTCGGGCAGTGCGCGGCCGAGCGCCGCGTGCAGCTCGTCGATGCCGGGCAGTTCCCGGTTGCGGGAGGCGTCCAACTGCTTTCCCCAGCGGCGCAGTTGGCGGTCCAGGAAGCCCTCCGGGCGGCCGAAGTCGGCAAGACCCACCGCTTCGGGGTCCACTGCGTGCAGCTCGACGAGCGTGTCCACCAGGCCGAGGATCGCGTTCCGGGTGCGCTCCGGGCCGAGCGGCGCGAGCTGCTCGGCGGTGCGGTAGGGCGTGCCCTCGACGAAGTCCATCACGTAGAAGGGGGCGCCGAGGACCGACTCGTCCTCGCACAGCAGCACCGGGCGCGGCACCGGCACCGGCGTGGGGTGCAGCGCGCTGATCACCCGGTGCTCGCGCCTCATGTCGTGCGCGGTGGCCAGGACGTGGCCGAGCGGGGGACGGCGTACGACCCACCGCGCCGTGCCGTCCGAGACGGCGTAGGTGAGGTTGGACCGCCCGCCCTCGATCAGCCGCCCGGTCAGGGGGCCGTTCACCAGGCCGGGCCGCTCGGCGTCGAGCAGGCCGCGCAGCCGGCCGAGATCGAGACCCGGCGGGTGGTCTGGGCTCATCGTTGCTCCTCACGTGCGACGTGCGCGGAAAACAGGACCTGCCTCATGATGCCGACCGGTCGGTATGTAGTCCAGTGGGCGGGGCGAACGTGATCGGCGCCACGGTGTCATCGTGGCGCCGGCGGTCATGGGTGTCACGGCGGCGGGGCGCCGCCGCCGTGACCCGACGCGGCCTCACGCATGGCTGGCCATCATCTCCCCGCCGTTCATGACCGCCATGTCCCGGAACGCGGGCAGCGGATCGACAGGCGCCCCCTCGGCCAGGCCGTCCAGCTCGGCGTAGGCGCGGTGCAGGTTGGCCACCAGCCGCTCGCTCTCCCGCCACTCGGCGAACTCCCCGAGATCCGTGGACCGCGCCGCCTCGAGCGGCGTACGGCCCGCCGCGTGGTGCTTCTGCGCGACCTCGGCGACGAACCGCAGATAGCGCTCCGTACGGTCGAACGCCGACGGATCGGTCACCGGCCCGTGCCCGGGCACCACCGTCTCGGCGCCGAGCGCGCGCAGCCGTTCCAGCGCGCGCAGGGAGCCGCTGAGCGACCCCATCAGGAAGAACGGCGTGCCGCCCTCGAAGACCAGGTCGCCGGTGAACAGCACGCGCCGGTGCGGCAGCCAGACCACCGAGTCGCCGACGGTGTGCCCGACGCCGGGGTGGATCACCTCGGCGTCCACCGCGCCCGCGTGCACCGTCGTGTGGTCCCGGTACGTCAGGTCGGCACCCTGTATGCGGACGTCCCCGTAGTCGATCGTGGGCCAGATCAGAGGCAGGTTGTGCCCGGCGGCGAGCGCTTCCCGGCGGCAGTCGGCGTGCGAGACGATCATCGCGGCCGGCGCGAAGAAGGCGTTGCCGTACGTGTGGTCGCCGTGGTGGTGGGTGTTGACCACGACCCGCGGCGCCGGGGCGCCGGTCGCAGCGATCGCCGCGCCCAGGGCACGGGTGCGTCGCTCGGTCGCGGTCGTGTCCACCAGCAGGGTGGCCGTCCCGTCGCTCACGAACCCGGCGTTGTTCAGGCACCAGCCGCCGTCCGGCTGGACATAGGCGTGTACGTCGTCGGCTAGTGCGACCGTGTACGGCTCAGCCGCGGCCATGGAACCCCCTGTTGTGTCGCCAACTGGTACGGGACAGCCTGCCAGTCGACAACGAGCCTCCCGTCCCGGGGGTTCCTCGTCGGTCCTCGGTCAGTGCCTTCAGAAAACCAGGGCCGCCGCGCACACCGCGAGCGCGGCCGTGCACAGGGTCGCTGCCGCGGCGTGGCGGGGCGTGAGCCGTGGGGGGCGGCCTGGCTCGGCGGTCGCCAGGGCGCGGATGCGTCGCCCGGCCAGAGCCAGGAAGCCGAGCCAGAGCAGGCAGCACAGCGCGACGGCGACGAAGCCGCCCGTCGTCCTGCCGTGCAGTGCCGTCTTTGCGGCCAGGACTGCGGCCACGGTGCAGGACAAGGTGGTACGGCGCCATGCGAGCCGGGTGCGCTCGGGCTGGAGCCCCGGGTCGCGCTGACCGGCCGGGGCGTTCATCCGGCCCAGCCGACGAGCACGACCACGACCATGGCGACGGCCACCACGGCGATGGCGAGGCTGAGCACCGCCGGGAAGCGGGAGGCGGGAAGGTCCTCGCCGCGCCTCATCGCCCGCTCGCAGCGCACCCAGTGGTTGATGGCCCGCAGCGAGCACAGCACCCCCGAGCCGAGCAGCGCGAGTGCGAGCCCCACGCGCCAGGCCCAGCGCAGGCCGGGCAGGAACTGGTCCACGGCGAAGCCGCCGCCGATCAGCGCGAGCGCGGTGCGCAACCAGGCCAGGAACGTGCGCTCGTTGGCCAGGGAGAAGCGGTAGTCGGGCGTACGGCCTTCCTCACGGACTTCCTGGGGCGCGAACCACAGCCGGACGTTCCGTACGAATTCGATCACGGCAGGACCCTACCGGGGGTGCCGTGCCGCGCCACGCTCAGTCGGTTGACCGGCGGTACTCCTTGAGCCGCCGGTAGGCGGCGAGCCCGTCCGGGACCCACTCCCACTGCGACAGCCGCCGTTCCACCTCGTCCTCAGGCAGGAAGGCGTGCCAGGCGACCTCCTCCGCCTGGGGGTTCACCGGCAGGTCGCAGCGGACCTGGTAGACCGAGGACCACCAGGTCCGTCCGGCGCCGTCGTCGTACAGGAACTTGAACAGCGGCTCGGGCCGGGGGAGTCCGCCGACGCCGAGTTCCTCCTCCGCCTCGCGCAGGGCGGCGTCGTCGTAGGTCTCTCCCGCGCCGACGACGCCGCCGACGAACATGTCGTAGAGGGAGGGGAACACGAGTTTGGTAGAGGTGCGGCGGTGCACGAAGACCCGCCCGTCGCCATCGCGCGCCAGCACGAACACGCACCGGTGCCGCAGCCCCCGTGCGTAGGCCTCGCCGCGCGGCGACTGCCCGACGACCCGGTCGTCCTCGTCCACGATGTCAAGAAGCTCATCAGCGGCACTCATACGGCCATCCAACCAGGCGCTCCCGCCCGCCGGCCGCCGAGGTTTCGCTCTTCCCCCGCCGCGAGGGGCCGCGGCCTCACCCCGGCTGCAGGTCCTTCTCCCGTTCGACCTCGCCCAGGCCCCGCGGCATCGCCGGGTGCAACCCGAGCAGCACGATGCCCAGCACGATCGCCGCGAGCCCGGCCGCCTCCCAGGCGAGCGCGCCCGTGTCGGTGCGCAGGCGGTCGCCGAGGAAGCCCACCCCGCAGGCGATCCCGGCCAGCGGCTGGGCCGCGGTCAGCGCCGGCAGGGACATCCGCAGCGGCGCCGTCTCGAACGCGCTCTGCACCAGCACCAGTCCGGTCACCCCCAGCACCAGCACCACGTACGGCTGCCAGCCCGTGATGAACTCCGTCCACCCGCCCATCGTCAGACGCTGCCCGCTGACCCGGGTGAGCGCGTCCTGAACGCCATACAACAGACCGGCCGCCAGCGCCAGCAGCAACGGTCCGATGATCATCCGGGACTTCTTCGCATACGTCGTCAGCACCAGCGCTGCGCCGACCATCGCCCCGATGATCACCCAGTGCCGTACCGGATCGGTGACCGCGTCGCCCGCTCTGGGGCGGCCCGCCACGATGAACGTCGTGACACCGCCGGCCAGCAGCACCAGCCCGGCCCAGCCCTGACGGCCCAGCGGCTGCTTGGTCTGCCAGCGGGAGAGGGCGAGCGCGAACAGCAGGTTCGTGGCGACCAGCGGCTCGACCAGCGAGATCTCGCCCTGGGACAGCGCGACCGCGCTGAGGATCATGCCCGCCACCATCAGTCCGATACCGCCGAGCCAGCGCGGCACCCTCATCAGGTCCAGCAGCAGCCGGGGGGAGAGGAAGTCGCTGAGCGGTGCCTGCTGGGCGGCGTTCTGCTGCAGGACGAACCCGGTGCCCAGGCAGAAGGCCGCGCTCACGGCGAGAGCCAGAACCAGTACCGACACGCTGCGTACCTCAATGATTCAGCGGGGTCACGGGATGCGTATCACGCTGACTGTAGCGCTCCCGGCTGTGACCTGCCCGTGCTTGACAACTTCTCGGCACGCTCCCGCCCGTACGACACGCCGGATGTCCCGCACCCCGCCCGGCGGCGGGAAGGCCCCAACAACGCTGCCCGGGCCGCCTTTTCGCCCCAGGTGAGCACCCGCTGCCGCACGGCGGCGCACGCGTCCGCGCGGCGGACGACGTGAGTTTGCCGACAGCGGCGAGTACCCGGAAACATGCGGTTGACGCCGTCACTCATGTGCCGAAGGATCTGACCCGTCAGTAACAAGGAAACGGACTGGTCGTCACCGCGAGAGGACGGGCGCATGGCCTACGACGCTGATGTCATCGTGATCGGGGCAGGCCTCGCCGGGCTCACCGCGACCGCCGAACTGGTGGACGCCGGCCGGAAGGTCATCCTGCTCGACCAGGAACCCGAGCAGTCGATGGGGGGCCAGGCGTTCTGGTCCTTCGGGGGCCTCTTCTTCGTGGACTCCCCGGAACAGCGCCGCCTCAGGATCCGCGACAGCCACGCGCTCGCCCTCCAGGACTGGATGGGCACGGCCGCCTTCGACCGTCCCGAGGACCACTGGCCGCGCAAGTGGGCCGAGGCGTACGTCGACTTCGCGGCGGGCGAGAAGCGGGCCTGGCTGCACGGGCAGGGCGTGCGCTTCTTCCCGGTGGTCGGCTGGGCCGAACGCGGGGGCTACTCCGCCACCGGGCACGGCAACTCCGTTCCCCGCTTCCACATCACCTGGGGGACCGGGCCCGGGGTGATCGCCCCGTTCGTGCGGCGGGTGCGGGCCGGTGTCGCGCGCGGCCTCGTCGAACTGAAGTTCCGTCACCGCGTCACCGACCTCGCGCGTAGCGCGGGCACCGTCGACACCGTCACCGGCGAGATCCTGGAGCCCTCGGACGCGCCGCGGGGCAAGGCCAGCAGCCGCACGGTCACCGGCGCCTTCGAACTGCGGGCCCAGGCGGTGATCGTCACCTCGGGCGGTATCGGCGGCAACCACGACCTGGTCCGCGCCAACTGGCCGAAGCGCCTCGGCAACCCGCCGGAGCGCATGGTCTCCGGCGTGCCCGCGCACGTCGACGGCAGGATGCTCGGCATCGCCGAGGAGGCGGGCGCCCGCCTGATCAACCGCGACCGCATGTGGCACTACACCGAGGGCCTGCAGAACTGGAACCCCATCTGGGACAACCACGGCATCCGCATCCTGCCCGGCCCGTCCTCCCTCTGGCTGGACGCCCGCGGCCGCCGGCTGCCCGTCCCCCTCTTCCCCGGCTTCGACACGCTCGGCACTCTCGAGCACATCATGAAGACCGGGTACGACCACACGTGGTTCGTGCTCGACCAGAAGATCATCGGCAAGGAGTTCGCGCTCTCCGGCTCGGAGCAGAACCCCGACCTCACCGGCAAGTCGGTCCGGGACGTGATCGTGCGGGCCCGCGCCGACGTGCCCGGGCCGGTGAAGGCGTTCATGGACCACGGCGTCGACTTCGTCGTCGAGAAGGACCTCGGCGCGCTGGTGCGCGGCATGAACGCGCTCACCAAGGAACCGCTCATCGACGAGGCCGAGCTGCGCCGCGAGATCGTCGCGCGCGACCGGGAGATCCTCAACCCCTTCACCAAGGACCTCCAGGTGACCGCGATACGCGGGGCCCGCCGCTTCCTCGGTGACCGGCTGATCCGTACGGCGGCACCGCACCGCATCCTCGACCCCAAGGCGGGCCCGCTGATCGCGGTGCGCCTCAACATCCTCACCCGCAAGACGCTCGGCGGCCTGGAGACCGACCTGTCCTCCCGGGTGCTGACCGAGGGCGGCGCTCCGCTGCCGGGCGTGTACGCGGCCGGGGAGGCGGCGGGCTTCGGGGGCGGCGGGGTGCACGGCTACCGCTCCCTGGAGGGCACGTTCCTCGGCGGCTGCCTGTTCTCGGGACGCACCGCCGGACGTGCGGCGGCCAAGGCGGTCGGCTGAGCGGGGCGGTGGGCCGAGCGCACGCGGGGCGGGAGCAGTGGCATCCCGAGCACCGCACCGCACCGCACCGCCCCGCTCCGCGCGCTCGCGCAGGGTGTGGCTGCAACACCCTTGTGTGGAAGCACCGTTGACACGTGTAGAAGATCCGGTACGCCCTTGACGCACACCGTCGGCGGACGGTTTGCTGTGCGTGACCGCACTCTGACGAGCCGCGTTCGGTAAGGAATCACCGCGGTGCCACCCCCACCCCCACCGGCGTTCGGCCGTGCCCGCAAGCGCGCGGACCGGCTCTTCGACGCCGCGCTCGACGACACCGAACTCATCGCTGCCCGGGCTTCGCTCGCCCGTGGACGATGGGCGACCGTGCGCGCCCTGCTCGCATCGACCCGGGACGACTGGGACCGCCGCGGCCACCGCGTCACCGTCCTCGCCCAGGAGCCCGCGGCGCTCGCCTGGGCGCGCGACTGGCAGCTCGCCGAACCGGAGTCGCCCTGCGCCGCCGTCCTCGTCGCCCACGCCGTCGTCCACCGCGCACTGAACGGCAAGGAGAGCCCGGACGCGGCGCGTGAGGCCTGCCGGGCCGCCGCCGCGCTCGCCCCCGAGGACCCCACGCCGTGGCTCGGCCTGCTGATCCTGGAGCGGTCGCTCGGCACCGAGGAGGACGTGGTCCGCCTCTTCGACGAGGTGCGCGCCCGCTACCCGGACCACCACCACGCCCACCACCTGGTGGTCGCCCGGCTCGCCGAGCGCCGCGCCGACGCCGGCCAGGACCCGCTGCACGAGGTCTACGACTTCGCCAACTGGGCCGCCGAACAGGCACCCGCCGACTCGCCGCTCGCCATCCTCCCGGTCGTCGCGCACGCCGAGCGCTACCGCGTGCTGGCCGCCACGGGCAGCGAGCCGCCCGACCCCGTGGCCTCCGGGCACTGGGTGGGGCGGCGCGCCCGGCAGGTGATGAAGGCGGCGTTCGACTGGTGGCTGGAGTGGGAGCGCGACGACCACCCGCGCCGCCATGTCGACCTCAACTTCCTGGCCCACGCCAAGTACTGCGAGGGCCGGGGCGCCGAGGCCGCCGCCCTGTTCCACCGCATCGGGTCGTACGCGACCCCGGCGCCGTGGTCGTACCCCGACCGCGACCCCTACACGGCGTTCCGTACGGCGCGCGACACGGCGTTGGGTACGGCGTGACGACACCGGCGGTCCCGAAGGTCCCGAAAGTCCCTGAAGTCCCGACAGCCCCGACAGTCCCGTCCAAGGAATCCGAAAGGACAACCGCGCGATGACGACCGGCAGTTCGAGCACGAGCAGACCGGCCGCCGCCGACGGCGGCGCCATCCCCACCTTCAAAGGGCAGGAACGCGCCCTGCGCGCCGACCGGCTCGGTACGACGGGCCTGCTGCTGTCCGTGCTGGCGGCGACCGCCCCCCTCATGGTCGTCGCAGGTGTCATGCCCACCACATTCGGGGTGATGGGCGTCGTCGGCCAGCCGCTGCTCTTCGTCGTCCTCGGCGTGGTGCTGGTCCTGTTCTCCTTCGGATACGCGGAGATGAGCCGCCACGTCCACAACGCGGGCGCGTTCTACGCGTACATCTCCCGAGGGCTCGGCGGCACGGCGGGCGCCGCCGCGGCGGCGGTGGCCCTCGTCGCCTACAGCGCGCTGCAGTTCGGGATCTACGGCATCTTCGGCTTCGAGGTCTCCGGACTGTTCGCCACCTATCTGGACGTCCAGGTGGCCTGGTGGATCCCGGCCCTGGCCGCCGTCCTCGTCGTCGGCGCACTCGGCTGGCTGAAGATCGACGTCAACGCGCGTGTGCTCGGCGTCCTGCTGCTGATCGAGGTCGCGCTCGTCGTGATCTTCGATGTCGCGGCCGTGGCCGATCCGGCCAAGGAGGGCCTGTCGCTGCACTCCTTCAACCCGGACACCCTCACCGGGGCGGGCGTCGGCACCGCGCTGTGCTTCTGCCTCGCCGCCTTCACCGGCTTCGAACAGGCACCCGTCTACGCCGAGGAGACCAGCCGCCCGCACGTGCTGGTGCCGCGGGTGATGTTCCTCGCGATCGGCTTCGTCGCCGTCTTCTTCGCGGTCAGCTCGTGGGCGATGACGGTCGCCGCAGGGCCCTCCCAGATCGTCCCGGCCGCGCAGAAGCAGAGCGCCGGCCTGCTGTTCTGGCTGACCGAGTCCCTGCTCGGGCACACCTTCACGGACGTGCTGCACGTGCTGTTCGTCACCGGCATGTTCGCGGCGATGCTCAGCTTCCACAACGTGGTCGCCCGGTACGCGTTCGCCATGGGCCGTGAGGGACTGCTGCCGGCCGCCTTCGGACGCACCACCGGCACCAGCGGCGCGCCCGGCACCGGCTCGCTGCTGCAGAGCGCGGTGTCCGCGGTGATCGTGATCGCGTTCGCGGTGGCCGACGACAAGCCGAACGGCGACCCGACCGCGCCGGTGCTGCACCTGTTCACCTGGTTCGGCAGCGTCGGAGCGCTCGGCGTCACCGTGCTGATGGTGGCCGCCTCCGCCTCCGTGATCGTCTTCTTCGCCCGCCGTGGCTCCGCCCGCGCCCAGGCCTGGCGGCTGGCCACCTCCGCGGTGGCAGGACTCGCCCTGCTGGCGATCGCCGCCTACACGGTCAAGGACTTCGACGTCCTGGTCGGCACGGGCCCGGACTCGGAACTCGGATGGCTGCTCCCCGCGATCATCGGCGTCGCTCTGCTGCTCGGCCTGGCCCAGGGCCTGCTGCTGCGCTCCCGCAAGCCCGAGGCGCACGCCCGCATCGGCCTGGGCAACGAGGCGTTCCGGCTGGAGAAGGCGGCGGAGTCGACGGCGTGACCGGCGCACATCGTTGATCCACCTCGCTGGTCCGGCTTCCTGAGAACCCGGTGAGAAGTGTGACGGAATCCTGACGGGCACCCGGTTCCCCTGGCATCGAGGGGGTGCCGGGTGCTCGAATCGTTGTGTGAACCCTGAACGACCGCAAGAGCCGGACGCACCCGAGCCCCCGGCGACCGGTACCCCGATCGGCCGCCGGGTGCTGCTGGGCACCCTGGGACTCGGCGCGCTCGGCGTGATCGCGGCGCCCACCCTCCAGCGCGGCCTGGAGTCCGTGCTCGGCGGTGTCGCCGGCAAGGACCCGACGGGACTGACCGGACTGCTGCCCAACGGCGGCGGCTTCCGCTACTACTCGGTGACCGCGTCCGTCCCGCACCTGGGCGAGACGAGCTACCGGCTCACCGTGAACGGCCTGGTCGACCACCCGAAGACGTACACCCTGGCCGACCTGCGCGCCCTGCCTCAGACCCGGCTCGTGCACGACGTCCAGTGCGTCACGGGCTGGCGGGTGCCGAAGACGCCGTTCGAAGGGGTACGGCTGTCCGCTCTGCTGGACGCCGCGGGCGTGCAGTCCTCCGCCGCCGCCGTCCGCTTCTCGTGCTTCGACGGGGCGTACACCGAGAGCCTCACCCTCGACCAGGCACGCCGCGACGACGTCCTGGTCGCCCTGAAGATGCAGGACAAGCCGGTGACACACGACCACGGCGGCCCGGTCCGGCTCTACGTCGCCCCCATGTACTTCTACAAGTCCGCGAAATGGCTCTCCGGCATCACCGTCACCCGGGACGTGCGCCCCGGGTACTGGGAGGAGCGCGGATACGACGTCGACGCCTGGGTCGGCCGGTCGAACGGACGCGACGATGCCCCCACGAGTTGACGCCACCCAGCCCCCCGTCTCCGCCCCGGCCCGGGTACGCCGCTTCACCCCCGCGGAGCGCTGGGTCCACCGCACGACGGCCGCCCTGATGGGCGTGTGCGTGGTGACGGCGGCCTGCCTCTACATCCCCGCGTTCGCGGAACTGGTGGGACGCCGCGAACTGGTGGTCAGGGTCCATGAGGTGGCGGGCGTGCTGCTGCCGGTCCCGGTCCTGCTCGGCCTCGCCTCCCGGGCCTTCCGTGCGGACCTCGGCCACCTCAACCGCTGGGGGCCGCACGACCGGGTCTGGCTGCGCGCGGCCCTGCGGCGCGACCACCGCCGCGCCTTGCGCCCGGCGGGCAAGTTCAACGCGGGGCAGAAGACGTACGCGGCGTGGATCGCGGGCGCCACACTGGTGATGCTCGGCACGGGACTGCTGATGTGGTTCACCCACCTCACGCCGCTGATGTGGCGCACCTCGGCGACGTTCGTCCACGACTGGCTCGCCCTGACGATCGGCGTGGTCCTGGCCGGCCACATCGGCATGGCCCTCGCCGACCCGGAATCCCGCCGGGGCCTGCGCACGGGCCTGGTCAGTCGCGACTGGGCGGAGCGGGAACACCCCTTGTGGCGGCCGTAGCCGCCACGAGCCGTGCGAGCCCGTCCCGGCCGTGCCCGGCGGCGACGGCCCGGTCGGCGGTCCGCTTGGCCGCCGCCAGGGCACCGGTGTCCAGGCCGTGCGCCGACGCGGCCTGGACGAGCCGGGTGAGCGTCGCCCCCGCCGATGCCACGGTGGAGCGCTCTCCCGGGAAGCGGCCGGTCCGCAACTGCTCGGCCCACCGTGGGATCATCTCGGAGAGCAGATCGCTGATCCCGACGGCGAACGGCGCGAGATCCCCGGGCGCGACGCCCTCCGCCGAGGCGAGAGCGAAGGCGTGCGCGGCTCCGTGCACGGATGTGGCGAACAGGTCGAGCAGCGCCACCTCGTACGCCGCCGCGCGTCCCGGGTCGGCGTCGAGATGACGGCCGGTACCGCCGAGCGCCGTCATCGCTTCCCGCACCGCGTCGTAAGCGTCCCGCGCACCGCTGTAGAGCACCGCGGCGGCAGGGGTGCCGATCGCCGGCGTGGGCGTGAGGATGGCTCCGTCCAGGTAGCGGATCCCCCACCCGGCCGCCCACCCGGCCAGGGCCCGGGCCTGCGCGGGCTCCCCGCTGCTGAGGTTGACCAGCGTGCGGCCCGCCCAGCCCGTCGCGGGCAGCACGGCGCGTACGGCGTCGTAGTCCAGAAGGCAGACGACGACCACCTCCCCGGCACGTACGGCGTCCTCGGCCGAGGACGCGACGGTCGCGCCCCGTTCGGGGAGGTCACCGGCCCGGCCCGGGGTGCGGTTCCACACGGTCAGCGGGTGGCCGGCGGTCAGGAAGGCGGAGGCGAGGGCCCGGCCCATGGGGCCGAGGCCGAGAACGGAAACAGAGGCGCGCGTGCTCGAGTTCGTCATGCCGCGACGCTAGACATTCACATTGGCGTGAGAGTCAAGTCCCTGCTGTACTCGGCGACATGAGGATCGGCGAACTCTCGCGCCGCACCGGGGCGAGCCCCCGCGCCCTGCGCTACTACGAGGAGCAGGGGCTGCTGTCCCCGCTGCGGCGGCCGAGCGGATACCGCGAGTACGAGGAGCGGGACGTGACGGCCGTGCGGCGCATCCGGGTCCTGCTGTCGGCGGGACTCGGCACGTCCGTCATCGCCGAGATCGTGCCCTGTGTCCAGGACGACGACGTCGTCCTGGCCGGCAGGTGCCCGGAACTCCGCGAAGGGCTCGCGAAGGAACGGGCGCGCATCACGGCGGCGATCGACGACCTGACCGCCGCCCGCGCCGTCCTCGACTCGCTGGTGGGGCGCCCTCTCTAGGCGGGCCGCCCGAAGTCCAGCAGCACCTTGCACGACCGGCTCCGGTCCGCCGCCAGGGCGAACGCCGACTCCGCCTCCCGCACCGGGACCACGTTGCTGATCAGCGCGTCGAACGCCGGGTCGGAGGCGAGCAGGCCGAGCGCGTCGTCGAACTCCGTGTCGAAGCGGAACGCGCCGCGCAGGTCGATCTCCCGGCTCACCAGCAGATTGCCCGGGAAGGGACTCTGCCCCGGGGGCAGCATGCCGAGCTGGACCACGACACCGCCCCGGCGGACCAGCCGCAGACAGGTGTCCAGCCCGGCGGCGACCCCCGACGCCTCCACCGCCACGTCCGCCTCGGCGGGCCACCCGGCATCGTCCGGGTCGTCCGCCCGTACGAGGGTGTCGGCGCCCGCCGCCGCGGCGAACTCCAGCGCCCGAGGCAGCAGGTCCGTGACGGTGACCCGCGCCGCGCCCGCCGCCTTCGCGGCCGCCACCACCAGGCAGCCGATCGGGCCCGCACCGGTCACCAGGACGTGCCGGCCGGCCACCTCACCGGCCCGCCGCACCGCGTGCAGCGCCACCGACAGGGGCTCGGCGAGCGCGGCCCGGCGCAGTTCCAGACCGGCCGGCAGCGGCCTCAGCTGCTCGGCCGGGACGGCCGTCCGCGCCGCGAAGCCGCCCTGCACATGCGGGAAACGGGCCGCGCTGCCCAGGTAGCGGGTGTCCCGGCACACGTTGCGCCGCCCGCCCGCGCACTCCGGGCAGACCCCGCACGGAGTGGCCGGGTGCACCGCGACCGCCGTACCGACCGAGGGACCTGACGCGCCGGCGCCGTACGCGACCACCGTCCCCACCACCTCGTGCCCCAGCACCATCGGCTCCCTGAGCCGGAAGTCCCCGACCCCGCCGTGCCGCCAGTAGTGCAGATCCGAGCCGCACACCCCGCCGTAGCGGACGGCGACCAGCGCCTGCCCCGGTCCCGGTTCCGGGACCGGCAGTTCGTCGACCCGCAGGTCGTCCTGGCCGTGGACGACGCAACCCGGCATCGTCGACATCTCGACGGCCCCCTTCACAGCACGCTCGTCATTCCGCCGTCGACGTACAGCACCTGTCCGCTGACGAAGTCCGCCGCGGGGGAGGCGAGGAACAGCACCCCGCCCACCAGGTCCTCCGTACGCCCCCAGCGCCCGGCGGGAGTGCGCCTGCGCACCCAGGCGCTGAACTCCTCGTCCTCCACGAGCGGCCGCGTCAGCTCCGTCTCGATGTAGCCGGGGCCGAGCCCGTTGACCTGCACGCCGTGCGGACCCCAGTCCGCGCACATGCCCTTGGTGAGCATCTTCAGCGCGCCCTTGGTCGCCGCGTACGGTGCGATCCCGGGGCGGACCACCTCGCTCTGCAGCGAGCAGATGTTGATGATCTTCCCGTGGCCGCGCTCGGTCATGTGCCGGGCCGCCTCACGGCCGACCAGGAACGCGCTGGTCAGGTTGGTGTCCAGGATCCGGTGCCAGTCGGCGTCGGTGAACTCCAGGAGAGGCGCGCGCAGTTGCATGCCGGCGTTGTTGACCAGGATGTCGAGCGGGCCCACCCGCTCCTCGACATCCGCGATCCCGGCGGCGACCGAGGCGCCGTCGGTCACGTCGAACACGGCCGTGTGCACGTCGCCCGGCAGTTCCGCCGCCGCCTTCGTGAGCCGGTCGGCGTCGCGTCCGTTGAGGACCACCGTGCAGCCGGCCTGAGCCAGCCCGCGGGCGAGCGCGAGCCCGATGCCCCGGCTGGAGCCGGTCACCAGTGCCGTACGGCCGCCGATGTCGAAGAGGGGGTGAGCCGTCATCGCCGAACCACTCCTAGATCACGAGGGAGAGCAGGAGAACCAGCCCGCCGGCGACCACGGAGATGATGCACTCCATGATCGACCAGGTCTTGAGGTTCTGGCCGACACTGAGCCCGAAGTACTCCTTCACCAGCCAGAACCCGGCGTCGTTGACATGGCTCAGGAAGAGCGAGCCGGCGCCGATGGCCAGCACCAGCAGGGCCGCGTGCGTGGTCGACATGTCGGCCGCGAGCGGCGCGACCAGACCGGCGGCCGAGACGGTCGCCACGGTCGCGGAACCGGTCGCGAGCCGGATCGCCACCGCGATCAGCCAGGCCAGCAGCAGCGCGGGGATCGACCAGTCCTTGGATATGTCGAGGACCATCTGGCCCACGCCGCAGTCGATCAGCGTCTGCTTGAAGCCGCCGCCCGCGCCCACGATCAGCAGGATGCCGGCGATGGGTGCGAGGCCCTTCTCGACGAGCTGGGAGATCCGCCCCTTGCTGAAGCCGGCCGGGCGGCCCAGCGTGAAGATGCCCACGATCACGGCCGCGAGCAGTGCGATCAGCGGCGAGCCGATCACGTCGAAGACGCGCTGCACCATCTTGGCCGGGTCGTCGACGACGATGTCCACCAGCGCCTTCGCCAGCATCAGCACGACCGGCAGCAGCACGGTGGCCAGCGTGGGGCCGAACCCGGGGCGCCTCTGAAGCTCCTCGGAGGCACGCGCGGGAATCATCCGGTCGGGAACCGGGACGTCCACCCAGCGGGCGGCGACCTTCGAGAACAGCGGGCCCGCGATGATCACCGTCGGGACGGCGACCAGCACGCCGAGCGCCAGCGTCACACCGAGGTTCGCCTTGACCGCGTCGATCGCGACCAGCGGACCGGGGTGCGGCGGGACCAGACCGTGCATCACGGACAGGCCCGCGAGCGCCGGGATGCCGATGCGCATCAGCGAGTAGTTGCCGCGCTTGGCGACCATCAGCACGACCGGGATCAGCAGCACGATGCCGACCTCGAAGAACAGCGGCAGCCCGATCACCGAGGCGATCAGCACCATCGCCCAGGGCATCGCACGGCCCTGCGCCTTGGCGAGGATCGTGTCGACGATCTGGTCCGCGCCGCCGGAGTCGGCGAGCAGCTTGCCGAGGATCGCGCCGAGCGCGATCAGGACACCCACACCGGCCACGGTCGAGCCGAGCCCGGTGGTGAAACTGGTGATCGCCTTGTCGAGCGGCGCCCCGGCGAACGCGCCCAGCGCGAGCGAGCCGATGGTCAGGGCCAGGAAGGCGTGGAGCTTGAACTTGGTGATGAGCAGCACGATGACGGCGATGCCCGCCACCGCCGCGATGCCCAGTTGAGCGTGGCCCGCCGACGTGATCGGCTCGACGGGGGCCGCTGCCAGCATCTCGACGCTGAGTCTGGTCACGGGTGTTCCCTAGGAGTGAGGAGAGGAACTCTCGGTTTCGGGTGGGGAAGGCCCTCGTCGGCCGTCGCCCCTGGGGAGAGGGGGCGTGCCGAGGCCGCGGCCCCTGGGGGAGGGCTCGCGCCGAGGGCGGGGGAGTTACTGCGAGGGCCGGGCGGAGGACCGCTCGAGGTCGCGCAGGGCGTTCACGGCGCGGGCGGTGATCTCCTCGGGGCTGCCCGAGACGTCCACCGCGACCCCCCGCTCGTCAGGCTCCAGCGGCTGGAGCGTGGCGAACTGGGAGTCCAGCAGTGCCGTGGGCATGAAGTGCCCCTGGCGATGCGCCATCCGTTCCTCGATGAGGTCCCGGTCGCCCGTCAGATGCACGAAGACGACGCCGGGAGCCGCGGCCCGCAGCCGGTCGCGGTACGCCCGCTTCAGCGCCGAGCTGCTGACCACCCCTCCGAGCCCCGCCCGCTCGTGCGCCCAGGCGCCGATGGCGTCCAGCCAGGGCCACCGGTCCTCGTCGTCGAGCGGGATCCCGGCCGACATCTTGGCGATGTTGGCCGGGGGGTGGAAGTCGTCGCCCTCGGCGTACGGGACGCCGAGCCGGGCCGCAAGCAGGGGACCGATGGTGGTCTTGCCGGTGCCTGCGACGCCCATGACCACGACGACGTGGGGGGTACGCGGATGCTGCATCGTGCTCTCGCTGTCTTCGTCGACATCTGGTGTCGACGTCACTGAAACCGATTAGGTACGACGAATTCAAGACCCTGTGACATATAAGTCTGACTTTTTCTTCTCGTGACCTTCCTCGTACGCTGAGTGCATGAGCACACCGGGCCGGGGGCTGCACGGCCATGTACTGGACACCCTCGGCCCCGCGATCACCGCGGGCGAGTACCCGCCGGGCAGTGTCCTGCGCACCGACGAACTCGCCCAGCACTTCGAGGTCTCCCGGTCCGTGATGCGCGAGGCGGTGCGCGTCCTGGAGTCCATGCACCTGGTGGAATCGCGCCGCCGGGTGGGCGTGACGGTTCTGCCCTCGTCCGAGTGGAACGTCTACGATCCCCAGGTCATCCGGTGGCGGCTGGCCGGCGCCGACCGCCCCCGGCAGTTGCGCTCACTGACCGTGCTGCGCTCGGCGATCGAACCGGTCGCGGCGGGCCTCGCCGCGCGCCACGCCACCGCAGAGCACTGCGCCCGCCTCACCGAGTGCGCACTGGGGATGGTGGCCAACTCACGCGGCCACCGGCTTCAGGCCTACCTGGTCCACGACATGGCCTTCCACCGGGTGATCCTGGAGGCGTCGGGCAACGAGATGTTCGCGCGCCTCGGCGACGTGGTCGCCGAGGTGCTCTCGGGCCGCACCCACCACGACGTCATGTTCGAGGACCCCGACCCGGCCGCGGTCACCCTGCACGTCCAGGTCGCGGAGGCGGTACGGGAGGGCGACGCGGCCCGCGCCGAGCAGCTCACCCGCGAGATCACCGTGGGCGCGCTGCACGAACTGGACATCCTGGCGCCGTGACGGCGCAGGGAGCTGTCAGGAGCCGTCAGTCCCGGTCGGGGAACTCCCCGTCGACATACACCCACGCCCCGTCGACCCGCTCGAACCGGCTGCGCTCGTGCAGCGAGCCACCCCGGTAGGAGGCGCGGAAGGTCACGGTCCCCGTGGAGTGGAACGCGGAACCCTCCGTCGTCCCCAGGATCTCCAGCCCCGTCCACCGCATCCGCGGGTCGAGGTCGAGCCGTGCAGGGCGGGTGCGCGGATGCCAGGTGCGCAGCAGATACCCCGCGTCCCGCCGAACGAAGGCGCTGTACCGGGACCGCATGAGCGCCTCGGCGGTCGGCGCGGCTGCGGCCCCCGCGTGGAGGCGGCCGCAGCAGTTCTCGTAGGCCTCGGGCAGCCCGCACGGGCAGGAACGCGTGGTCATGACCGCCATTCTGCCCGGCCCGGTGACGTGCCCCGCGGGGACTGTGCGGCACGCGCCCATCGGAGTCACAGTGGAAGGGGACCGCATCCCCTTCAGTCCTCTTGCCTCGCACCCGCGTGAGGAGGGACGGACGATGACCCGAGCCGCCGACAGCCGGCCCGCGTCCGCCAAGGAGTGGACGCTGCACCTCTACCTGTCCGAACAGGACCCGGCGACCACGGCCCGAGCCGTCCTGGACACCGGCGTGAACGTGCTCGAGAGCCACGCGGAGGCCCACCGCAGCCCGTACGACACGGCGGTGCCCGAGATCGGCGACGAACTCGCCGCCGGACGGGCCCTGATCGCCCTGGGCCGCCGGCTGGTCCGCGCCGCCGTCGGCGACATCACGGCGGCAGGGGCGCCCGAGGAGCCCCCGCCCGCACCGCTCTGGTCCCCCCGGGAATGAGGAGGCTGCATCGTGGTCTTCACCGATCGTCTCGAAGCCGGACGGCAGTTGGGCGCACGCCTCAGGCACCTCAGGGGCCGGGACCTCGTGGTGCTCGGACTGCCCAGGGGAGGGGTGCCGGTCGCCGCCGAGGTCGCCGAAGCGCTCGGGGCACCGCTGGACGTGTGCCTGGTCCGCAAGCTGGGCGTGCCCTTCCAGCCGGAGCTGGGGATGGGGGCGATCGGCGAGGACGGCGTGCGCGTGATCAACGACGCGGTGGTGCGGGAGGCCCGCGTCACCCCGGAGGAACTGGCACAGGTCGAGGAGCGCGAGCGCGAGGTGCTGGAACTCCGGGCCCGGCGCTACCGGGGCGGGCGCTCACCGGTCCCCGTCGAGGGGCGGACCGTGGTGGTCGTCGACGACGGGGTGGCCACCGGGTCCACCGCGCGTGCCGCCTGCCGGATCGCCCGGGCCAGGGGAGCGGCACGGATCGTGCTGGCGGTGCCCGTCGCGCCGCACGACTGGGCCGAGCGGCTCGCCGACGAGGCGGACGAACTGTTCTGCCTCGACACACCGCGGATCTTCTTCGCGGTCGGCCAGTTCTACGCCGACTTCACCCAGGTCGACGACGCCGAGGTGGCCGCCTGCCTGCACCGGGCGGCTGGGCACACGGGGACCGTGGACCGCGACGTGGAGGTGGCCGCCGGCGCCGTACGCCTCGGCGGACGGCTGACCGTACCCGAGGACCCGACCGGGATCGTCGTCTTCGCCCACGGCAGCGGCAGCAGCCGGCACAGCCCGCGCAACCGCTTCGTGGCCGAGGGCCTCAACCGGGCGGGGCTCGGCACGCTGCTGTTCGACCTCCTCACCGAGGAGGAGGAGCGTGACCGGGCCAACGTCTTCGACACCGAGCTGCTGGCCCGGCGGCTCGCCGACACCACCGGCTGGCTGCGCACCCGGCCGGAGGCGGAGGGCCTCGCCGTCGGCTACTTCGGCGCCAGCACCGGCGCCGCCGCCGCGCTGTGGGCGGCCGCCGAACCGGGGCGCACATCGCCGCGGTCGTCTCCCGCGGTGGCAGGCCCGACCTCGCCGGACCGCGCCTGCCCGAGGTGACGTCACCCACGCTGCTCGTCGTCGGCGGCGCCGACCCCGTCGTCCTCGACCTCAACCGCCAGGCCCAGGCCCGGCTGCGCTGCGAGAACCACCTCGCGGTCGTCCCCGGCGCCACCCACCTCTTCGAGGAACCCGGCGCCCTGGAGGCGGTCACCGACCTGGCCCGCGACTGGTTCACCGACCACATGGCCCCCGCGCACGTATGACCGGGGCCCCGTGGAACCGCGACCCTTCGCGCGACGCCCGATACCGCCTTAGCGTGGGAGAGTGCACACGGGCGCGGTGACCCTGTTCCTGTGCGGGGACGTCATGCTCGGCCGGGGCGTCGACCAGATCCTCCCGCACCCCGGCGACCCGGCGCTGCGGGAGACCTACATCCACGACGCCCGGGCCTACGTCGGCCTGGCCGAGGCCGCCAACGGGCCCATTCCCCAGCCGGTCGACTACTCCTGGCCCTGGGGCGAGGCGCTGGCGGTCCTGGAGGACGCCGCGCCCGATGTGCGGGTGGTCAATCTGGAGACCGCCGTCACCGGCGACGGGGAGTTCGCGCACGGCAAGGGCGTCCACTACCGGATGAGCCCCGCCAACCTGCCCTGCCTGGCCGCGCTGCGCCCGGACGTCTGCGCCCTCGCCAACAACCACGTGCTCGACTTCGGTAGGCCCGGCCTCGAGGAGACCCTCGACTCCCTGGCGGCAGCGGGGCTGCGCACGGCCGGGGCGGGCCGGGACGCGACCGCGGCCGGACGGCCCGCGATCGTCCCCCTCGACGGAGGCGGACGCGTGCTGGTGTTCTCCTTCGGCATGCCCTCCAGCGGGATCCCGGAGGACTGGGCCGCCACCGAGGACCGGCCCGGCGTCGACTTCGTCACGGGCCCGACCGTCGCCGTGGCCGCCGGGTTCGCCGCCCGGCTGCGGCAGCTCAAGCACCCAGGAGACATCGTCGTCGCCTCGGTCCACTGGGGCCCCAACTGGGGCTACGACGTCTCCCGCGCCGAGATCCGCTTCGCCCACGCGCTCGTCGACGCGGGCGTGGACATCGTCCACGGGCACTCCTCGCACCACCCGCGCCCGCTGGAGACCTACCGGGGCAGGCTCGTCCTGTACGGCTGCGGGGACCTCGTCGACGACTACGAGGGCATCGGCGGCTACGAGCGCTACCGCGACGACCTGCGCCTGCTGTACCTGGTGACGGTCGACCCGGACACCGGCCGGACGACCGGCGCCCGCATCGTCACCCTCCAGGCGCGCAGAATGCGGCTGGAGCACGCCTCGGACGAGGACACCGCCTGGCTGCGCGCCGCCCTCGACGGATGCAGCCGGGAGTTCGGCACCGGCGTCGACCGTGAACCCGACGGCACACTCACGCTGCGCGCCCTGCGCTGACCTACAGCCGCGTCTCGTCCTCGCCGTCATCCGGCACGACGTGCACCGCGGCCTCCTCGGCCGTGCGGGCGCCGCTGTCGAAGCCGACGTCGTTCGCGACGGCCTCCGCGTCGGTGTCCTCGTGCGCGCCCTCGTCCGGCGCGACCAGCCGCCCGGCGTCCGGGCCGCCGACCTCGTCGTCCCTCGGCTCACCCTCACCGCCGGGCAGGTCCCCGATCCCGTCGCCCACCGTGGCCGTGTCCTCGGGCACCTCCCGCGCCAGCCGCTCGTCCAGCGACTCGCCGTCGCGCTGCTCGGCGGCGGTGGTGCCCACGTCGTTCACCGCAAGGGGCTTCTCCGGCGGCGAGTAGCCCTCCTCCATGGGCTCCACGACCCGGTTCTCCAGGCTGTCCGGGGACTCCAGCGGGCTCATGTCCTCCACGACGTCCTCGTCCTGCTGGGGCTGATAGACTTCGTCACCCATGCTGTTCTCAGTCACTGGGGCACCCCCTCACATATCGCGTCCCACGAGTTGCGGCGACCACCCCTCGGGTCTCCGGTCCGCCGGACGGCAAACGCGCGCCACCTCACCCCGACCCGTCCTTGGCGAGGAACCGGCGCAGCCGCCGCAGCGGCCAGGTGTTGATCACGTCGTCCGCCGTGAGCCAGCCGCGCTGCGCGGTAGCGACGCCGTAGCGCAGATGGGCCAGGTGGAGCACTGAGTGCGCGTCGGTGTTCACGGCGAACTTCACGCCGTGCTGCCGGGCCCGCAGGATGTCCTCGTCGCACAGGTCGAGCCGGTCCGGCTGGGCGTTGATCTCCAGCGCGGTGCCGGTGCGCGCGCAGGCCGCGAAGACCTCGTCCCAGTCGGCGTCCACCCCCGGCCGCTTGCCGATCAGGCGCGTGGTCGGATGGCCGATGATGTTGACGTGCGGGTTCTCACAGGCCCGCACCAGCCGCCGCGTCATCGCCCTGCGGTCCAGGTCGAAATGGGAGTGCAGCGAGGCCACGCACAGGTCGAAGCCGACCAGGAACGCGCCCGGCCAGTCCACGTCCCCCTCGGCACTGATGTTGAGCTCTGTGCCGTGCAGCAGCCGCATCCCGTGGTGCGCGCCGTCCAGCGCCCGCAGCTCCTCCCGCTGGGCCAGGATCTTCTCGTCCGTCATGCGCTGCATGTACAGGTTCGGCGCGTGGTCGGTGACCGCGTAGTACGCGTAACCGCGCTCCGCCGCCGCCTCCACCATCGCCTCCAGGGAGGCCAGCCCGTCGGTGAGGTCCGTGTGCGTGTGCAGATCGCCGCGCACGTCCCGCTCCGTCACCACTTCCGGCAGCTCCCCGCGCACGGCCGCCTGGATCTCCCCGCGGTCCTCCCGAAGCGTCGGCGGAATCCACGGCAGGCCCAGCCGGGCGTACACCTCCTCCTCGCTGCGGGAGGCGACCGATTCCCCGCTGCCCGTGTCGAACAGGCCGTACTCGGACAGCTTCAGACCCGGGCGCACGGCGATGGTGCGGGTCCGGATGTTGTGCGCCTTGGAGCCGGTGAAGTACTGGAGCCCGGCGCCCCACGAGTCGGGCGGCAGCACCCGGAGGTCCACCTGCACGCCCTTCGTGGTGCGGATCGACGTCTTCTTCTCACCGTGCGCGATCACCTCGGCGGTCGAGGGCAGCGTCTCCAGGGCTTCCATGAAGGGGGCCGACCGCTTCGCGGCGACCAGGATGTCGATGTCGCCGATCGTCTCTCTCATCCGCCGCAGCGATCCCGCGTACGTGCAGCGCTTGCAGCCGGTGACCTGGGACAGCTCGGCGACGATCTCCTCCGCGGTGTCCAGCGCCAGATGGATCGGGATACGGCCGCCCGCCTGCTGCATCAGCCGGATCCCGTGCAGGATGTTCTCCTGCGTCTTCTCGCCGAACCCCTTCAGGTCGGCCAGCGCGTCCGCCTCGATCGCGGCCGCCAACTCGCTCACCGAGGAGATGTGCAGGTCCTCGTAGAGCCGCATCGCCTTCTTCGGACCCAGCGTGGGGATCGTGATCAGCTCCCGCACCCCGGCCGGGATCTTCGCCCGGCGCTCCTCGACCACCGCGACCGTGCCGGTGCGCAGATACTCGATGACCTTCTCGGCGATCGACCTGCCCACGTTCGGGATGTCCCGCAGCCCGTCGGCGTCCAGATGGGAGATGTCGGCCGGGTGGCCGCCGATGGCACGCGCGGCCTTCTCGTAGGCGCGCGCCTTGAAGGCGTCGCCTCCCGTGATCGCGACGAGGTCCGCGTACTCCTGCAGGAGCGCCTCGACCTCTTCGTTGGCCCGGGCCACACCTCGAGTCTAGGAACCGCCCGAGAGGTGGGCCACACGTGAAGGGTGGGCCACACGCGAAAGGGTGCCGACCGGAACCGGTCGACACCCTTCGGGTCAAGTGTCCGAGGGGGGACTTGAACCCCCACGCCCGATAAAGGGCACTAGCACCTCAAGCTAGCGCGTCTGCCATTCCGCCACCCGGACAAGGTGTCTGTCGTGCGGGCTTCCCCCGCGGCGACGAAGGAAACATTACCAGGCTTTCGGCGGCGTTCGATCACCCCCGTTCCCGCGTGAACGGCATGTGACGGGCCGTACACCACCTTGGGGCGCGGTGGGGGTCGGGGGGAGGATGAGGAGGACCACCAGCAGGGAACCGGGAGGAAGCAGCGTGACCGACACCGGCACGGCCAGGAGCGTCACCGGCGAGGACGAGGTCGTCGACCTCTGCCGTGAGCTGATCCAGATCGACACCAGCAACTACGGCGACCACTCGGGCCCCGGCGAGCGAAGGGCCGCCGAGTACGTCGCAGAGAAGCTCGCCGAGGTGGGGCTCGAACCGAAGATCTTCGAGTCGCACCCGGGCCGTGCCTCCACGGTGGCCCGTATCGAGGGCGAGGACCCCTCACGGCCCGCGCTGCTCATCCACGGGCACACCGACGTCGTACCGGCCAACGCGGACGACTGGACGCACCACCCGTTCTCCGGCGAGATCGCCGACGGATGCGTATGGGGGCGCGGCGCGGTCGACATGAAGGACATGGACGCCATGACCCTGGCGGTCGTCCGCGACCGGCTGCGCAGCGGGCGCAGGCCGCCGCGCGACATCGTCCTCGCCTTCCTCGCCGACGAGGAGGCGGGCGGCACGTACGGCGCCAGGTACCTGGTCGACAACCACCCGGACCTCTTCGAGGGCGTCACCGAGGCCATCAGCGAGGTGGGCGGTTTCTCGTTCACGGTGAACGAGCAGCGCCGGCTCTACCTGATCCAGACGGCCGAGAAGGGCATGCACTGGATGAAGCTCACCGTGGCCGGCACCGCGGGCCACGGGTCGATGATCCACCGGGACAACGCGATCACCGAGCTGTCCGAAGCCGTGGCACGCCTCGGCCGGCACAAGTTCCCGGTACGGGTCACCAAGACGACGCGGGCCTTCCTCGACGAACTCGGCGACGCGCTCGGCACCGAGCTCGACCCGGAGAACATGGAGGGCACCCTCGCCAAGCTCGGCGGCATCGCCAAGCTGATCGGCGCGACCCTCAGCAACACCGCCAACCCCACACAGCTGAATGCCGGTTACAAGGTCAACGTCATTCCCGGCGAGGCCACCGCGCACGTCGACGGGCGCTTCCTGCCCGGCTTCGAGGAGGAGTTCCTCGCCGACGTGGACCGGATCCTCGGGCCGAACGTGCGGCGCGAGGACGTGCACGCCGACAAGGCCGTCGAGACCGGCTTCGACGGCACGCTGGTCGAGGCGATGCAGTCGGCGCTGCTGGCGGAGGACCCGGCCGCGAAGGCGATCCCGTACATGCTCTCCGGCGGCACGGACGCCAAGTCCTTCGACGACCTCGGCATCCGAGGCTTCGGCTTCGCGCCGCTGAAGCTGCCGCCGGAGCTGGACTTCGCGGGCATGTTCCACGGGGTCGACGAGCGGGTGCCGGTGGACGCGCTGCAGTTCGGCGTGCGGGTGCTGGACCGGTTCATCGACGCGTCCTGAGCCGGCGCCGGTCCCGTGCGCTATTCGCCAGCGTGTACGGGAACACGCCGGGACGAGTGAATGCGACCATACGCTCGTAGCTCCATTACTCCCTCCTCGTTACACGTGGTGCGGTCCGAGGCTTGGATCGCTTTGCCAACAAGGAGGAATAATGATCAAGAAGGTCGTCGCTGCTGCGGCTGCCACCGGTGGTCTGGTTCTCGCGGGTGCGGGTCTGGCTGTCGCCGACTCCGGTGCCCAGGGTGCCGCCACGCACTCCCCGGGTGTCGTGTCGGGCAATGTGATCCAGGTTCCGGTGCACGTCCCGGTGAACGTCTGCGGCAACACGATCTCGGTGATCGGGCTGCTGAACCCCGCCTTCGGCAACACCTGCATCAACCACTGACGTGGTGCCTCACCCCATGAGGGGCCCGAACCCCATGAGGGTGTGAGTCCGTCGGCCCCGGAGTGCGTGCCATGCGCTCCGGGGCCGACCGGTTCCTCCGCGTCCGCGCCCACCGCGCGGGACGCGCTCCGAAGGTCCACGACCAGCTCGAAGACAGGGAAATCAGCAATGCGACAGGTCACCCGCAAGGGCCTGATGACCATGGCGGCTGCGACCGGAGTCCTCGCCGTCACCGGCGGCTACGCGCACGCCGATGCCGGAGCGAACGGCTCCGCCACCAACTCGCCCGGCGTGCTGTCGGGCAACCTGGTGCAGGTGCCCGTGCACGTGCCGGTGAACGTCTGCGGCAACACCGTGAACGTCATCGGGCTGCTCAACCCGGCTGCCGGCAACACGTGCGCGAACACCGGCAGCCAGTCCGGCGGCGGGGGCGGCGCCCACGCCGGCGGGCACACCGGCGACTCGCCCGGCGTCGGTTCCGGCAACACCGTGCAGGTGCCGGTCGACGTGCCGGTGAACGTGTGCGGCAACTCCGTCAACGTGGGCGGGATCGGCAACCCGGCGGGCGGCAACGACTGCGCCAACCCGGGCGGCGGCCACTCCACCACGCCTCCCGGTGGCGGTGGCGGGACGACGCCTCCCGGTGGCGGTGGCGGGACGACGCCTCCCGGTGGCGGTGGCGGTACCACGCCTCCCGGCGGCGGGGGCAGCACCACACCCCCGGCGGCGGCACCACCACGCCTCCCGGCACGCCCCGTCACCCCGGCACTCCGCAGCAGCCGGGCGGCGGCACCCACGTCAACCACCCCGGAGGTCAGTCCGTCACCCAGCCGGCGGCCACCGCACAGCTCGCCCACACCGGCAGCGACCTGCCGCTCGGCCTCCTGGCGCCGGTCGGCGCGGGAGCCCTGCTCGGCGGTGCGCTGCTCTACCGCAGGGCGCGGGCGCACGCGTAACGGCACCGGCACCGGCACCGCCTGCTTCCCCCGTGGCCGACTGAACGGATCGGGCCCCGTCCGTGCGGGGCCCGATCCATTTCAGTCACATTCGCTCACCACGTGGCGCGCACCTGGCGGATGATCCGCCGGCGCAACCGCACCCTGCGGCTCCCGTCGCGCAGCAGGCTCAGGCGGTCCAACTCCCAGTGTCCGTACTCGGCATGGTCCGTCAGCAGGCGTGTGGCGTCCTTGCGGGAGACCCCGCGCGGTACGTACACGTCGACAAATTCGTATTCCGGCATCGCATCTATTGTGCGGGCTGGGGCCCGGTACGGATAGCGTCTGCACTATGTCTGATGCTGCGCAGCCCACCGCTGCCGAGGTACGTGCCGCCGCCGAGGCGGTCAAGACCGCACTCGACCGCCACCTTGCCGCGGTCGAGCGCAGGACGGGTGAGGACGACCCGGCCGTCTACGAGGCGTTCAACGAGCTGGCCGCGGCGGCCGAGGAGTACGACGAGCTGCTCTACGACCGCTACGACGAGGTCACCCCCTTCGAGATCCCCGGTGCGGAGGAGCCTCTTCCGCCGTACACGGGCCCCGAGGAACCGAGTGCGCTGAGCGTCCTGATCCGCCGGGACTACGCGGTGGCGGAGCCCCAGCGGCTGCTGGCACAGGCGGAGCGCGTGGAGGCCGCGGACGAGGAGACCGCGCCGGCGTCGTCGGCCGGCACCGTCCACGGCGCGCTCGGCGTGCTCTTCGGGGAGTTCGAACCGGACGAGATCGCCTCCCGGCACAAGGAGTTCGGCCTCGAGGAGGGCGACTCCACGCTGTGGGTGGTGGCCGCCGAGGAACCGGCCGAGCCGGGGGAGTGGCTGGAGGCGCCCTTCGAGCAGGTCGATCCCCAGCGGGTGATCTGCCGTTTCGACGTCAGTTCCGTCTTCGACGAGGAGGCGGACGACGAGGAGCTGCGGGCCGGGGTGCTGGAGGACGACGAGCTCGAGCTGGACGACGACGAGGACCTGGAACCGCTGGATCGTTGATCGTCAGCAGGGGCTTCCCCGGCGGTGCCGTGTGACCTGGGGCGGCACGGCACCACCGGGACCCGCCGTGGTGAGAGCCCCGCTCCCGCCGTAGTGAGGTGCCCCTCTCAGTCCGACGTCGGGACCTGGGGCCCCAGCAGCGCGGGCAGGCGGGTCGTACGCGGCTTGGCCTGGATCTCCGCCACGGCCCGCGGCAGGGCCTGGTCCGCGCCGTGCACCACCGACAGATGGCGGACCGCTCGGCCGAAGGCCGTGTAGACCCACGGCCGGGTGAGGCTCTGGGCGGCGTCGCCCGGCAGGACCACGACCACCGCCGGCCACCGCTGCCCCACCGCCTGGTGCGCGGTCAGCGCCCAGCCGTGCCGCAGGGTCTGCTCCACCCGCTCCTTCGGCACCACCACGGAGACGCCCGCGCACTCCAGGTGCAGCCCCTCGGCGTCGCCCTTCACGACACGGCCCGGCAGCGTACGCCCCGGCGCGGGGGAGTAGGCGATCCGGTCGCCCGGGTCGAAGCCGCCGAAGCGACCCGGGCCCGGGTTGAGCCGCTCCTTCAGTGCCGCGTTCAGCGCGCGGGTGCCCGCAGCGCCGCCGTGGCCCGGGGTGATCACCTGCGTCTCCTCCGCCGGAACCCCGATCGCCCGCGGCACCGAGTCCGCGACCAGCTGCACGGTCCGGTGCACCGCCTCCCCGGCGTCCCGCACCGGCACGATCACGACCTCCTTGCCGGGCGCGTCGACCTGCGGCAGCTCACCGATGCCGATGGCGGAGACCAGTTCGCCGAGTGGGCCCGGGTCGGGGGTCCGCGAGGCGATCTGCGGGCACACGCGGGCCGCGAGCAGGTCCCCGAACACGCGTCCGGGGCCGACCGACCAGAGCACACCCGGGTCGCCGCTCAGCACCAGCCGGGCCCCGTCGGGCAGCGACTCCACGAGCAGGGCCGCCGTCTCCACATCCAGCTGAGGCGCGTCCAGCACGATGAGCAGATCGAGGTCCAGCGCGCCGTCGGCGTCCCGTCCCGGACCCTCGCCACCGGACAGGAGGCCCGCGACGGTGGCGAGAGGCGGCTGTGTTCCCCCGTCGTCCGGCAGGTCGAGGCGGGCCAGCAGCGCGCCGAACTGGTCGCGGCCGGCCGGGCTGTGCGTGGCGGCCCAGGCTCGCAGCCCGAGCCGGCGTGCCTCACGCAGCAGTGTCGCCGACTCGATGCGGGACGCCTCCGACCCGGTGTGCAGCACCAGGCCGTGACCCGCGACCGCACCGATCAGTTCCGCCCCGGAACCCGCCGCCGACCGGGTCGCCCGCTGCCAGTCCTCCGCCGCGCCGTCCTCCTTCGGCACGGAGTTGACCAGCCGGGCCAGTCCGTCGGCGAGGCTCTCCTCCGCGAGCGCGTACCGCTCCAGGCCGATCAGGACGCGCACCGGGCGCTGCTGTTCCTCGTCGTCGCCCGGTGGGGCCGACTCCAGGGCGTCCTGGAAGACCAGGGCATCGCCCTCGGCGATGGTGTCGCGCACGGCCGCCTCGGGGTCGGGCACCTGGCGCCGGCCGAGCGCCGCCTCCAGGGCCGGGACCTCCAGGGCGGTGTGCCCGGCCAGGGCCGCCTGCTCCAACAGCCAGACCGTCATCGCACGGGCCCGGCGCTCGTCGTCCGGGCGGCAATCCGCGCCGAGGAGGGCGCGGGCGAAGGTGTCGGCCTGCTCGGGGCGCACTCCGAAGACGCGCAGCAGCTGCCAGGGGTCGGTGCGCAGCTGCGCCTCCGCCCCCTCGCCGAGCGCCTCCGCGACCTGGGGGCGAGCGTGTCCGGGGCGCCGCCCTCGGCCAGGACGGCCCGCACCGCCGCCACCGTCTCGGCGGCGGGAGGCGCCGCGGCCGCCGCCACGGGCTGCGGGCGCCGCACCGGCTCGGGGGCGGTGGGGCGGCGCGGTGCGGGCGTGGGCTCGCTGAAGGCGCTCGCCACCGGCTTCTCACCGCTCTCCACGGCCCGTACGGCGGCGAGCAGGTCGGCGGCCTTCCCGCTGAGCTTCCCACCGGCCTCGACGGGTCCCTGCTTCGTGGCCTTCCGCCGCTCGATCCGCTCCCGCTCGACCCGCTGAGCGGCCAGCTCGGCCTCGGCCTCGGACATCTCGGGGGCGGCACCCTCGCCCTCGCCGGCGTCCCGCGAGGGACCAGGGGAGCCGTCCGCCGGGTCCGGGCCGCCGTCCGCCGGCGCCTCGTCCCCGGAGCCCTCTGCGAGCCCCTCTGCGGGCATCGGGTCCGCGGCCCTGTCGCTCCCCGTACCGCCGCCCCCGGCGGTCCCGGCCCCGTCCTCCGCCCGAGGGGCCGTCTCCGTCGTCTCCGGGTCCGTGGTCACAGCGTGCTCCAGTCGTGATCGGGATAGCGGTGCACCGGGGCCGACACATCGTCCAGCGCCCGGCAGATCTCGTCCGGAAGACTAAGCGCCTCCACTGACAACGCCGCCGTGAGCTGCTGCGCGTTGCGCGCGCCGACGATCGGCGCGACCACACCCGGCCGGTCCCGCACCCACGCCAGCGCCACCTGCAACGGCGTCGCGGCGAGCCCGTCGGCGGCCGTCTGCACGGCGTCGACGATGCTGCTCGCCGTGTCGTCGAGGTAGGGCGCGACGAACGGCCCCATGTGCTCCGACGCCCCGCGCGAGTCCGCCGGTGTCGAGTGCCGGTACTTGCCGGTCAGCACGCCCCGGCCCAGCGGAGACGACGGCAGCAGCCCGACCCCCAGGTCCAGCGCCGCGGGCAGCACCTCCCGCTCCACTCCCCGCTGGAGCAGCGAGTACTCCATCTGAGTACTGGCGATCCTGGTCCTCACGCCCGGCGCCGCGAGCTGCCACGTCGCCGCCTTCGCCAGCTGCCAGCCGCAGAAGTTGGACACCCCCGCATACCGCGCCCGGCCGCTGCCGACCGCCAGGTCGAGCGCCTGCAGGGTCTCCTCCAGCGGGGTGTACGGGTCGAAGGCGTGGACGTGCCAGACGTCGACGTAGTCCGTGCCCAGGCGGGCGAGCGAGGCGTCCAGGGCTGAGAGGAGATGACCGCGCGAGCAGTCGAAGCGGCGGTCCGGGTCGGGGACGCTGCCCGCCTTCGTCGAGATCACCAGGTCCCGGCGGGGCACGAGGCCGTCCATGAGCCGCCCGAGCAGATACTCGGCCTCCCCGTCCCCGTACACGTCCGCCGTGTCGACGAGGGTCCCGCCCGCCTCCCAGAACACCTTCAACTGGTCCGCGGCGTCGTGCTCGTCCGTGTCGCGGCCCCACGTCAGGGTGCCGAGCCCGATCCGCGACACACGAAGGCCGGTACGGCCGAGATGCCTCTGCTCCATGAACGCCGAGATTACGGCCTGAACTCGGCTCATGGGGGGCCTGTGGACAACGCGTTCCCCCCGTCGGTGAGGGGATTTCCGGGGGGCCCGCCTTCCCGCTAAGGTCGGGCACCAAGGGACGTTACTGATCGGTAAGGGGAATGGGCCATGCAGCTCGGGATCAACCTCGGCTACTGGGGCGCCGGAATGGACGCGGACAACCTCGCCGTGGCCCAGGAAGCCGACCGACTCGGATACGCGGTGTGCTGGGCCGCCGAGGCGTACGGCTCCGACGCGGCCACCGTGCTGTCCTGGGTCGCCGCCAAGACCGAGCGCATCGACGTCGGCTCCGCCATCTTCCAGATCCCGGCGCGCCAGCCCGCGATGACCGCGATGACCGCCGCCACCCTCGACTCCCTGTCCGGCGGCCGCTTCCGTCTCGGCCTCGGCGTGTCGGGGCCGCAGGTCTCCGAGGGCTGGTACGGCGTCAAGTTCGACAAGCCGCTCGCCCGCACGCGCGAGTACGTGGAGATCGTACGGAAGGCGATGACCCGTGAGCGGCTGACGTACGAGGGTGAGCACTGGACGCTGCCGCTGCCCGGCGGACCCGGCAAGCCGATCAAGCTGACCGTGCACCCGCAGCGCGAGCACATCCCGCTCTACATCGCCGCCATCGGCCCGAAGAACCTGGAGCAGACCGGCGAGATCGCCGACGGCGCCCTGCTGATCTTCCCCTCCGCCGACCATCTCGAGGACACCGCGATCAAGTACCTGAGGGCGGGGCGGGAGAAGGCCGGCAGGACCCTCGACGGCTTCGACGTGTGCCCCACGGCCCCGCTCGCCGTCGGCGACGACAAGGACGTGACCGCGCTCGCCGACACCTTCCGCCCCTACACGGCCCTGTACGTCGGCGGCATGGGCAGCCCCAAGCAGAACTTCTACAACCAGCTCGCCCAGCGCATGGGCTACGAGAAGGCCGCCGCCGAGGTCCAGGAGAAGTACCTGTCCGGCGACAAGCAGGGCGCGGCGGCCGCGATCCCGCACGAGCTGATCGACCGGACCACCCTGCTCGGCTCCGTCGACCGGATCGCCGACCGCATGAAGGCCTACGCCGCGGCCGGCGTCACCACGCTCAGCCTGGCACCGGCGGGCTTCACCCTCGAGGAGCGGATCGCAGGGCTCCGGGCAGGGACTGAGGCCCTGGAGCGGGCCGGGCTCGCGTAGCGGGCAACAGGCGAAGAGGTCTCTGCGGCCGTGGTGGGGGCTCGGGGGGTCTTCCCCGCCACGGCCGTCACGGGGAACAACGCTCGGCCGCCCGCGCGGTTACGGCCCGCCCCGGCCCGCCTTCTCCTCCTTTCGGCCGAGTAGCCCCCACGCAGCTGTTGCAGCACCTCCAGGGCCCTATTTGACTCGGTTTGACCCGATCGTCGCGGGTCCTGCAGAGAGGTGCGCCCATGCTGTCGGCCAAGAGCCTGTTCCAGGAGATCCTCGACCACGACGAGTCGTTCCGGCTGTTCTGCTCCATCGCGGCCGGCGGGGAGGCGCGGGGCGGCTGGGAGAACGGGCGCATCGCCCAGCTGGTGCCGGAGAGCGAACGCGCGCTCGCCCCCAAGATCTCCCGCCACGGCGCGGACGAGGACAAGCACGGACGCATATTCCACGCCCTGCTCAAGAAGCGCGGCCTGCAACCCGTACCGGTGCCCCCGGAGACCGACTACACGATGCTCCTGGAGCGCCGGGGCATCGGTCTCGCGCACGCGAGGCTCAAGGCGGACCAGCCGCTCACCGTGCGCGACATCATCGTCTACCTGGCGCACAGCCGGGTCACCGAGCAGCGCGCGGCCGAGCAGATGCTGATGCTGCGCAAGCACTTCGGGGACCACCCGGACATCGGCCGGGCCGTCCAAATGATCTCCGACGACGAGGACAACCACCTTGCGTACACCCACGAGGAACTGCTGCGCCTCGCCGCCGCCGGACACGGCCGGTTCATCCGGCGCACCCTGCGCGCGTACGCACTGGCCGAGATCCGCGTCCACCGGGACGTCAGCCTGGCGGTCATGACCCACATGGCACGCATCCTCGGCTGGTCCGGAGCGAGGCCGGCGCTGCTCGCGACCGCCATCCGCCTCGTCTACGCCTACGAGCGGCTCGTCGGTCGCCGGCGCATGGTGACCCTGCGGACGCCCGAGCGGTGCGACGCGCTCGGCGGTCCGGCTACAACCAGCCCCGCCGCTTGAACAGCCGGTACAGCAGCACCTCGAGCACTGCCATGATCACGACCACCGCAGGGTAGGACCACACCCAGTGGAGCTCCGGCATGTGGTCGAAGTTCATGCCGTAGATCCCCGCGATCATCGTCGGAACGGCGGCCATCGCCGCCCACGCCGAGATCTTCCGCATGTCGTCGTTCTGCCGCACGCTCATCTGCGCCAGATGCGCCGACAGGATGTCCGACACCAGCCGGTCCAGGCCCTCCACCGACTCGTTCACCCGGGTCAGATGGTCGTGGACGTCCCGGAAGAAGGGCCGCGACTTCTCCTGCACGAACGGCACCGCCGCACCGTACGCGCCCTGCCCCGCCAGCCGGGCCGTCGGCGGTCCCAGCGGCACCGTCGCCCGCCGGAACTCCAGGACCTGCCGCTTGAAGGCGTAGATCCGGGACGCGGTGTGCCGCGAGCCTCCGACGGACGGCGAGAAGACCTCCGCCTCCAGCTCCTCCAGATCGGTGCCCAGTTCCGTCGCCACCTCCAGGTAGTGGTCGACGATCGAGTCCGTGATCGAGTACAGCACCCCGGTGGGCCCGTGCCGCAGCATCTCGGGCTGCTGCTCCAGATGACGGCGGACGTCCCCGAGCGGCATGTCCACACCGTGGCGAACGGTCACCACGAACGAGTCGCCGAGGAACACCATCAGCTCGCCGGTGGAGACGGTGTCGCTGTCCGGCTCGTACGACACCGGCTTGAGCACCATGAACAGCGAGTCCTCGTACACCTCCAGCTTGGGCCGCTGGTGCGCCTTCAGGGCGTCCTCCACGGCCAGCGGATGCAGCCCGAACTCCTTGGTGACCAGATCGAACTCGTCCTCCGTCGGCTCGTACAGGCCGACCCACAAGAACGTGTCCGACGAGGCGCGCGCCTGGTCCAGCGCGGTGGAGAGGTCATCCGGCCCCTCGTTCCCCTCGTTGCGGCGCCCGTCGCGGTAGACGGCGCAGTCGACGATCACGGAGCGCACTCTCCTCTCACTGGCACCCGGGCACCGACGGGCGTTTGACGACAAGACCTAGGCTGGTCGTCATGCCCACGTTGCTCCTCGTCCGGCACGGACGTTCCACCGCCAACACCGCGGGTCTCCTCGCCGGCTGGACGCCCGGCGTAGCTCTCGACGAACGCGGCGCCGCGCAGGCCGCGGCCCTGCCCGGGCGGCTCGCCGAGCTGCCGATCGCCGAAGTCGTCACCAGCCCCCTGCAGCGCTGCCAGGAGACCGTCCAGCCGCTCCTCGACGCCCGTCCCGAACTGCGCGCCCACACCGACGACCGGATCGGCGAGTGCCACTACGGCGACTGGTCCGGCCGCAAGCTCGCCGAGCTGAAGGACGAGCCGCTGATGGAGGTCGTCCAGGCGCACCCGTCGGCGGCCGCGTTCCCCGGCGGCGAGTCGATGCGGGCGATGGCGACCCGCGCCGCGGAGGCCGTACGGGAGTGGAACGCGCGCGTGGAGCGCGACCACGGCGCCGACGCCGTCTACCTCATGTGCTCGCACGGCGACGTCATCAAGTCTCTCGTCGCGGACGCACTCGGACTTCATCTCGACCTCTTCCAGCGGATCTCCGTGGAACCGTGTTCCATCACCGCGATCCGTTACACCCGGCTGCGGCCATTTCTCGTTCGTCTCGGCGACACCGGCGATTTCTCCTCCCTCGTGCCGCGTCCGGAAGCCTCGGATCCGGACGCCACGGTCGGAGGCGGTGCGGGCGCACCGTGATCGTCGAGCGCAGTAGGGTGAAGCGGTCGAACGAGCGCAGTAGTTGTTCAGCGTAGTTGTCAGCAACCCCACAGGACCGGCGCGGTCCGCCGGTCCCGACCCGATCCAATGGAGACAGGACGTGTCCCGTCAGGTGTTCCTCTACGACCCCCCGGACCGCTTCGTGGCCGGTACGGTCGGGCTGCCCGGGCGCCGTACCTTCTTCCTGCAGGCCTCGGCCGGACCCCGGGTGACCAG
The DNA here is from genome assembly GCF_025642135.1 of Streptomyces cynarae. NCBI lineage: Bacteria > Bacillati > Actinomycetota > Actinomycetes > Kitasatosporales > Streptomycetaceae > Streptomyces > Streptomyces cynarae. Next base: position 1,934,369 of record NZ_CP106793.1, on the reverse strand, counting down.
CGTGGCCCTGGAGAAGACCCAGGTCGCGGCGCTCGCCGAGCGCATGGACGAACTGCTCGACGAGGTCGTGCGGCGCAGCGGCGGCAGCGCCGCCGTCCCCGCCGTGGCCCCCACTGAGATCGCCGACACGGCCCCCCTGGAGACCCCCATCGAGGAGGAGTTCCGCGTCGGCACCATGGCGCTCGCCTGGGACGCCGAGGAACAGCGCATGGTCGTCGAGGCCCAGGCCCTCGTCGAGCTGGACGCCGACTCCGAGGAGGACCTCGCCGAGGCCGAGGAGCGGCTGCTGCAGGACGAGGAGAACGGTCCGCCGATGCTCCGGGTCCGGCTCACCGGCGCGCAGGCCAGAGCCTTCGCCAAGCGCGCACTCGACGTCGTCAACGCCGGGCGGCCGCCGTGCCCGCTGTGCAGCCTCCCGCTCGACCCGGAAGGACACGTATGTCCGCGCCAGAACGGATACCGCCGCGGAGCGTGACCACGGCCGAACTGCTCGCCGAGGGCGAGCTGACCGTGCGCGGCCGCATCCGCGACGCGTCCAACGCGGCGCTGTACTGCACGGTCTCCTACGACGGCCGGGAAGCCACCTGCGTCTACAAGCCCGTCGCCGGGGAGCGGCCCCTGTGGGACTTCCCGGACGGGACGCTGGCCCAGCGCGAGGTCGCCGCGTACGAGGTGTCGGAGGCGACCGGCTGGGGGCTCGTGCCGCCCACCGTTCTGCGCGACGGCCCGTACGGCGAGGGCATGTGCCAGCTGTGGGTGGAGGTCGTGCCCGACGGTGAGCTCCTCGCCCTGGTGGAGGGCGAGGAGCCCGAGCCGGGCTGGAAGGCGATCGGTCTCGTCGAGGTCGGCGACGGCGAGACGGCCCTGCTCGTGCACGCCGACGACCAGCGGCTGCGGCGGCTGGCCGTCCTGGACGCGGTCATCAACAACGCGGACCGCAAGGGGGGCCATCTGCTGCCGGCGGCCGAGGGGCGGTTGTACGGGATCGACCACGGGGTCACGTTCAACGTCGAGAACAAGCTGCGGACACTGCTGTGGGGATGGGCGGGGGAGCCGCTGACGGGGGAGGCGGTGGAGGTGCTGAAGGGACTGAAGGACGGCCTCTCCGAGGGGGCCGCCCTTGCCACCCGCCTGGCCGCGCTGATCAGCCCCGCGGAGGTCCGGGCGACGCGGGCACGGGTGGAGGCGCTGCTGGAGTCGGGCCGGCACCCGGAGCCGAGCGGGGAGTGGCCGGCGATTCCTTGGCCGCCGGTGTGAGAAGTACCGCTCGCTGAGGCCGACCGGGGGTTGGCTGCGCTTCCCGGCGCCGACAGGATGCGTGCCCCCGAGCTTTTCGAGCAGGGGACCCCAGCGCCCACCCGTGCCGCCGCGCGGCACGACTGCCCGCGGCTTTCGCAGGGTGGGCATGCACACCGGCCGGGCTCCCGCAAGAGCGTCTTCCCGGTCATTCGCCGTCCGTCCGCCCGATCCGGTTCGTGGACAGAACTTCCCGCCGGTTACGCTCATGACATGCATGCCTGGCCCGCTTCCGAGGTCCCCGCCCTGCCTGGTCAGGGCCGCGACCTGAGGATCCACGACACCGCGACCGGCGGCCTCGTCGCCCTCGACCCCGGTCCCGTCGCCCGTATCTACGTCTGCGGGATCACCCCGTACGACGCGACCCACATGGGTCACGCGGCGACCTACAACGCGTTCGACCTCGTTCAGCGCGTGTGGCTCGACACCAAGCGCCAGGTCCACTACGTCCAGAACGTCACCGACGTCGACGACCCCCTCCTCGAGCGCGCCCAGCGCGACAGCGTCGACTGGGTGGCTCTCGCCGAGCGGGAGACCACCCTGTTCCGCGAGGACATGACCGCCCTGCGGATGCTGCCCCCGCGGCACTACATAGGCGCCGTGGAGGCGATACCCGGCATCGTTCCGCTGGTCGAGCGCCTGCGGGACCTCGGAGCCGCGTACGAACTCGAAGGGGACGTCTACTTCTCCGTCGAGTCCGACCCCAACTTCGGCAAGGTCTCCCGCCTGGACGCCGCCGCCATGCGCCTGCTCTCCGCGGAGCGCGGCGGCGACCCCGACCGGCCCGGGAAGAAGAACCCGCTCGACCCGATGCTGTGGATGGCCGCCCGCGACGGCGAGCCCAGCTGGGACGGCGGCTCGCTCGGCCGCGGCCGCCCCGGCTGGCACATCGAGTGCGTGGCCATCGCCCTGGACCACCTGGGCATGGGCTTCGACGTCCAGGGGGGCGGCTCCGACCTCGCCTTCCCGCACCACGAGATGGGCGCCTCGCACGCCCAGGTGCTGACCGGCGAGTTCCCCATGGCCAAGGCGTACGTCCACGCCGGCATGGTCGCCCTGGACGGAGAGAAGATGTCCAAGTCCAAGGGCAACCTCGTCTTCGTCTCCCGGCTCCGCCGCGACGGCGTCGACCCGGCCGCCATCCGGCTCGCACTGCACGCCCACCACTACCGGTCCGACTGGGAGTGGACCGACCAGGTCCTCCAGGACGCCGTGGCACGGCTCGGCCGCTGGCGCGCCGCCGTCTCCCGGCCCGACGGCCCGTCCGCCGACGCGCTCGTCGAGGAGATCCGCGACGCCCTCGCGAACGACCTCGACGCGCCCTCCGCGCTCGCCGCGGTCGACCGCTGGGTCACGCTCCAGCAGGAGAGCGGCGGCACGGACACCGGGGCGCCCGGTGTCGTGTCGCGGGCCGTGGACGCGCTGCTCGGCGTGGCTCTCTGAGCCCCTTCCGCCGGTATGGAGCGGGGCCGGTGCGCTGCTGCGCACCGGCCCCGCTCACTCCTCCGGTGAGTCCTCGTCCTCGCCGCCCGGCCGCGGCGGCTTCGGCGGACGCGGACGACCGCCGGGGTTGTCCCGCAGGAACGGGCCGCCCTCGCCGCCATCCGCCGTGGCGTGCCCGCCGGGCGGGCTGACGTCCCGTCGCCGCAGATACCGCTCGAACTCACGGGCGATCGCCTCACCGGACGCCTCCGGCAGCTCGGCGGTGTCCCGGGCCTCCTCCAGCGTCTGCACGTACTCGGCGACCTCGCTGTCCTCGGCGGCCAGCTGGTCCACGCCGAGCTGCCAGGCGCGCGCGTCCTCCGGCAGTTCGCCGAGCGGGATGCGCAGGTCGAGGAGGTCCTCCAGGCGGTTGAGGAGGGCCAGCGTGGCCTTGGGGTTCGGCGGCTGCGACACGTAGTGCGGGACCGCGGCCCACAGCGACACGGCCGGCACGCCCGCGTGCGTGCACGCCTCCTGAAGGACGCCCACGATGCCCGTGGGCCCCTCGTACTTGGTCTCCTCCAGGTCCATGCGGCGGGCCAGGTCCGGGTCGGACGTGGTCCCGCTGATCGGGACCGGACGCGTGTGCGGGGTGTCGCCGAGCAGGGCGCCGAGGATCACCACCAGTTCCACGCCCAGCTCATGGGCGAAGCCCAGCAACTCGTTGCAGAACGAGCGCCAGCGCATCGACGGTTCGATGCCACGGACCAGCACCAGGTCGCGAGGCTTCTCACCGCCGACGCGGACCACCGAGAGCCGGGTCGTGGGCCAGGTGATCTTGCGGACCCCGGCCTCCATGAACACTGTGGGGCGGTTCACCTGGAAGTCGTAGTAGTCCTCGGCGTCCAGCGCCGCGAAGACCTCGCCCTTCCATTCCCTGTCCAGATGCGCGACCGCGGTGGAGGCGGCGTCGCCGGCATCGTTCCAGCCCTCGAACGCGGCCACCATGACCGGGTCGATCAGCTCGGGAACCCCCTCGAGCTCGATCACCCAGCGCCTCCTTCCGACGTACCCTCACGTACGCCCCAACCTTACGGCGTTCGGCCAGGGCGCCCGCAGTCCCCTGCCACGGGGGAGTGAACGGATGACTGCCCCGTCCGGGGCCGTCGAACACCCATGATCGCCTACCGGTCCGGCACGCCGCACGGGTGGCTCACACCGTGGAGCCTCACAGGGTCGAGCGCAGCCACTGCTCGACGGACGCGATGTGCACGGTCGCCCAGGAGCGGGCCGCCTCGGGGTCGCGGTCGCGCAGGGCCCCGAGGATCGCGCGGTGCTCGCGCAGGGTGCGGACGACCGCGTCCTCCTGGGTGAGGCCGCGCCAGATACGGGCTCGGGTGGTGGGCCCGGACAGGCCGTCCAGCAGGGAGCACAGGACCGAGTTGCCGGAGCCCTGCACGATCCCCCGGTGGAACTCCAGATCGGAGGCGACCAGCTCCTCCACCGAGGGTTCGGGACCCAGCTTGTCCAACTGGGCGGTCAACGCGTCCAGTTGCTGCTCGCTGATACGGGAGGCCGCCATGGCCGTCGCGGCCGGCTCCAGGATGCGGCGCACCGCGAGGAACTCCAGCACGGTGTCGTCGCGGTGGAAGTCCACGACGAAGCTCATCGCCTCCAGCAGCAGCTGGGGGTCCAGGCTCGTGACATACGTGCCGTCGCCCTGCCGCACGTCCAGGATGCGGATCAGCGACAGGGCACGCACGGCCTCGCGCAGTGAGTTGCGGGACAGGCCAAGCTCCGCGGCCAGCTCGCTCTCCTTGGGCAGGCGGTCGCCCGGGCGCAGCGCACCGGAGACGATCATTTCCTTGATCTTCTCGATCGCCTCGTCGGTGACTGCCATGGCGTGCCTCCCAGGTGCTCAGACATCCGATGTCTCGGCGTCATTATGGGGTCGAATGGCTGAACGGAACCAGGATTTCCCATGTCACCCCGTGAAACACAGGGAGCCGCTCGCCATGGGCCGCCCCCGTGGTCTCTCCGCGGACTCTCGGTGGCTCTCCGTGGACCGCTCAGCCCACCGCCTCCAGCTCCGCCAGCGCCACCGCCTCGTCGAGCGTGGTCAGCACCCGGTCCCGCATCAGGATCCGCCCGTCGACGACCGTGTCCCGCACATCCGCGGAGTGCGCCGCGTACGCGAGCGTCGCCCACACGTCGTGCCGGGGACGCAGATGCGGCCGGCCGAGGTCGAGCACGATCATGTCGGCCCGCTTGCCCGCCTCCAGTGAGCCCAGCCGATCTCCGAGCCCCAGTGCGCGGGCGCCCTCGATCGTCGCCATCCGCACCGCCTGTTCGGCAGCCACCGCGGTGGGGTCACCGGCCGCCTTGTGCACCAGCGCCGCCTGCCGCATCGCGTCGAACACGTCCAGCGTGTTGGAGCTGACCGCCCCGTCCGTGCCGAGCCCGACGGTCACACCCGCGTCCAGCAGCCGCGGCACCGGCGCGATCCCGCAGCCCAGCTTGAGGTTGGACACCGGGCAGTGCGCGACCGCCGTCCCGGTTCGGGCCAGCGCGGCGATCTCCGGGCCGGTCAGATCGACGGCGTGTGCGAGCAGCACATCGGGGCCGAGCACCCCGAGCTGGTCCAGCAGCTCCACCGGCCGCCTGCCGTACCGCGCCTCGACGGTGGCGACCTCCGTCGCGTTCTCCGCGGCGTGCAGGTGCAGCAGCGCCCCGAACTCCCGCGCCAGCGCGGCGATCCCGATCAGCTGATCCGGGCTCAGGGTGTAGGCGGAGTGCGCGAACACGACCGGCCGGAACCCCGGCCGCTCCCCGCTCCGCGCGGCCAGGTCCCGGCGCGCCCACTCCATGCGCTCCCCGTACGCCCTGCCGTCCGGGGAGTCCGGGACGTCCATGAAGGTGGGCCCGGCCAGCAGCCGCCAGCCCGCCTCCAGCGCCACTCGCTCGGCCGCCTCGTGGAACCAGTACATGTCGAGCGCCGAGGTCACCCCGGCCCGTACGCTCTCGGCGACGGCCGCCCGCACCCCCGCCGCCACGTGTTCCGGCGACAGCAGCTCGGCCTCCTGGCGCAGCACGCGCTCCAGGAAGCCCTGAAGGGTGACGTCGTCGGCGCTGCCGCGCAGCAGCGTCATCGCCAGGTGCGTATGGGCGTTGACCAGGCCCGGCAGGACCAGACAGCCCCCGGCGTCGATCTCCTCCTCCGCCGCGTACCGGGCCCGCAGCTCCCCGGTGGGCCCGGCCGCGATGATCTCCCCGTCCCGGACGGCGACGGCGCCCTCCCGGACCACGCTTCCGGCGTCG